>SFID01000002.1 GCA_004555425.1 Bacteroidales bacterium
GGTGTTCACATTGCTAAGAAATGTACCGCACCTTGCTGAGCAAGGTGTGAGTACGGACTGGATTTCTGTATAGAGATATTATAATTTCAATGCTTTTCTTATCAGATAAAATAGTCCTGTTGCTATTATAGACAATCCCACAAACCAGTATAATGGGACGATAGGAAATAGAAATTTAAGGGCCACCAGGACCTTATTATGAACCAAATAAATATCATAGGAAATATCTCCTATGATGGAGGGTACTGCCCACGTTTTCCTTATGGGGAATAACGCTAAAATAAGGATTGCAGCAAAGATGAAGGCATAATTAAATAGTGCATGTATCATCAATGCCCAGTTGCCCAATAAATATAGAGAAATGAAGATGCTCCAAACAACTAGATAGATGAGTGTCTGTCGGGTCTGACCTTTGTTGAAAATGGAGGCTAGAATACCTATTGTAAAAAGTGGAATGGATATAATGCTATAATCGGCCAAGCCGATGACGATTTGCAGTACAGCTATAGCACATAAGGTGAGAAGGTTTATACTAATTATGGTTATAGTCTGGTTGTATTTCTCCCTAATCCTGATAAATAAACTAAAGCATAGATAGAGAAGAAGTAGAGCACGCACGAACCATAGAACCCCATCGTGAAATCCCCAGAAGAGGTCATAGATTACCCCCCCCGTACGGAGTGGCTCACCAAATAGATATGCCCTTGTAGGAAGCCAGAGAGCCGTCACAAGTAACACTGGTAGGTAAACGCGAAGGAATCGTTTTTTGATGAAACCGATCGGAGACAGATGGTGTTTCTTTTCACTTTCCATTAGTCCATAGCCTGAAAGAAAGAAGAAGATGCCTACGGCCAAGTAACCGCCCTGTGAACTCAAGACTTTATAAAGAATATTCTCAGATAGATGGTTAGCGCAGACGTATTGTGAATAGTGGTGTAGCGCTACAGTAATAGCTGCAAGAAATTTGAGAAATGAGGAAAGATTCTTGTCTATTCTTAAATCCATAAGGTTTAGTTGTTTGTTTATTGAACAATATGAATGGTAGGAATTATACTTGCTTATTGTATAATGATTATTTAGATACCATTGTGGCTATCGCATCGTTGTTTAGTCGCCATATAGAATTACGAACCAAATGGAGAAACAACTGCACGATAGCCACAAGCTTATCGATTAAATTGATAATCGTTCAATTAGATACACGCCTACTCCCAACCAAGGGCGCTGGCTCCGAGCACGGCGGCCTCGCTGCCATTGAGCGATGAGATAAGGAGTTTGGCGTTGCCTTTGAAGAGGCTGAGCACATTTTCGTCGTAAGCCTTGCGGAGAGGATTCATCAGGTAGTCGCCAGCCTTGGTCAGACCACCGAAGAACACGAAGGCTTCGGGCGTATTGAATGTGGTGAAGTCTGCACAGGCGGTGCCAAGCATACGACCCGTAAATTCGAAGATTTCGAGAGCCACGGGATCGCCCTTTTCGGCAGCCTTGAATACGTCGAACGAAGTAATCTCGGCAGGATTCATTTCGCGCAGGAGGCTGCGGGCATCAGATTTCTCCAGGATTTCGCGCGCCGTACGTGCTACGCCCGTTGCTGAGCAATACGTCTCGAGGCAACCGCTGCGTCCGCATCCGCACTTGCGTCCTGCGGGGGTATGATCTACTACGAAATGGCCCAGCTCGCCAGCGAAACCATCGCTACCGTAAACAATCTTGCCATCAACTACGATACCGCTACCTACACCTGTGCCAAGGGTAATCATAATGAAGTTCTTCATACCGCGGGCCACGCCATAGGTCATTTCGCCCATAGCGGCAGCGTTGGCATCGTTCGTCACGCGGCAAGGCACGCCGAGGGCATCCTCAAACATCTGTGCAATGGGCACAACGCCTTCCCAGACCAGATTGGCTGCGTATTCGATGTTGCCCGTGTAGAAGTTGCCGTTGGGCGCACCGATACCCATACCTTTTATATAGTCAATGCCGCCGACTACGTCCAGAGCGGGCTGCAAAGCTTCGACAGCTGCCTTCACGTAGTCTTTCACATCGGGATAGGCTTGCGTCTTGATGGCTGTTTGCGATTTGATAGTACCGCGCTGGTCAACGATTCCAAACACGGAGTTTGTGCCGCCCATATCCAGGCCAATCACATAGGGTTTTTCAACAATCTGTTCCATAAGTGTATTGAGTATTAGAATTGTTATGCAAGGTTTTAGCGAGGGAAAATTTTTCCAAACGCTCCGCAAATATAAACATTTCCATTGATAACCCACGTGGTTTCTGTTTTGTTTTTGTGAAAAAGTTCAAGAATAACTTGAAACTAATTAATGGAACTTACCATATATGATTGAATTTTCTATCAATGACGAATTGCTAGCGAACGATGTCATTGGCTAGGCGCAGGTAGGCCCTCCCTCTCTTGCTGCGTAGAATAAACTGGCGAGAATCAACTTACCTCTTTGTTCTCAATTCTTTTTATACTTTTGCATTATGGTTATTCAGCGGGAATGGCAATAGCCAACAGGATTTACAACTATGGAATTTCAAACTATACTTCTCACCCTCCATGCTCCACGCTCCAAAGTCCACCCTCCATGCTCCACGCTCCAAACTACCCGTTCCAAGCTCCACAATGTAACCGCTTGTTCATAATATAAGCACCTCCCTTCACCTACGTAATTGCACAATATTATCGTGCTGGCATCACTTATCAAAAAGTGATTGGTGTAGGTGTTGGAAATGAAAATCGGGCTGCAAACCTTTTGCGGATTGCAGCCCGATTATTATTTATAGGCTTCTAAAGAAAGCAATCAATGTGGGATTGCTCTTACTTCTTGTTGAGCGCGAGGTCAACCTGAACAGCGCAGGCTACGGTGCAACCTACCATAGGGTTGTTACCGATACCGAGGAAGCCCATCATTTCAACGTGAGCGGGCACGGAGCTGGAACCTGCAAACTGTGCGTCAGAGTGCATACGGCCCAGGGTGTCGGTCATACCGTAGGAAGCGGGACCAGCAGCCATATTGTCGGGGTGGAGCGTACGACCCGTACCGCCACCAGAGGCTACGCTGAAGTAGGGCAGGCCCTTGCGGGTGCGCTCCTTCTTATAGGTACCAGCGGTGGGGTGCTGGAAGCGCGTGGGGTTGGTGGAGTTACCCGTGATGGATACGTCCACATCTTCCTTCCACATGATGGCAACACCTTCGCGAACATCGTCAGCACCGTAGCAGTTGACGGCAGCACGAGGACCGTTCGAGTAAGCGATACGCTTTACTTCCTTCAGCTCACCCGTGAAATAGTCGAACTGAGTCTGTACGTAGGTGAAACCGTTGATACGGCTGATAATCATAGCAGCGTCCTTGCCAAGACCGTTGAGGATGCAGCGGAGGGGCTTGTCGGCAGGTCTTGACTTGTTGGCCATCTGTGCAATCTTGATAGCACCTTCGGCAGCTGCGAAGCTCTCGTGGCCAGCCAGGAATGCGAAGCACTTGGTGTCGGGAGAGAGCAGACGTGCACCGAGTTCGCCATGGCCGATACCCACCTTGCGGTCGTCGGCTACGGAACCGGGGATGCAGAAGCTCTGCAAGCCTTCACCGATATAATTAGCGGCCTCTACAGCATCCTTTGCGCCTTCCTTGAGTGCGATGGCAGTACCTACAACGTAGGCCCACTTGGCATTCTCGAAGCAGATCATCTGCGTTTCCTCACAAGTCTTGTAGGGGTCGAGACCAGCCTTTTCACAAATTTCGTTTGCCTCTTCGATAGAAGCGATACCGTGTGCGTTCAAACAAGCAAGAATCTGCTTGATGCGACGGTCCTGAGATTCGAACTTAACTTCTCTAAGCATAATAATTCCTCCTTGTTTTAGTCCTTACGGGGATCGATTGATTTAACTGCGCCATCTTCTTCCTTGGTGCGACCATAGGTACCGGTAACGCTCTTGAGTGCTTCATCGGCAGGAACGCCCTTCTTGATAGCATCCATGAACTTGCCCATGTGTACAAATTCATAGCCGCAAACCTGGTCGTCCTTGTCGAGGAACATCTTGGTGATATAGCCTTCAGTGAGCTGGAGGTAACGGCTTCCCTTTACCTTCGTACCATAGAGAGTACCGCACTGAGAGATAAGACCCTTGCCAAGGTCCTCAAGGCCAGCACCAATTACGAGACCGCCCTCAGAGAAAGCGGACTGCGTACGTCCGTAAACAATCTGGAGGAAGAGTTCGCGCATAGCGGTGTTGATGGCATCGCACACGAGGTCGGTGTTGAGGGCTTCGAGGATGGTCTTGCCAGGCAGAATCTCGCTGGCCATTGCAGCGGAGTGAGTCATACCAGAGCAGCCGATGGTCTCAACGAGGCATTCTTCGATGATACCTTCCTTGACGTTGAGCGTCAGTTTGCATGCACCCTGCTGGGGAGCACACCAACCCACACCGTGAGTCAGACCAGAGATGTCCTTGATTTCCTTTGCTTGTACCCACTTTCCTTCCTCGGGGATAGGAGCGGGACCATGGTTGGGGCCTTTGGCTACACAACACATGTTCTGAACTTCATGAGAATATTCCATGTCGTATAAATAAAAGGTTATAGAATATGTTGGTTATTCGCAGGGCAAAGGTACATTATTATTTTATTCTAATGTGCTTTGCTATTGTTTTTTCGATGATTGGCGCGGCAGAATTGCCAAGTTTTTCTCTGAGTAAACCAGATTTTTGGGCGATTACTGCTGATTTTCCCGCAGGGCTGCGTCCATCTGCTGGGCTGCTCGGCGACCGTCGCCCATGGCAAGGATAACGGTAGCTCCGCCGCGGACAATGTCGCCGCCTGCATAGAGTGTGGGGATGGAGGTCTGGAGGTTGTCGTCAACGGCAATCGTTCCCTTGCGGCCCAGTTCGAGACCTGCCACGGAGCGCGGCAGGATGGGGTTGGGCGATACGCCGATGCTCACAATGACGAGGTCAGCGGGGATGCGCTTGACGGCACCCGGAATCTCCACGGGACGGCGACGGCCATCGGGACCTGGTTCGCCGAGTTCCATCTGCTGGAGAACGGCTTCGCATACATGGCCCTTCTCATCGGCAATATATTCGATAGGATTGTGGAGCGTGAGGAATTCAACGCCTTCCTCGCGGGCGTGGTGAATTTCCTCGGCGCGTGCAGGCATTTCGGCTTCACCGCGGCGGTAAACGATGGTGGCCGTCTCGGCTCCCAGACGCAGGGCTGTGCGCACGGAGTCCATGGCCGTGTTGCCACCGCCAACAACGATAACGTGCTTGCCGTGGGGAATGGGCGTATCGGTGGCTGCATTGGAAGCATCCATCAGGTTGGCGCGCGTCAGATATTCGTTGCTGGACATCACGCCCGAATGATTCTCGCCGGGGATGCCCATGAAGTTGGGCAGGCCTGCGCCCGAGGCAATGAATATGCCGGCATAGCCTTCTGCTTTCAGTTCGTCAATGGTGATGGTTTTCCCAACGATGCAGTCTTTGATGAAGGTGACACCTGCGGCTTCGAGCGAGTGAATCTCGTGGTCCACAATCGAATTGGGCAGGCGGAACTCGGGAATGCCGTATTTCAATACGCCGCCAATTTCGTGCAATGCTTCAAATACGGTCACAGCATAGCCCAGATGGGCCATCTCTCCTGCAAAACTCAAGCCTGCGGGGCCGCTACCGACAACGGCAATCTTCTTCTGCTCGGCCTGTGCGGCAGGTGCAGCAGCCGTCTGTGCTTCCTGTTGGCCGTGCTCGCGCTCATAGTCGGCGGCAAAGCGTTCCAGGTAACCAATGGCTACGGGCTTGCCACCCGTTTTGAGGTGGATGCAGCGCGATTCGCACTGTTTCTCCTGCGGACATACGCGGCCGCAGACGGCAGGCAGGGCGCTCGTTTCGCGCAGTGTGGCAGCGGCTTCGAGGAAACGTCCGCACTCAATGTGCTTGATAAAGCGCGGGATATTGATATTCACGGGGCAACCTTGCACGCAGCCGGGATTGTTGCAGTCCAGGCAGCGCGTGGCCTCGCGCATGGCTTCCTGCACGCTCAGTCCCTGCGCCACCTCTTCGCGCAATTTGTGGGCGCGATAACTTGGCTCCAGTTCGTTCATCTGGCAGCGAGGTGTGTCCATACGTTCGCGGGGCTTCTTGGCGGCGCGAAGGGCTACGCGCCAAGCGGCATCGCGGCTCTTGTCCTCCAATCCTTCGCAGAAGGCAGCCTCTGGGGCAGGAATATCTACGGGTGCTTGAAGCGTGGCGGTCTGAGGACTTTGCGGAGCATCCTGTGCCTCGTTTGTCTGCTCGTGGGCCAAGAAACGTGCCATTTCGGCTTGCTCCTCATCGCGGAAAGCACCCATGCGTTGCAGCATTTCGTCGAAATCCACTTGGTGGCCGTCAAACTCGGGACCATCCACGCAGACGAACTTGGTCTGTCCGCCCACCGTGATGCGGCAGGCGCCGCACATACCCGTGCCGTCCACCATAATCGTATTGAGCGAAACGTCTGTGGAAATGTTGTATTTCTGGGTCAGCAGACAAACAAACTTCATCATAATGGCGGGGCCGATGGCAAAGCACTTGTTCACCTGCTCGCGCTGAATCACCGCCTCGACACCTTGCGTGACCAGACCCTTCTGGCCGTACGACCCATCATCTGTCATAATAATCACCTCGTCGGACGAGGCACGCATTTCACGCTCCAGGATAATCAGTTCCTTGGTGCGGCCTGCCAGCACCGTCACGACGCGGTTGCCAGCAGCCTTGAGCGCACGCACAATCGGCAAGAGGGGTGCAACGCCCACACCACCGCCGGCACAAACAACGGTGCCGAAGTTTTCGATGTGTGTGGCCTTTCCCAAGGGACCCACCACATCGGCAATGTAGTCGCCTTCCTTGAGTGCACAGAGTTTTGCCGAGGAAACGCCCACCTCTTGCACAACCAAGGTGATGGTGCCCTTTGCAGGGTCGGCGTCCGAGATGGTGAGGGGGATACGTTCGCCACCTTCGTTCACACGGATAATAACGAAATGACCAGCACGCCGTGAGCGTGCAATGAGTGGAGCATCCACAACAAACTGAAATACTTTTTCAGAGAATTGCTCCTTGCTTAGAATCTTGAATTGCATGGTGTTAGCAGTTGTGGGTTGGTTTTATCCTTCAGCGGGATGGGATAGGGGAGGGCTGGTTGAGATGGGGAGCCTCTGCCTGTGCGCTCTGTGCGTTTGGGCTGTCCTCAAAAGGAACTGGGCTGACCACGCCGTTGAAGGACTAGGCCAAACCAACGTGACGATAGTCGGACAGCCTCACCAGCTGGGGGATAGAACCTACCTATAATTGGTTCATTATTTCATGACTAGCGGCAAAAGTACTAATTTTTTCAAAACTTCGTAAAATCAATAGTGGGAAACATGCTTGGAAACTAAAAATCTGCCCTATTTATATAGATATTCTTGGGATTTTGCCTATCTTCGCACCATGAAAATCATATTCTTACGCAAATTCTTTCTCTATATAGGCTGGACAATAGGGCTATTTTTGTTCTTTGCCAGCCCTATTTTTGCACAGTCCCATTCCAGCAAGAGGCGTCAGCACCGAAAGGTTGTGCGCAGAGTTGCAGTACCCCAGGTTGATGTCTATAATCAGTATCTTGATTCGCTCAACCAATTGAAGACTCGGTATCAGACCTGGCGTTACGAAAAGGAGGACACGCTCAGCAACCCCTACTATTTCTACCTCTTCCTGCCGCCAACCATGTACGACGATGTGGCTGCGCGCCAAATCAATCCGCCATCGAAACCGCAAAACAGGAAGATGCCCACTTCATCCCCTCTGACGAAAGAAACGGAGGAGCGCCTCAATATGATAGATCAAGTGCTGATGAATACCTACGTTGAAGCACCTTGGCTAATTCGTTATGAAGCAAAGGATGTGCCCCTCGCAATAGCCGCCGCGCCTGAGAACGAGGCCACGGAGGTGAAGCCCAAAGTGAATTTCACGGAGAGAGTAAACCAGCCCGACCCTACTGCCGCCATTCCCGGCGAGGACGATGATTGGGATATTGCTGTTAGAAAGCCCAACTTCTGGACCTTCAAGGCCAACCCCTCTTTGCAGTTGACGCAAAACTACGTGTCGGATAACTGGTACCAGGGTGGCGAGAGCAACAACTCCTTCTTGGCACAGGTAATCATTGACGCAAACTTCGACAATAAGAAGAAATTCATCTTCACCAACAAGCTGGAGATGAAACTTGGCTTCCAGACTTCCAAGGGTGACGACCAGCACAAGCTCCGCACCAATGCCGACCTCATTCGTATGACCAATAAGATTGGCCATCAAGCCACAAAGCATTGGTACTACGCCTTGACGCTCCAGTCGTGGACGCAATTCTATCCCAGCTACAGGAAAAACGACCCCAAAGTCTATTCCGACTTTATGTCGCCCTTTGAGAGCCTGCTCACCATCGGTATGGACTATAAGTTGAATACGAAGAAGTTCAACCTCAACGCCTCGCTGTCTCCACTCGCCGGTCACCTGACGTACGTGGACCGCAAGGACCTGGCAGCATCGCGCGGATGGGGGGAAGGCAAGCACAGCAAGTTTGACATCGGTAGCAATATCACGGTGACGTACAACTGGAACATGTTCAAGAACGTCTCGTGGAGTGGCCGTATTTATTATTATACGAACTACGACAATACGAAGATTGAATGGGAAAACACCTTCAATCTCACCATCAACAGATTCCTCAAGACCAAACTCTTCCTCTATCCTCGCTTTGACGATGGCGCAACCCGCAAGGAAGGACATTCCTACTTCCAGTTCTACGAACTCCTGTCTTTAGGCCTTGACTATACGTTCTAGCCGCATAGTCTTTTTTGAGAAGCAAATCAATTTATTCCCCCTCTCCCAGCCATGAAGATAATTTGCCATTACTTGCCAGGCGGCCCCTCGTTCACGCTGCCCGAAACAGCTGTGGGACGCGAAGGCCAACCCTTCTTTGTGCCCGACGACTTGGGCACAATCGTGGCCACTCCCGTGGTGATAGTCCCCATTATGCGTTTGGGTAAACACATAGCCCGGCAATTTGCCCACAGATACTATACGCAGTGGAGCGCGGGCGTGCTCTTCGTCTGCAAGGAGCGGTTGGACGAGTTGCGAAGTGCGGGATTCCCCTGGGCCGATGCCTTTGCTTTCGATGGGGCCTTGCGTGTGGGCAAATGGATGGCTATGGACGAGCAGGCGGCCACGCTTCCGCATCACCTTTGCCTGCAGTTTGCAAACAGCAACCCACTAGAAATAGATGTGCCAGCCCTACGCGATGTCGTAGATGCCATGATTCAGCGCGAAAGCAAATGGAACACGTTGCGCCAAGGCGATTACCTCATCTTCCAGCCCGTAGAAAGCGGCCTGACGATAGGACCCGATGAATTGCTCAGGCTGCATTTGGACAACGAGGAGATTTTGCGCGTCAAGTTGAAGTAAGAATCTTCTGAATCAATGCAAGCGGCAAATTTTTGCCCCGGTTTCCCATCTCAACATCCGTTTGTTCTGTTTCCGCGAGGGAGAAAGTCACTGTTTCAAACGCATGAAACAACTGTTTCAAACGTATGAAACAACTGTTTCAAGCGCATGAAACAACTGTTTCAAACGCATGAAACAGTGGGACTCTCGGATTTTGCAACGGGAATATCCTGATTCCAAATGGATTAGGCCCTGTTGTACAAGGCTTGTCGGCGCATCAGATGTTTTGTTCGTTGAGGACAACCTGTAGTTGGCCTCTTCGATAACTCACCTTTAGAACCTTCCTAAAACCTACTTTGCATGAAATCAGTATTTGCCATATTCCTCTCCGCGCTTCTCGGCTCACCCCTGCTTGCCCAGGCACAGCCGATGGACAGCCGCGTTCTGCCCGCTCGGCAAATGGTGCAGGATAGCCTTGCGCAGACACACCCTGGGGAGTTTTACACCTTTTCCCCGCAAGATTATCCGCTCACAAGCGAAGGCTTGCCCTATGTGCAGTTGCAATACAACGTGGGGGAGGTTTCGCCTGCTGCCGTGTGGCGCGTTTGGATAGAATACCCCGAGTATGTCCCCTTGAGCCGACAGGAGCAGAACGACCTGCAACGCTGGCAACTGACCGTAGATTCCGCGCTGCGCATAGAGCAAACGCTCGGAATGAGCCGACGCGAGGGGTTGCTCGAACTTACTTTTACTCCTATTATATATAAGGAGGGCAAACTTTGCCGTCTCGTCGCGGGTAAGGTCTGCTACGAAATGGCCACAAACCAACAGCCGCACCGTCTGTCAGGACCTACGGGCGCAATGCCCGAACGCTGGAAGGCCCATTCCGTCCTGGCCGAAGGCAAGTGGACCAAGATTCGCGTCAAGGACGAAGGCTTCTATCAGTTTACACCCTCGCAGTTGAGCAAATTGGGATTCAGCCAACCCGAGAAGGTCAAGCTGTACGGCTACGGCGGACGTATCATCGAGGAAGCATGGGACTTCACCACGGCCAACGGCACGCCCGACGACCTGTGTGAAATACCCTTGATTCGCCGTGAGGACGGCACCATCGTATTCTTCGCCGAGGGCACGCTGCGCACCGACCCCGCACTCGGGACGCACGCGCAGAATCCCTATTCCCTGTATTCCTACTATTTCCTGACAGAAGGCGAGAATCCGCTCACGCTTGCCACTATTCAGGCAGCGCAAGAGGCCGACACGCCTCTGCTGAGCAGTGTCAACTACCTGTCCGTTCTCGACAACGATGCCGAGTTCTGGTATCGCGGCGGTCGCGAGCTGTACGATTCCTACGACTTTGCCTATGGCAATACGCGCAGTTTCAAGGTGAAGACTCCCCATCCCGCGTCCAACGAGGCCATTGTCTATGCCGCCATGTCGGCAGCCAGCAAAACGGCCATCACAGCCGTTGAACTCCAAATGGCAGGTACGCAGATTGGCACAATGTCGGTGAATCGCTATGGCGAAGCCCAATCCGGCTACGAGGCCCGCAAGAAGTGGAATACCACCATTCCACTGCAAGCCGAGAATACCATCAAAATCACCACGACGACTGGCAACTCCGCTCGTCTCAACTATCTGCGCATTCGCTACGACCGCCAACTGTATGCCACCGATGCGCCCTTCTCCTTTACGCCCAATAGCAACGGCGTAGTTACCTTGCAGATTGCTGAGGCAACGGCAGAGACGCGCCTCCTGGCCCTGCAGAATCGCGCCCAGCCAGCAGCGCTCGTGCAGACTACGCTTGGCAACGATGGATTCCTCCTTGCCACCATCCCCGATGGCACGCGCCGCTACGCCATCTTCAATAGCTCCGAGCGTTATCCTACGCCCGAGACTGTGGGCAGCGTAGCCAACCAAGACCTCCACGCCGACTCAATCGCCGATATGGTCATCATCATCCCCGCCAGCCGCAAGTTGGCAGAGGAGGCCGAGCGATTGGCTTCCTACCATCGCACACACGATGGACTGAAGGTGCGAATCGTTGATGCCGAGCAGTTGTACAATGAGTTCTCTTCAGGCACACCCGATGCATCGGCCTATCGCCGCTATATGAAGATGCTCTACGACCGCGCCGAAACCGCAGCCGACCTGCCCAAATACTTACTCCTTTTCGGCAACTCCTACTGGGACAATCGTCTGATAACGGGCGAGGCCCGCAACATGGATGCTAGAAACCTGCTCCTCTCCTTCCAGGTGAACGAATCGTCGCTGGGCAAGGTAGAAGGGTCGTTCCCATTGGGCGAACTGGCCAGTTACGTGACCGACGACTACTACGGATGGCTCGATGATACCGAGGGTACCAGCTATGCGCTCAACAAACTGGATCTAGGTATTGGCCGATTCCTCTGCGATACGCCCGAAGAGGCCCGCGTCCTTGTGGACAAAGCCATCCACTACGACAAGAACGAATCAACGGGCAGCTGGAAAAACAAGATTTACGTCCTGGCCGACTACGGCAACAAAAACCTCCACATGAACGATGCCATGCCCGTTGCCACCCAGCTGGAGAACAGCACCAACAACCGCAGCATCGTCAAGCGCATCTTCTGGGATTCCTATCCCCGAGTGTCAACAGGCACCATCTTCCAGTTCCCGCTGGCAATGAGCCGCCTGCGCGAACTGATGCAGCAGGGCGGATTGATTTTCGACTACTCGGGCCATGGCAGTCCGATGCAAATCTCTTATGCCAAAGTCTTGACTGCCGAAGATTTTAACATTTCCTCCGAAGGCCGCTTGCCCTTATGGATTATGGCCTCGTGTGAGGTGGCTCCCTACGACCATCTGATGAACGACATCGGACGCGTGGCCGTCCTCAACCCCACTGGCGGTGCTATCTCCATGATATGCGCGGCGCGCTCCGTCTATTCCAATTATAATAAGGAGTTGAACCTTATGCTGACCAAGCACCTCTTTGCCACAGACAACGCTGGCCAAAAGATAACCATGGGCGAAGCGCTCCGCCGCACCAAAGTGGAACTGCTCTATAGCGACAAGACAACCAGCGCGAAGGACCGCTCTATGAATAAACTCAAGTATGTGCTCCTGGGCGACCCCGCCCTCACGCTAGCTTATCCCACACAAACAATCGTGGTCGACAGTATCAACGGGAAGAGTGTGAAGGAAATGGCCGTGCCCGAAAGGTTGCAGGCCGCCTCCATCGCCCGTTTCAGCGGCCACGTGGAGAATCAGAATGGACAGCCTCTCACCAATTTCCAGGGACTGGTGACAGCCACCATTGCCGACCGCGAGGAAACCATCATCTGCCACAACTACGACAAAGCTGACGAGCCCATCCAATATCCCGACCGCCCGAATATTATCTACGAAGGCAGCGACTCCATCCGCAATGGCAAGTTTGACTTCCAGGTTCGCATCCCGCGCACCATTAGTTACAGCGATGCCGTCGGGCGTATCACGCTCTATGCCACCAACCAGGACGGAAGCATCGAATGCCACGGCTACAACGAATCCTTCTGCCTGAACGGTACGGCCCCCTTGAGCGAGCCCGACACCTTGGCCCCACAGGTGGATATGTATCTCAACAGCACAGCCTTTGTCAGCGGTGGCATTGTTGGCCCCAGTCCTACGTTGTATGCCGACATCACAGACGATTTCGGTATTGCCGTGGGCAGCACGAATCCAGCGGCAGGCATCGAATTGGTTATTGACAACGATTTGAACAATCCGCACTCTATGAATAGCTACTTCGCCTTCAACCTCGGCAGCTACAACAGTGGCTTGCTCACCTATCCCTTGCAGGAGATAACCTCGGGTACACACCAAGCTATGCTCCGCGTATGGGATGTCAATGGCAATACAACTACACAATCCATCGCCTTCACTATCTCCGCCGCTGGCAACGAACATTTCAGCCTCTCGGCCACCGAAAATCCTGCTCGCCAGTCCACGTTCCTCATCTGCAATCTCTCCAGCGAAAAACGCGAAGCAGGCGGCACCATCACCTTCGAGGCCTACAATATCTCGGGCGGCAAGGTTTGGCAGAGCCAGTCCTTCGCGGTAGCTCCTGGTAGCGCAGGTGCCACCACCCTTTGGGCGCTTACCGATAGCTCGGGCCGCCGCTTGCCAGCAGGTCTCTACCTCTACCGCGCCCTAATCCGCACGGCCGATGGCAAGACCAAGGAGTCAAAGGCGCAGAAACTCGTGATTCTCTAAGGCATTAAGATTCTTCCAAGCGCCTACCGAGCATCTTCCAAAAACTTTCAAGGAGACCATAATCTATCCTTGTATTGCTCAATAACCTTTCAAAAAATACAATATTCCTAGCCCAATTCCGTTAATACTTTTGTCGGAGTGCTTTGTGCGTCTTCGTTTGACCGCTCCGTCCCAACCCAAAAACATATCTATTCATTCCCATGATGAACAAGCGATTCAAATATACCTGCCTCTTGCTGGCCCTTCTCGCCGCGCCTGCTGCCCATGCCGATGACGATGATATTCGCGACCAGCTCAATCCTGTGATGACTGCCGTCACGCCGCTGTCCATTGCTCCCGATGCCCGCGCTGGCGGTATGGGTGATGTCGGTGCGGCCACCGACCCCGACGTGCATTCGCAATATTGGAACCCTGCCAAATATCCTTTCACCATCAGTCGTGCGGGACTTTCCATTAACTATACGCCGTGGTTGCGCCAGCTCACCGACGGAATCGCTCTCATGGACATGACGGGCTATATCCGCCTTGGCGAATACCAGGCGCTGTCAGCCTCGCTCCGTTACTTTACGATGGGCGATGTGACGACCGAAACCGAGGGCCTGACCGTCAAGCCCTACGAAATGGCTGTCGATGTGGCCTACTCGCGTATGCTTTCCGAGAGATTCTCGGCCGCTGTTGGTCTGCGCTATATCTATTCCGACATCAGCGGACACTACGACGACAATACCAAGGCGGGAAACGCCTTTGCCGCCGACATTGCCTGCTACTATAATAACTATGTCATGATGGGCAACCGTGAATGCCAGTTGGGATTTGGTCTGAACATCAGCAATATCGGTAGCAAAATCAATTACGGCGAGGACTATTCCTATTTTATTCCTACGAACCTGCGCCTCGGTCTCAGCTATATGATTCCGCTCAACGAGTACAACCGTATCTCCTTCTCAGCCGATGCCAACAAACTCCTCGTTCCCTCCAAACCCCTCCAAGGTCCCGAAGAATCCAACGAGGAATACGAGGAGCGTCTGCGCGAAAAGTACTATGATATGTCGCCCATTTCGGGTATGTTCAAGAGTTTTAGTGACTCCGAGCGCGGTTTCAAGGGCGAGATGGAGGAGATTCAATGGAGCGTGGGTATGGAATACACCTACAACGACAAGTTCTCCCTCCGCGGCGGTTACCACCACGAGAGCAAATATCAGGGAAATCGTAAGTACGCCACGGTCGGCGCAGGCTTCCGTCTCAACGTGATGGCCATTGACGCGGGCTACGTGATTGCCACCACGCCCAGCAACCCGCTCGACCAAACCTTCCGCGTATCGCTCACCTTCGACTTCGATGGTATCCGCGATATGATAGGTCGCAAGCGCAGATAGTTTCCCGCTTCTTCTTTCCACCTCAAGCAACGAGCACACTATGATACGAATAGGATTTGGATTTGACGTACATCAGTTGGTTGCCGACCGCCCCCTTTGGCTCGGCGGCATCTGCATTCCCCACACCCACGGCCTGTTGGGCCACAGCGATGCCGACGTGCTGATTCACGCCATGTGCGATGCGCTCTTGGGAGCTGCTGGAATGCGCGATATTGGTTTTCACTTCCCTGATACGGGCGAAGAATTTCGCGGCATAGACAGCAAGATACTGCTCCGCCGCACCGTAGATTTGCTGGCCGACAAGGGCTGGCACATCGTCAATACCGATGCCACCATCTGCGCCGAGCAGCCCAAACTCAATCCCCATATCCATACGATGCAGGCCACCCTCGCGCCGCTCATGGACATAGAGCCCGATGCCGTCAGCATCAAAGCCACGACCACCGAGCGTCTGGGCTTCACGGGCCGGCAGGAAGGCATATCGGCCTTTGCCGTTGCCCTAATAGAGAAAAGCTAAGCAATCATTAACGTGTATTCTGCGTTTCAGTAGCAGAGGAGTTTATCCACCTCCTTGCTGCTGAAACCTTTTTTATAGGTAGGTCCCTTTCCACGGATTCTATCACAAGCATTCTATTACCTACGATCCATTTACAGGCTGGTTAGAAAATCCACGATGAAACGTTTTCTGAAAACTTGGATGCTCCCCATTTCCATGACGATAGGCGTATTGCTCTACGTATTCTATCGTCAGTGCGAGTTGCTCCATCCCTATGGCGCAGAACTGCGCGCCGTCATCACCACCACACAGCCGTGGCTCATCTTCCTGATGCTCTACTCCTCCTTCTGCAAGGTGCAGTTGTCCTGCCTTCGTCTGCGCCGCCACTTCATTTTGCCCTTGCTCATCCAGTGTGTGTGCTTTCTCGTTTCGGCATTCGTGGCCTATCACGTTCAAGGCGATTGGGCCATCGTCATTGAGTCGTTTATGATTTGTATGATTTGCCCCACGGCCACCGCAGCCGTAGTTGTCACGGGCAAACTCGGTGGCGACACACTCGATGTCACGGCCTACACCATTCTTATCAATATCGTCGTTGCCTTGCTCATACCCGCCGTTGTCCCCATTCTCCATCCGCATCCCGGCCAAACCTTTTGCACGACTTTTGTGCAACTCATCCTGCATATCTTCCCCATGCTCATCTGTCCGCTCTTTGCCGCCGCTCTCACGCGCAGCTACCTGCCGCGTCTGCATCGGCTGGTGACGAGCATCCCCGACTTTGCCTTCTATCTCTGGGCCATTTCCCTGAGTATGTGTCTGACGATGACGGCCCGTAGCCTCTACCACAACCACGTGTCCACCTTCCTCCTCATCGGCATGGCCGCCGCCACCGCCCTCAGTTGTATCCTCCAGTTTTGGGCAGGCCGTTGCATAGGAGCAAGGGCAGGTCGCCCCATCTCAGGCGGCCAAAGCCTAGGGCAGAAGAACACGGCCTTTGCCATCTGGATGGCCTACACCTTCCTCGACCCCGTCACCTCGGTAGCAGGAGGTTTCTACAGCCTCTGGCACAATATCTACAACTCTTGGCAACTGGCGCGGCACAAGGCTGGCTAGTGCAAGAGTAACGTGAAAGTACCGCACCTTGCTAGCAAGGTGTGAGTAAGGTGTTCGTTCTCATTGAATGGTATGTGTCAACCTTGGGACTATACCTATTATATATGGTATATACAATGAGAACAAACACCTTACTCACACCTTGCAAGCAAGGTGCGGTACTTTCACGTTACTCCAAGACTATCGAGCTAGCAGCCGCAGGCTGCGATGAAACTAGGGAACTAAATTCCCGTTGAAACTCTTGAAACTAGCAGCCGCAGGCTGCGATGAAACTAAGCAGCCCCAGGCTGTGATGAAACTAATCAGCCGCAGGCTGCGATGAATCTAGCAGCCCCAGGCTTCATCAATACTCCTTCTTGTCCAACTTGCCAGCCCAAGCCTCAAAAACCCGCTGGGCCTCCTCGCGCAGCAGCGTCTGCGTGGGCAGTTCGCGCTGGGAAGGGTCAAGGGGAAGTTCCTCATAAATATGCGCATCGTCAAAGCCCACATTGGCAGCATCAGCGCGAGTGCCTGCATAGTACAACCTATCCAGCCGTGCCCAATAAATTGCGCCCAAGCACATCGGACAGGGCTCGCAGGAGGAATATATCTCGCAGCCGCTCAGGTCGTAGGTGCCCATTCGCGCAGCTGCCTCGCGGATGGCCGACACTTCGGCATGGGCCGTAGGGTCATTGCATACGGTCACGCGGTTTTCGCCGCGCGCAATGATTTCGCCATTGCGCACAATCACAGCCCCAAAAGGCCCACCGCCCGACTGCACACTCTCGGCCGACAATTTTATAGCCTCGCGCATAAAGGATTCAGGGGAATGTTTCGCTTTCATAATTCAGGGGTTGAATCTAGATAACACAAATGATTGAAGGTGGAATGTGAAATACTGGTGATGTATCTTCACTATACGAAAAAATTCAAGTTTGCAACAAACCTACTATTCTAAGGTGCTCTTGGCACAATAATGAGTGAACTTTCTCACAATAAATAACGAGGTCTCGTCCCTCTTGCGAGGTACCTCCTCTTAATAGGCTTTGAGGTAGTGTGCAAACTTGCCCAAAGCAAAAGTAGGGATTATGTTCGGCTTGAACAAGCGTTGCCTCGTTTTTTGCCGCTCCAACCTAAAAAATAGATTGTAAGTATTAAGGTGAGTTCTATAAATTAGTTTCAATGGAGGGTGGAGCTTCTATGCTGCTTGGATGTCCAATTATTCTCAACCTTGTTCATATCCCTACCCAGAGCGATCCCGTAATATCAACCAATTTGGCGAAACAGAGTGTGTAGGGTTTGTGAAGGGTTGTGTGTAGGGTTTTGGAGATAAACTCTTCACGCGTATCCATTTGATGCTTAACTGTTTGAGAGTAGGTGTGAAGGGTGTGTAGAGTTTTTTCGGGGATAAAAAACGTATAGAGGAAAGCTGGGACCACCCAGGAAACTCATCAACCGCCCAATCAACCAATTCCTCCAGAAAATGAAGAAGGGCATCCATGTCGTTTCACTACTGACATGGATGCCGCTTTTTTAGTTAGTGGATTGCTGTTTGATGATAAAACAGTTGAAGATAGGTATTATTCGTTGGGGAAGGTGCTACTCGCTCTCGCTGCGCTGAGGCCCAAGTGGTGATGGCCATACGTAGTCGCCACCTAGCCATTCGGTGGCGGGCAATTCGTGGACGAGGGGGTAGTGACGCTGGGGAATGCCATCGGATAGCTCTATCACTTGATTGTTCAGCAGCGTGCCATCGGGCAGGTGCAGGCGGCTGACGGCGATGCGGCGCGTTTTCATGGGCAATAAGTGGCGTGGGGAGGAACTACTTGAAATGTGGGCGGCGCTGCTTCTCTTGCTGGAGGAGGCTGTCGCGGATGCGCTGACTGGCGGTGCGCTGGATAAGCTTGTGGCCGAGGCTGTCGCTTGTGGCTGTGGAATCGGTGGCTGTGGAGTCGGTCGGCAGGGCAGTGGGCTTGCTTCGCTGGGTGCGGAAACGGGCCAGGATGGGCGCGGTGATGATGAGCAGTTTGGGCGAGGAGGACCATGTGGCTTGCTGATAGACGAAGCCTGTGATGCGCTCCAAGGGCTTGTTATCTACGTGGAGCGTCACGCCCTGTCGCGCGCTGGAGTAAATCTGATTAGTCACGACGGCCACGGAGTCGCCCTTGTAGTGGAGGGCCAGGCAGATGATGGCTTCCTTCTGTCCCTCGCGGTAGAGCCAGCGCGGGGTGAACTCAAAGAGAAGGCGGTCGCCAGCCTGTACGGCTGTGTCCACGGGGATGCTGAACTCCATGCGGTTTTCTCCTGTGGCGGAGAGCACGTAGGTGTCGCGCTCGTGCCAGAGGTTGAGCGTATCGCCCGAGGCATTGAGCATCTTGGCGTAGGCGTTCTCGGTTTGTCCACCGCCAGGGCTGGCTTCGGCCAGTCGCTCGTTGATGCGGTTGTATATCTTGCCCAATACCTCGGCATGACCGCTATAATAGGCCACCGCCTCGTCGAATTGTTGGGCCGTCATTCCGTATTTCTCGAGTACAAGGCCCACGTAGTAACGCTCGTAGTAGGCCACGCTGTCGCTGCGAGCTCCTGCCAGCGCCTGTGCCAGTTGGTAGTCGTAGAGGATGTTCTCCATCTGACGCTCGGAGGGAATGCCTTCGGGCGTCTTGGCCTTGCAACCCGCCAGTGTCAGCAGGAGGAGCAATAGGGAGATTGCGGTGGTGAAGCGAATTTTCATGGATTGGTTTATTTATTGTCGTCCGCAGGGATATTGGCTTTGGCGTTTGTGGGCGCGGTAGCTTCGTCCGTGCTGGCCTTCTTGTCCTTGCCCGTCAGGTATTTGTTGTAGAAGAGCAGGATGGCCACTGCGCCGCACGAGATGGCGGCATCGGCAAAGTTGAATACGGCACCGAAGAAAACGTCGCCGCCCACCAAGGGCATCCAGTCGGGCCAGGTGAAGAAGGGGAAGTAGAACATATCCACCACCTTGCCGCTCATAAAACTGCTATAACCATTTCCCCAGCCAACGAACTCGGCTGGCAGGTTGTAGGGCAGGCTCTCGCTGAAGCAAAGGCCGTAGAAACAGTTGTCGATGATGTTGCCCAATGCACCAGCCACGACGAGGGAGACGCAGGCCACGAGGCCGATGGGGTATTTGCGGCGGCAGAGTACCGCGAGCAGATACACAAAGGCGACAACGGCCACAATGCGGAAGGCGCTGAGGATGCTGGTCCCGATGAAGGACATGCCGAATGCCATGCCGCGATTCTCAACGAAAAGGATTTTGCACCACGAGGTGACGTCAATCTGTTCGTGGAGCGACATATTTGTCTTGACCACAATCTTGATAATTTGGTCGATGATGATGACGGCCATAAAAATGGCGAGGGCGATGAGGGAACGTTTCTTCACGATGATTCTGGGATAAAAAAGATGGGCGATAAGGCCCGGCTCTTCCTATTGCAAGGGAAGAGCATAGCCTTATCGCCCATTTGGGAGTGATTACTTCTGTGCCATCTTGGCCTCGATGGTCAGGGTGGCATGGGGCACTGCGCGCAGACGCTCTTTGGGAATGAGTTTGCCCGTGACGCGGCAGATACCGTAAGTCTTGTTTTCGATGCGCATAAGAGCGGCTTGCAGTCCTTGGATGAACTTCTGCTGTCGGGCAGCCATGTTGGTCAGTTCCTCCTTGGTCTGGGTGGAAGAGCCTTCCTCCAGCACTTTGTAGGTGGGCATTGTGTCGTCAATGCCGTTGCCCGAGCGATGTGTCAGCTCGTCCATGATTTGGTCATACTCGCGCTTGGCAAGCGCCATCTTTTCGAGGATAATGGCCTTGAACTCTTCCAGCTCCTCGTCTGTGTAGTGTGTTTTCTCTGACATATTAGGTTTGTTTTTTAGGTTCAATATGAAAAGAGCCTTTCTCCGCATCTTGGTGATACGGAGAAAGGCTAAGGTTTTATTGTTTCTGAATGGTGAACTGCACGTTATGACCGTCGAGTTCGAGGGCCTGGGGATTCTCTCCCGCAACTGTCGTGACGAAGGTAAAACTATCGGCGAGCACCTGGCCGCAGATGTAGTCCTGGAAGTCGGCTACTGCTCCTTCGATAGCCTCCTCGTGGGTCATTTCAATGCGGATGCGGTCGGTTATCTCCAGTCCGCTCTCCTTGCGGAGGTTCTGGATGCGCTTCACGATTTCGCGAGCCCAACCTTCGCGGCGGAGTTCCTCAGTGATTTCGAGGTCGAGGGCCACGGTGAGCGCGCCATCGTTGGCAACGGTCCAACCAGGGATGTCTTGGCTGACGATTTCCACGTCGTTGCGTTCGATGACGGCGGGCGTGCCCTCCACATCGAGGGTGATGGTGCCGTTCGTTTCGAGCGCAGCAATCTGTTCCTGGCTCATCGCAGCCACAGCGGCGGCTACAGCCTTCATCATCTTGCCAAATTTCTTGCCCATCACGCGGAAATTGCACTTCACCGTCTTCTCCAGCATAGCACCATCCACGAAGTGCAACTCCTTCACGTTCACTTCGTCGAGGATAAGCTGCTTCATAGCTTCCACACCTTCACGCAGACGCGCATCGGTGGCGGGGATGGAGATTTTTGCAAGGGGCTGGCGAACGATGACGCGCTCCTTCTTGCGCAGGGAGAGTACCATAGACGTAATGCGCTGGGCCGTGCCCATACGATATTCCAGCTCGCTGTCAATAAGGGCTTCGTCGGCCTTGGGGAAAGCGGCCAGATGTACGCTGCCGCCGTTGGGCACGAGGTCGGCATAGAGTTGGTCGGCATAGAAGGGAGCGATAGGAGCCATCAAGCGCGCCACTGTTGTCAGACAGGAATAGAGTGTCTGGTATGCGCTCAGCTTGTCGGCATCCATCTTGCCCGCCCAGAAACGTTTGCGGTTGAGGCGTACGTACCAGTTGCTGAGGTTGTCGAGGACGAAGGTGCTAATCATGCGTCCGGCACGGGTGGGCTCGTATTCTTCAAAGGCCGCGCTGACTTCGCGCGTCAGAGTGTTGAGTTCGCTGAGAATCCAGCGATCAATTTCGGGACGTTCGCTGATGGGCACCTGCGGTGTATCGGGATTGAAATCGTCCACGTTGGCATACATTGCAAAGAAGGAGTACGTCTGGTAAAGTTTGCCGAAGAACGTGCGGGCAACTTCCTTCACGCCCTCTTCGTCGAACTTCAGGTTGTCCCAGGGCGAGGAGTTTGTAATCATATACCAGCGCAGGGGGTCGCTGCCGTACTTCTTGATAGCACCGAAGGGGTCAACGGCGTTGCCCAGACGCTTGGACATCTTGTTGCCATTCTTGTCGAGCACAAGGCCATTGGAGATTACGGCCTTGAAAGCCACGCTGTCCATCACCATCGTGGCGATGGCATGGAGCGTGAAGAACCATCCGCGTGTCTGGTCCACACCCTCGGCAATGAAGTCGGCAGGATAGACCGTGCGGTTGTCCAGCAGTTCTTTGTTTTCAAACGGATAATGAATCTGGGCGTAGGGCATAGCTCCCGAGTCAAACCAAACATCAATGAGGTCCAGTTCGCGTGTGAGCACAGCACCGCTCGGGCCCACCAATTTGATATTATCCACGTAGGGACGATGGAGGTCAATGCGGTCGTAGTTCTCCTGGCTCATTTCGCCCACCACGAACCCCTTCTCCTTGAGCGGGTTGTTGGGCATCACGCCAGCGGCCACAGCCTTTTCGATTTCGTTGTAGAGTTCCTCCACGCTGCCGATGCAGATTTCCTCGCGGGTGTCGCGGTTGCGCCAAATGGGCAAGGGCGTGCCCCAATAGCGAGAGCGCGAGAGGTTCCAATCGTTGAGGTTTTCGAGCCACTTGCCAAAGCGTCCTGTGCCCGTGCTTTCGGGTTTCCAGAGGATGGTCTTGTTGAGTTCCATCATGCGCTCCTTGGCCGCAGTTGAGCGGATAAACCAAGAGTCGAGCGGATAGTAGAGCACAGGTTTGTCCGTGCGCCAGCAGTGAGGATAGTTGTGCACGTGCTTTTCGATGCGGAAGGCCGTACCCTCTTCTTTCATCTCAATGCAGAGAATAACGTTGAGGTCCATATCCTTGCTGGCGGCCTTTTCATCGTACTTGCCGCTCACATTGTATTTGGGGTCGTAGGCGTTCTTCACAAACTGTCCCTGGTGACGGGCATAGGCATCCTTGACAACACACGTCTCGTAGAAATCGGGATTCATATCCTCGGGCAGGAAATATTTGCCCGTGAAGTCTACCATCGGACGCGTGTCGCCAGCTTTGTCAATGATGAAGAGGCTGGGAATGCCTGCATCCTTGGCCACCTTGGCGTCATCGGCACCGAAAGTAGGCGCAATGTGTACAATACCCGTACCATCCTCCGTCGTTACGTAGTCACCGGGAATTACGCGGAAGGCTTCGGCAGACTTTTCTACCACATTGCCGTCCACCAATTCGCAAGGCTTCACCCAAGGCATCAACTGGGCATAGCGCAGACCCACGAGGTCCGCACCCTTGCCGCGCCAAAGGATTTCGAGTTGCTGACCTTCTTCGGCTGTGAAGTAAGCCGACAGACGACTCTCGGCCACGATATACAGCGCCTCCTCGGCGGTGTAGGGGTTCTGTCCCTTCACGCAAACGTAGTCAATCTTCGGACCCACGCAGAGGGCGGTGTTCGAGGGAAGCGTCCAGGGAGTGGTCGTCCAAGCCAGCACATACGTGGGCAGGTCGGCCACGGGAGCGGCAAACTGAGAGCCTGTCGTATCGACCACGCGGAACTGTGCCGTCACCGTCGTGTCCTTCACATCGCGATAGCAGCCAGGCTGGTTCAACTCGTGCGAACTCAGACCCGTACCTGCGGCAGGCGAATAGGGCTGAATGGTATAGCCCTTGTAGAGCAGGTTTTTCTGGTACAGTTGTTTGAGCAACCACCACAGTGTTTCGATATACTTGTTGTCGTAGGTGATATAGGGGTGCTCCATATCCACCCAGTAACCCATAAGGTGGCTCAGGTCGGTCCATTCTTGGGTGTACATCATCACGTTGCGGCGGCAGCGTGCATTGTATTCTTCAATGCTAATGCTGCGGCCGATGTCTTCCTTTGTGATGCCCAGTTCCTTTTCAACGCCCAACTCAACGGGCAGTCCGTGGGTGTCCCATCCTGCCTTGCGATTCACTTGGAATCCTTGCATCGTCTTGTAACGGCAGAATACGTCCTTGATGGTACGCGCCATCACGTGGTGAATGCCAGGGTGTCCGTTGGCCGAAGGAGGACCTTCAAAGAATACGAACGAGGGACAGCCCTCGCGTTCTGTCATACTGCGGTGGAACAAGTCCTGCTCGTCCCACATCTTGAGCACCTCTTCATTGGTGGCGAAAAGGTTCAAACCGCTGTGCTCTGCAAACTTCATAGGTTGACTTATCTGTTTTGCTGATTAGGTGAATGAAGCAAAGAAGGAGCCCGAGAAGTCCGTACTGATAATGCCCCATATCGCGCCATTGATACCATATATATACGTACGCGCGCGAAACGTTGCGGAAGGGATTGCACACTCACGAGGAAAGGCTGCCAAATGGCCCTGTTCTTCCCTCTGCGCAAGGCTCTTCTTTGAATTTGATGGGCAAAGTTAGCAAAACACGACCGCTCAGCAAAATGAAAGCAGGAAAAACTTGAAAACAGACCACGACCATCGTCACGACCATCGTCTTGACCATGCGTTGCGGTGCTTTTGGCTTGTGCACACGTTGCCGAAGAATCCTTGGTTGCTCGCAGACTATCCTCACACCCTTGATTCTTCACTTTTATATCGTTGTCAGCGAATATGGAAAGGATGGTGCGGATACGGAAATCGTCTTGCTGAAAAGGAAAGGAAAAATAGACGTCCGTTCCACATCAGTGGCCGATTTTATAAGGGAAAACATCTTAAAGCAGAAATCTTATTGGTAGCTAGTTTTCTTCTCAATATCAGATAATAAACAAGGGCTGACACTTCGTGCGAGGTGTCAGCCCTTGTTTTACTGGTTCGTGGTTTTTCTGTTTGGTGAGGAGGTGTATGCTTTACAGCCGAGGTTTTTGCCAACCTGTCTAGCCCCTCTGAGGAGCAACGGCTTGCAATCGTTGGATGATGCCCAGCACTTTAATTCTTCGTCTATCTTTCGCTTATAATATTTCTTCATATTGTATGTGGTTGTTTTTCAGAGGAAAAGGTACGAAAATTATTTTTTTTTGGCACCATAAATCAGAGATATTCTTATATTTTTGGCACCTAAGAATGGTGTAAAATCAATTTTTTTGGCATCTAAGAAGGGAGTATAATTACATTTTTTGGCATCTATGAAGCGCTCGTTTGTACTGCTTACGAAAAGTAGATGCAGAAAATAATTATAGGTAGATTCTATATTAGTTTGCGATGGATTCGCGGCTATCGTGCCGTTGTTTTTTTGTTTTCCATGAAGGAGCGTAGCGGGCTACGTGACTTCATGAAAATCAAAAAATAGTTAGTAAGTCCTTGGAATTTCGTCAGTGAAAGTGCTGTAACCTTTACAAGAGTATACACGTTCTATACGTTTGTCGTAGAATAACTTATCAAGCATCATTATTTGGCTATCTGGTAGCCCAATACCACAGCAATCAGACCTAGCGCCATGCTTCCCAGCGTGTACAACACAGCCGCGAGGAGCGCGCCCTCTCGGCTGAGGAGAAGGTTTTCGTTCATGAACGTGGAGAATGTTGTAAAGCCTCCGCAGAAGCCCGTCACCAGCACCAATTTTGCGGTAGGCGAGAGTTGTTCGTTCAGTGCCCATCCCGATAGTAATCCGATGAGGAAGCAGCCCAACACGTTGACAACCATGGTGCCCCAAGGAAGGCTGAGGGCCACAAAGGATTGTAGGGCTTTACTGACGAGGAAGCGTGCGCCACCTCCGAAGAAACTACCGATGCAGACGAGGAGAATCTCTTTCATGTGATAACTATTACTATCTTTAACTATTACTATCTTACATTGTATCTCAAGCCGCAAAGATACAAAACTAATTCTTTGTTATTGTAATAGGCAGTATTTCAAAGAAGAGGTGCCATTTCTTGACTACCTGTTTATCTAGGGAAAAGCCTCAAAATTCGTGCCCTCGTAATATAATACATAGCAGAGGCTCGCTTGTGCAAAACGCGTCTTTTAACATTTCCAGAACTGTTGTGATATGTTAAACGGATTTGGATTTCGCGAGAAAATGTTGTAACTTTGTATTGAAGAGGAGAGAACCCTGAGATGCGGGGTTTTCTCCTTTTTTAATTATCACAATATCAGTGAATTATCTCTCAGAGATAAAAAATTTTCTCTCTGAGAGCGGATTTTTTCTTGGCGTTTGCGGATTTTCGTTTGCCGAAGTTGGTGAAAAAAATGGCGACCTAGAAAATTTTTTGAAGCTGGAATAATAAAAGATATTAAATTTTCTGGAGCGAAAAAAGTTGGAATTTAACATTTCGAGTAACAACTCAGGTCGTTGTAGATTGCGAGGCAACGTGTGGACCTTCGGTTTGCGGTATTTATTTTAACACGAATCTTACGAATCTTACTAATTGAGCAGGGGTTAACCTCCAACTAGGAATCAATTCGATTCGTGTTTCTTTAACACGAATCTTTCGAATCTTACTAATTGAGCGGGGTAACGATCCGACTAGAACCATGAAATGGTAACTATTCAGGTTGTTCTAGATTGCGAGGCAACGTGTGGACCTTCGGTTTGCGGTATTTATTTTAACACGAATCATACGAATCTTACTAATTGCGCAGGGGTTAACCTTCAACAAGGAAACAATTCGATTCGTGTTTCTTTAACACGCCCACTTGGAGGTTCTACCCCGCGCGATTAGTAAAATTAGAAAGATTCGTGTTTAAAGAAACACGAATCGAATTGCCTTCTACTTGGAGGTTCTACCCCGCGCGATTAGTAAGATTCGAAAGATTCGTGTTTAAAGAAACACGAATCGAATTGCCTCCCACTTGGAGGTTTTACCCCGCGCGATTAGTAAGATTCGAAAGATTCGTGTTTAAAGAAACAACGCACACCGCAGTGCCACACGTTGACTTGCTATCTAGAGCAACCTGAGTAGTTACCATTTCGAGTAGCGTAAAAGTACCTCACCTTGCGCAAGGAGCGGTACATTGCATGCAATGACGAGCCACCTGAGTAGCTACCATTTCAAGTAAGTATTCAGGTTGCTAATTTCTGGTCAAGGAGGCTGTTCGGCGCTTGAAGAAGGGGTTTTGTTGGAACACCTATGTATTACACCTAAGCATTCGGCAGGCAAATCCGCAATCTATCCGTCACTTGATAGGCTATTTCGTGGAAAATACCTAACTTTGTGCGCGAAAATTTGTATGGAATACTGACACAAATATGAATAGACATACTGACTATAACTTAGACAATACACAATCCACCCCGCTCAACCGATTCGGAATGGTGGATGATACGCCCGATGCCTTCGGCGAGAACGAAGGCCCTAGCGGTGATAAGTCGCGCGCCAATAGCACCGAAGACACCAAGCAAAAGAAGGGCAAGGGCGATACACCTGTCATCAACACCTATGGTGTGGATATTACCAAGCGCGCCGAAGAAGGATTGCTGGATCCCGTTGTGGGCCGTGAAACAGAAATCATGCGTATTGCACAGATTCTCTGTCGTCGTAAGAAGAACAATCCCGTGTTGATTGGTGAGCCAGGCGTGGGCAAGAGTGCCGTAGTTGAAGGATTAGCCACGCGCATCGTGCAGCGTGCAGTGCCGCATACGCTCATCGACAAGCGCATTATCTCCTTGGATATGTCGGCCCTGGTGGCTGGCACGCAGTATCGCGGACAGTTTGAGGAACGCCTTCGTCGGCTGATTCAGGAATTGCGCGAGCACAAGGAGTTCATCCTCTTTGTGGACGAGATTCATACAATCGTGGGCGCAGGTGGCGCACCTGGTTCGCTGGATGCCGCCAATATGCTGAAGCCCGCCCTGGCACGTGGCGAAGTGCAGTGTATCGGTGCAACTACGCAGGATGAATATCGCAAGAGCATCGAAAAAGACGGTGCGCTAGAGCGTCGCTTCCAGAAGATTCTGGTAGAGCCGACGTCGCCCGCCGAGACGCTGGAAATTTTGCACAAAGTGGTGGCCCGTTACGAGGAGCACCACTCTGTGAAATACCAGCCTGAAGCCATTGAAGCCTGTGTGCGCCTGACCACCCAGTATATCACCAACCGCGCCTTGCCCGACAAGGCTCTTGATGCCCTTGACGAGGCTGGCAGCAGGAAGCGTCTGACCCATGTGTCCGTGCCTACCGATGTCAAGGAACTGGAGGCCGAAATCGCTATGCTCAAAGGGCATAAGGCAGAGGCCGCCAAGAAACAGGATTATGAACTGGCCGCCCGCTTGCGCGATAGTGTGGCACAGTTGCAAGAGCAGTTGGACAAGCGCAATCGCGAATGGATAAATACGCTCAAGCACAACTGTCCCGAGGTGACCGAAGAGGACGTGGCCAACGTGGTCAGTATGATGAGCGGTGTGCCCGTCACCCGCGTGGCGCAAAGCGAGAACGAGCGTCTGCGCGGTATGGCAGCGGCATTGAAGTCGAAGGTGATAGCGCAGGACAAGGCAATAGACCAACTGACGCGTGCCATCACCCGCAACCGTGTGGGCCTAGGTGGCGGCGACCGTCCCATAGGCACGTTCATGTTCGTGGGTTCAACGGGTGTGGGTAAGACTCACCTGGTGCGCACCCTGGCCGAATGGATGTTTGGCAGTGCCGATGCCCTGATTCGCGTGGATATGAGCGAATACGGCGAGAAGCATACGACGAGCCGCCTCGTAGGTGCGCCTCCGGGCTATGTGGGTTACGATGAAGGAGGCCAACTTACCGAAAAAGTGCGCCGCCATCCCTACAGCGTCATTCTGCTCGATGAAATCGAAAAGGCCCATCCCGACGTGTTCAATACCCTCTTGCAGGTGATGGACGAAGGTCGTATGACCGATGGCAACGGCACGACCGTAGATTTTCGCAACACCGTAATTATTATGACCTCCAACAGCGGGTCGCGACAGATAAGCGAGTTTGGCGCAGGCATTGGTTTCGGCACTTCCGCCGATTCGGCCAACGCACAGGCAGAGTCTATCGTGCGCAAGGCCCTGAGCCGTCAGTTTGCACCCGAGTTTTTGGGCCGACTGGACGATATTATTATGTTCCACACGCTTGACGAGAAAGATGCCTTGGAGATTGTGCGCCTCGAAGTAGGCAAACTGGCTGCCCGCCTCAAGGAGAATCGCCAGATAGAAATTCACCTGACAGACGCCGTCTATGATTTCTTGGTCAAGAAAGGCTTTGAACCCAAATCGGGCGCACGCTCAGTGAAGCGCGCCATCCGCGAGCACCTAGAAGATGCCCTCTGCGATATGCTGCTCGATAATCCCGAACGAAAGGGTAGGGTGGTATTCGACATGAAAGACGGAAAATTGGAAATTCAACCCGACAAATAATAAAAATAAATGGAATACAAGCAACACGATATCCTGCCCGATGTGTGGGTGATGGAACCTAAGAAATTTACCGACGACCGTGGTTATTTTATGGAGACCTGGCGCAAGGCCGACTTCGAGGCCCATTTGGGTTATGCCGTAGAATTTGTGCAGGAGAATGAGTCGAAATCCACTTTCGGCGTTCTCCGTGGCCTCCACTATCAGAAGGGCGATGCTTCGCAGGCCAAATTGGTGCGTGCGCTGCGCGGACGTGTGGTGGATGTGGCCGTAGACCTTCGCCAAGACTCGCCCACGTTTGGCAAGTATGCCATGGTGGAACTCGATGCCGAGAAGGGAACGACTATGTTTGTGCCCCGCGGTTTTGCCCATGGTTTCATGGTGCTCTCCGACGAGGCTGTGTTCTGCTACAAAGTAGATAATCGCTATGCGCCCGAAGCCGAGTGCAGCATTGCCTACAACGACCCCACTCTGGCCATACAGTGGCCCGATATTCCTGCCGACCAACTGGTGCTGAGCGAGAAAGACTTGCGCCGCGCTGTCAGTTTCTTGGACGCAGAGAAATTCTAAACCCTCAAACAGCTCCCCGCCTACATGAAACACATCAGAAATTTCTGCATCATCGCCCATATTGACCATGGCAAGAGTACGCTGGCCGACCGTTTGCTCGAACGCACACAAACCATTCGTGTGACCGAGGGACAGATGCTTGACGATATGGATCTGGAGCGCGAGCGCGGTATCACCATCAAGAGCCACGCCATCCAGATGGAGTACCAAATGGACGGCGAAACCTATGTGCTCAATCTCATTGACACTCCGGGACACGTGGACTTTGCCTACGAGGTGTCGCGCAGCATTGCCGCCTGTGAAGGTTGCCTCCTCGTGGTCGATTCCACCCAAGGTGTGCAGGCACAGACCATCTCCAACCTGTATATGGCCATCGAGCACAACCTGGAAATCATCCCCGTGCTCAACAAATGCGATATGCCCAACTCCATGCCCGAAGAGGTAGAGGACGAAATCATAGAACTCCTCGGATGCAAGCGCGAAGAGATTATTCGCGCTTCGGGCAAGACGGGCGAGGGAGTGGACGACATCCTGCGAGCCGTTGTGGAGCGCATACCTGCCCCCGAAGGCGATGAGAATGCGCCCCTACAAGCATTGATTTTCGACAGCGTGTTCAATTCCTTCCGCGGCATCATTGCTTATTTCAAGATTGTCAACGGCTCAATCAGCCAGGGCCAACAGGTACTCTTTGTCAATACGAAGAAGAAATATAGCGCAGACGAGGTGGGCGTGCTCAAGATGGAGCTCTCGCCGCGTCGCACCCTGCATTGCGGCGACGTTGGTTATATCGTTTCGGGCATCAAGACCGCTACGGAGGTGAAGGTGGGCGATACGATTACCGCCCTTGACAACCCTTGCGAAGAAGCCATTGCAGGTTTCGAGGAAGTGAAGCCCATGGTCTTCGCCGGCGTCTATCCCATCGAAACGGAGGACTTCGAGCAGTTGCGCACCTCGTTGGAGAAACTACAACTGAACGATGCCTCGCTGAGTTTCCAGCCCGAATCGTCTGTGGCCCTAGGCTTTGGATTCCGCTGCGGCTTCCTCGGACTGCTCCACATGGAAATTGTGCAGGAACGCCTCGACCGTGAGTTTAATATGAATGTCATCACGACCGTGCCCAACGTAAGCTACCACATCTTCGACAAACACGGCGAGATGCGCGAGGTACACAATCCGGCAGGCATGCCCGACCAGACGGAAATTGAACATATCGAAGAACCCTATATCCGCGCCTCCATCATTACCCGTACAGATTATATCGGAAATATTATGACGTTGTGTCTGGGTAAGCGCGGCGAATTGGTGAAACAAGAATACGTGTCGGGCGACCGAGTAGAATTGTATTACGATATGCCACTGGCGGAAATCGTCATTGACTTCTACGACAAACTCAAGTCTATCTCGAAAGGATATGCCTCGTTCGATTATCATCCCATCGCTTTCCGTCCTTCGAAACTCGTGAAGCTTGACATCCTGCTCAACGGTGAGCCCGTGGATGCCTTGTCCACACTCACGCATGTGGACAACTCCGTATATTTCGGTCGCCGTATGTGCGAGAAACTCAAGGAACTGCTGCCCCGCCAGCAGTTTGACATTGCCATTCAGGCCGCTATCGGTGCCAAGATTATTGCCCGCGAGACCGTAAAGCAGGTGCGCAAGGACGTGACGGCCAAGTGTTATGGCGGCGACGTGAGCCGTAAGCGCAAACTCCTTGAAAAACAGAAGCGAGGCAAGAAGCGCATGAAGGAAATCGGCAATGTGCAGGTTCCGCAGAAAGCATTCCTCGCCGTTCTTAAGTTGGATTAGCCACTACGTTTGGAATCAGATACGAAACAGATTTGTCGAACCTACCTATACTTTTCCCATGCTCATAGAATTATCAAATGCCATCGTTTCCCTGCCCGAGCGCGACCTGCTGACAGAGGTTAATATGCACGTCAGTCAGGGCGAGTTTGTATATATTATAGGTAAGGTGGGGTCGGGAAAGAGTTCTCTGCTCAAAACACTCTACGCAGAACTGCCCGCCGATGGCGATAAGGTTGAGGTGCTCTCGTGCGACTTGATTCGCTTGAAGCGCAAGCACATTCCCGCCCTCCGTCGCAGGATGGGCATCGTCTTTCAGGATTACCAGTTGCTGCGCGACCGTACTGTGGCCGACAACCTTGACTTTGTGCTGCGGGCAACGGGATGGAAGAAGCGTGCGGCCCGCGAGGAACGCATTCAGAAGGTACTGCAACAGGTGGGAATGGCCGACCGCTTGCAAGCCTATCCCCACGAGCTTTCGGGCGGCGAACAACAGCGAGTGGCCATTGCACGTGCACTCCTCAATGAACCCGAAATTATTTTGGCCGACGAGCCCACAGGTAACCTTGATCGCGAAACCAGCGACCATATCATTGCCCTGTTGCGCTCGGTTTGCGACCAAGGCACCGCTGTGGTCGTTGTCACCCACAACCTCAGCATCCTTCAGTCGCACCCAGGCATCGTTTATCTCTGCAAGGACGGCCGTGTTAGCGAAGTGACCGAGCAGTACAACAACCCCATCGTGCCGCTCAGTGATGACGTGGAACAGGAAGTTATCTCGATAGACGCGAAAGAATAATACAAGCAAACAACCTAACTATATATGAAAGTCTTAAAATTCGGAGGAACCTCCGTAGGTACTCCACAACGTATGAAAGATGTTGCCCAGTTAATCAACGATGGGCAGCAAAAGATTGTGGTCCTCTCGGCCATGTCGGGTACAACGAACTCGCTGGTGGAAATTTCCGACTACTATCGCAAAAGAAATTCCGAGGCGGCAGGAAGCGTCATCAATAAATTGCGCACCAAGTATATGCAGCACCTTGAAGAACTCTATACACAAGAGGAAACCAAGCAGAAGACGCGCGCACTGCTGGAAGAAATCTTCATCTTCTTGCACAGCTTTGCTGGTTGCGAATTTTCAGATGCCAACGAGAAAGCAATCCTCGCACAGGGAGAACTGATGAGCACCAATATGGTGACCAACTATCTGCTAGAACAAGGCGTGAAGGTTCTCCTGCTGCCCGCCCTTGACTATATGCGAATTGATGAGAAGGGCGAACCCGATACTCACTTTATCAAGAAACAACTGGAGACACTCCTTGCCGCCAACAAGCATTACGACCTGTATATCACGCAGGGCTTTATCTGTCGCAACCGAATGGGCGAGATTGATAACCTTCAGCGCGGCGGTTCCGACTACACGGCTTGCCTGATAGGAGCCGCCCTGCGCACGGAAGAGATCCAAATCTGGACCGACATCGATGGTATGCACAACAACGACCCCCGTGTGGTAGAGGGAACGCAGCCTGTGCGTCAGTTGCATTTTGAAGAAGCCGCCGAACTGGCTTATTTCGGTGCCAAGATTCTACACCCTACCTGCATCCAACCCGCACGATATGCCCGCGTGCCTGTTCGTCTGCTCAATACAATGGACCCCACTGCACCAGGAACGATTATCAACAACGAAATGCAGCGCGGCAGCATCAAGGCTGTGGCTGCAAAGGACAATATCACTGCAATCAAGATTGTCAGCAGCCGTATGCTTTTGGCCACAGGATTCCTGCGCAAAGTATTTGAAATCTTCGAAACCTACAATACCAGCATAGACATGGTCACTACCTCCGAAGTGGGCGTTTCGTTGAGCATCGACAATACCAGCCGTATCGTTCCCATCTTGGAGGAACTGAAGAAGTACGGCACGGTAGAGGTGGACGACAATATGTGTATCATTTGCGTCGTTGGCGACCTCGCTTGGGGTAACGTAGGCTACGAAACCCTAGTGACCGATGCACTCCGCGATATACCTCTGCGTATGATCTCCTATGGCGGAAGCAATCATAATATCTCCTTCCTCGTTCGCGAAGAAGACAAACAAGCTGCGCTGCAAGCATTGAGCAAGAATCTCTTTCATTAAGGCAGCCAGCAAATGGCAAGCCCGTTCCCATCCCGATTGGTGATGACGAACGGGTGAACCTTTTTAAGGAAGGCAATTAGGAGCGTACTCCTTATATATAATGTACTCTTTATATATGTGTACTCCTTATATATATAGGTATGTCTTTCATACAACACAATAAGAAACTAGATAGACAAGCTATACTACCGTGTCACAGATAACTTTTCCCGTAAATCGCTTCCAGCAGTTGGACACGCCGTTCTATTATTACGACCTGTACACTCTGCAACAGACGCTTAGTGCCATTAGCGAAGCCATCCAAAAAGATCCCCACTATCAAGTGCATTATGCTGTCAAGGCAAATGCCAATCCGCGCCTGCTTTCTTTGATTGCCAAGGCTGGTTTTGGCGCAGACTGTGTGAGTGGTGGGGAGATACAAGCCGCCCTCAATGCTGGATTTCCGTCAAAGAAAATAGTCTATGCAGGGGTGGGCAAGAGTGATAAGGAAATTCTCTCAGCTTTGCGAGCAGGCATTTTCTGCTTCAACGTAGAGAGTGTTCCTGAACTCGAAGTAATCAATCAGTTAGCTGCCGCTCAGGGCGTTGTGGCTAATGTCGCCTTGCGCATCAATCCCAATGTGGATGCACATACCCATGCGAAAATCACAACGGGCTTGGCCGAAAATAAATTCGGCATTGCCATGGAAGATATGTTGCCAACTCTTCAACGTGCAGATGTTTTGACAAACGTACGGTGCGTGGGTCTGCATTTTCATATCGGTTCGCAGATTGAGCAGATGGATAGTTTCGTTCACCTCTGCGAGCGCATCAACGAATTGCAAGATTGCCTCGAAGCCGCAGGGCATAACGTGGAACATATCAACGTAGGCGGAGGTTTGGGCGTGGACTATGTCCATCCGCTGACCAATCCCATCCCCCAATTCCGCGCATACTTCGACACCTTCCGCTCCCACCTGCATTTGCGCCCCCAGCAGACGCTTCACTTTGAACTGGGTCGCAGTGTCGTTGCCCAATGCGGCCACCTTATATCCCGCGTACTCTATGTCAAGGAGGGCCATATCAAGCGTTTTGCCATCTTGGATGCAGGTATGACCGACCTCGTACGTCCCGCTATGTATGGCTCTCGTCATGCCATATCGTTGCTGGATAAGCAAGGCGGTTGTGTGGCAGCCTCAGATACGAATCTGCACTATGATGTCGTAGGTCCCATCTGCGAGAGTAGCGATGTCTTTGCCACCGACCTCTCCCTCCCGTTGCTCCACCGTGGCGACCTGCTTGCCCTCCATTCCGCTGGTGCTTATGGCGAGGTGATGGCTTCCACCTATAACTGCCGCCCTTTGGCCCCTGCCTACTATTCCGACGAACTAAATGCCGAATCCTAACGGCTGGCGAGGAATCATGGCGGTAACTCTTTAGTTGCAACCAAATTATGGCAGGTTCTATAAATTAGCATGCGATAGACATGAATACATCCAAGCAAAATAGAAACTTAACCTTCCATTGAAATTTATAGAACCTACTTTATATCTAACCCCCACAATTCGTTTGGGATGGCTTTGCGGCTATTAGAATATATATATTGGTCTAACACTAGACTTTAGCTGCGAAAATGCGGGCGGATATTTTCCTCCTCAAAAAATAATTCGTACATTTGCGCCCAAATCAGAAAAATTGAAAATTCCTACTATGATAAAAATCACCTTTCCCGATGGCTCCGTCCGTGAATACGAAAGCGGAGTAACGGGTTTACAGATTGCCGAGAGTATTTCCTCTCGTCTGGCACAGGATGTTTTGGTATGTGGTGTCAACGGTGAGACCGTTGAACTGAATCGTCCGATTACGGCCGATGCCTCCATCCAACTCTATAAGTGGGACGACCCCGAAGCAAAGCATGCCTTCTGGCACACTTCTGCCCACCTTATGGCTGAAGCTATGCAGGAACTGTGGCCTGGAACACAGTTTGGTATCGGTCCTGCTATCGAAAATGGATTCTATTATGACGTGATGCCCCCCGAAGGCGTCAGCATCTCCGAGAGCGACTTTGGGCTGATTGAAAAGAAGATGCAGGAACTCGTCACTCGCAAGGAAGCCCTCGTACGTAGCGATATTTCCAAGGCTGACGCGCTTCAGTTCTTCGCTGAGCACGGACAGACTTACAAGAATGAGTTGATTGAGGAACTTGAAGATGGTCATATTACCACCTATACTCAAGGACAATATACGGACCTTTGCCGCGGCCCGCACCTTATGACAACGGCTCCAATCAAGGCTGTCAAGGTGATGGCTGTAAGTTCAGCCTATTGGCGCGGCGATGAAAAACGTCCGCAAATGACGCGTGTCTACGGTATCTCCTTCCCTAAGAAGAAGATGCTTGATGAGTATCTCCAGCTTCTTGAAGAAGCCAAGCGTCGCGACCATCGCAAGATTGGCAAGGAGATGGAACTCTTCATGTTCTCCGAACTCGTAGGAAAGGGTCTTCCTCTTTGGTTGCCGAAGGGTACGGCTCTGCGTTTGCGCCTTGAAGATTTCCTCAAGAAAATCCAGAAGCGCTTTGGCTACCAGCAGGTGATGACGCCGCATATTGGTAGCAAGAATCTCTATGTGACCTCGGGCCACTACGCCAAATACGGCAAAGACAGCTTCCAGCCTATCCACACTCCCGAAGAGGGAGAAGAGTATATGCTGAAGCCTATGAACTGCCCCCACCACTGTGCTATCTTTGCTTGGAAGCCTCGTTCGCACAAGGAACTCCCGCTCCGCCTTGCCGAGTTTGGTACGGTGTATCGCTACGAGCAGAGTGGCGAGCTTCACGGCTTGACCCGTGTGCGCGGCTTTACTCAGGACGATGCACATATCTTCTGCCGCCCCGACCAAGTGAAGGATGAGTTCCTCCGCGTGATGGATATCATCATGATTATCTTCGATGCCCTGAAATTCGATAAGTTTGAAGCCCAGATTTCTCTGCGTGACAAAGTAAATCGCTCGAAATATATCGGTTCTGAGGAGAACTGGGACAAGGCTGAACAGGCTATTATTGAGGCTTGCCATGAGAAGGGTCTGCCTGCTGTTATTGAATATGGCGAGGCTGCTTTCTATGGTCCTAAACTTGACTTTATGGTCAAGGACGCCCTCGGCCGTCGCTGGCAGTTGGGTACCATTCAGGTAGACTACAACCTGCCCGAACGTTTCAACCTTGAATATACGGGCGCCGACAACCAGAAGCACCGTCCTGTGATGATTCACCGCGCCCCCTTCGGTTCGATGGAGCGCTTCGTGGCTGTGCTCATTGAACATACGGCTGGCCACTTCCCCTTGTGGCTGATGCCCGACCAAGTAGCAATTCTGCCTATCTCCGATAAGTTCAACGACTATGCCGAACAGGTACGCCGTCAATTGGATGAAGCAGATGTGCGCGCCATCGTTGATGACCGCAGCGAGAAAATCGGCCGCAAGATTCGCGATAACGAGATGAAGCATATCCCGTATCTGCTCATCGTAGGCGAAAAAGAGGCTGCCGAAGGCATTGTGGCCGTTAGAAAACAAGGTGAAGGCGACCAAGGAAGCATGAAAATCGCTGATTTCGCAAAGAAAATCAACGATGAAGTTGCTGAGATGGTAAAAAAATACTAACTTTGCGCCCGCAAAGAGCTTAAATCCTGTAAGTGAACTCGCAAAAAGGAAGGGCTGGATTTGCACAATAGACTTGTCGCCAAATTGAGGCGTCCAAGGTTCCGCCCATTCCGTTGCTTGCTTAGTTCGCTGCTGGCGAATGAAAATTTGCTTCAAAGAAAAATCATAAGACAACAGACAACCTGAATGAAGATTGGAAATAAGAACGACAAAATGAAGTTCCAGTACCGTGTGAACGGACAAATCCGCGCACGTGAGGTACGAATCGTGGGAGATGACGTGGAGTCCGTAGTGATGCCGACGAGCAAGGCCCTGCAAATGGCCGAGCAGAAAGGTTTGGACCTCGTAGAAATCTCACCCAATGCCCAGCCACCTGTTTGTCGCATGATTGACTATTCCAAGTTCCTCTATCAGCAGAAGAAGAGGCAGAAGGAATTGAAAGCAAAGCAAGTGAAGGTTGAGGTGAAGGAAATTCGTTTCGGACCTCAGACCGATGAGCACGACTACAACTTCAAACTCAAGCACGCCAAGGAATTCCTCAGCGACGGCGATAAGGTGAAGGCTTACGTATTCTTCCGCGGTCGCAGTATTCTCTTCAAAGAGCAAGGTGAGGTTCTCCTCCTGCGCTTTGCCAATGACCTCGAAGAGTACGGCAAGGTAGAGCAAATGCCTGTGCTTGAAGGTAAGCGTATGATTATCTTCATCGCACCTAAGAAATCAAACGCCAAGCGCGAAGAAACCACAGCAACGGAAAGCGCAGAGCCTGCCGTAGCAGTTCCCGAAAAGAAGAAAGCACCCAAGCAAAATTCTCCCAAGGAATACAAAGGTCCCTTCGTTGAGGGCGAAGATTTCTAAAGATTCAGAAAAGAGTGCGCGCCGAGTTTGGTATCTCACTCGGCCGCCTTATAATAATAACCCCTTTTAAAAACAAAAGAAAATGCCAAAAGTAAAGACTAATTCCGGTGCTAAAAAAAGATTCGCTCTTACCGGAACGGGTAAGATTAAGAGACAGCACGCTTTCCACAGTCACATTCTGACGAAGAAAACGAAGAAGCAGAAGAGAAACCTTGTACACGACGCCATCGTTGACCGTACAAACGTGAAGCAGGTGCGCGAACTTCTTTGCCTCCGCTAACAGCTTTCAGGACGCAGGTCCAATTCTTAATCAAAAACAACCACAAAAGTCTAACAAGGGTGATTAGCTCAAAGACCACGAACAATCTGCTGTGGCGCTAACATCCAAAAATGAATCAAAGCTATGCCAAGATCAGTAAATCATGTTGCTTCTCGCGCAAAGAGAAAGAGAATCCTGAAACTCACTCGCGGTTACTACGGTGCCCGTAAGAACGTCTGGACCGTTGCCAAGAATACTTGGGAGAAGGGTCTTACCTACGCCTTCCGTGACCGCCGCACCAAGAAGCGCAACTTCCGCGCTCTCTGGATTCAGCGTATCAACGCTGCTGCCCGCCTCGAGGGTCTCTCTTACTCTCAGCTTATGGGCGCTCTTCACAAGGCTGGTATTGAAATCAACCGCAAGGTGCTTGCTGACCTCGCTGTCAACAACCCTGAGGCTTTCAAGGCCATCGTTGCCAAGGTGAAGTAATTTTCGCTCACTAGCAAATATCAAAAATGCACCATATCGTTATCGTGACGATATGGTGCTTTTTTCTGATAGTAAGAAGTGCCCCGTTCGTTGTTTTGCGGCAACCTTGGATAGTTAATTCATTAAGGGAATCAGTGAAAAAGCACCATATCGTTCTTGTGACAATATGGTGCTTTTTTGAGGGTCAGATGCGTACTGCAGGTTGCCGCAAAGCAACCGCAGTTACGTCAGATTTCAGGGAATTACGCCTTCTTCCATCCGCATTTGGGACATACGCCTTTCTCGTTGAGGGCGATGCCGCAGAGAGGACAACGTTCAATGCTGGTGTGTGAAGGAAATTCCTCTGTTGCTGCGTTTACACCACTGGTAAAAGTCAGTTTTACGATGTTGAGTTTGTCCTTCAACAGATCGTAAACGATTTTAATCATACCTTCTACCGTCATCGTTTCCTTCGTGACAACCAGACGGCAGTCGGGAAATGCTTCTGCCAGTTCAGTTTTGAAAGCTGCGCCTTTCATGGTGTTTTGGGGCGTTCCGTTCTTGATACCCGTTTGTTCGTACACACCGAGGATGGCAGGGAGGAGCGGGTCATCCTGACGGAGAATGAGGGCGTGGTCAAAGTTCTTGAGTACGTCCCAGGCTACCTTCTGGATTTCGTTGCAGGGGTAGGCCATGTTTACGCCTTCGTTGATCGGTTCTTCAACTTCGATAGTGAGCACACCCGTGTGACCGTGGAGGTACTGGGCTTCGCCCTTGAAGCCATAGAAACGGTGTGCATACTGGAGGTCTAAGGTTGCAATACTTCTCATACTTGAAATAGGTTTTAGGTGATTGGTTAGGGGATTATTCTTGTTTTTGGGGGAAGGCTTCCCAAGGGTAGGGAACCGCAGTTTTAGAGGAGAGGGTCGAGGAGCGCGCGTAGTTCGTTCAGCGGCATAGCACCGCTCTGTCGCCAAATTGCTTCTCCCTTGCGAAAGAGCAGTAAGGTAGGTACTGACTGGATGGCAAATTGCTGGGCAAGGGCTTCGTTCTTGTCCACGTCCACCTTGATTATGCGAATCTTATCGCCGAGTTCAACTTTCAGATTCTCCAATATGGGGTGCATCCTTTTGCAGGGGCCGCACCACGTGGCGAAGAAATCCACGAGGGTTACCTTGTCGCTGTTAATGATGTCTTGAAATTGCTCCATTTGTGTTTCTCTTTAGGGATGGTGTAGTCGGAATGGATAGATAATGAGTTTTCCGAATGAATTTATAGAAAACAAAATTGTTTGTGTACGTTGTCTTAGCTTCCCTTCTGTGGGGAAGTAAGCTCTGCAAATATAATTCTTTTCGACTTTACGAAAAGCGGAAGTCTGTAATATATCCTATTCAAAAAGAAGAATGTCATAATTTTAGTGCGGTATTCTATAGAATAGGGCATATCCTATCACCATGCCCCCCGAACTATTGTAACGGAACAGGAAAAAGAAATACTCCCGTTATCAGCGTTGCAGGCGATAGCGGGAGTAATATGGGTGTGGTCATTTGTACCAGTATGGGGTACAAGTAAGTTTCTAGTACTTCAGAATCTGGTCGGGACGAATGCTTCCTGGATTCTTGATGTGGTTGATTTCGCAGAGTTTTTCTACGGAGAGTCCGAGGCGTCCTGCGATGCTCATCAAGCTTTCGCCTTTCTTTACCTTATAATAGCGTGTACCAGCGGGAGCGGTTGAAACGGCGGCTACAGGAGCGGGCGTTTCCTTTGTTGTGTTACGCTTTTCTTCCTGCGTTGCTGGTGTTGTGACCTTGTTGGACTGGCTTCTTGATGCGATGTGTTTGCGATTTTTCGCCTTGTTGAAGACGTAGTAGTCGCCTCTCACGTCGCCTGCCTTGAAGTCGAAAATCAGTGCGGGGTCAATGGCTTCGCCCATAATACGGGTTTCGAAATGGAGGTGGCTACCGAAGGAGCGTCCCGTGTTGCCTGCCAATCCGATGGGGTCGCCAGCTTTCACTTCGCGGTTGACGCTGGTGAGGTGCTTGGAGAGGTGGCCGTAGATAGTTTCAAGGCCGTTATGGTGGCGGATGACAACATAATTGCCATAGCCACCGCCTTCATATCTCACCACGCGTACTTTTCCGCTGAAGGCTGCACGAACGGTGTCGCCTGTATAGGCTTTGATATCAACACCTTTGTGCATTCGGCGGAAGCGGGGGCGGTAGCCGAAATTGCTGGTTACAACACGATGGTGGATGGGCATAGCAAAATCTCGCAAGTCGATTTTGAAGTTCTCGGGTACAGCGGCTTCCGAGTAGCAGTGGGCGTACTGGGTGTTCCAATTAGAATAGAGCCCATTGCCATCGTCAGCGCTTTTAGCTTCTTCAATCTGAAGGTGCTTCAAAGAAATAGAATCTACGGCTTTCAGCTGGCGGTCAATCGGAGCTTGACTGGCCAACAGGTCTTGTCCGTAGGCGGAAATTGTCAGAGCGCCCAAGAAGAGGGATGCTGAGATTTTCCGAAGGGTTGAAAAGTGCATTGGCGTAAAATATTTTGATTTACAGCTGCAAAATTAGTCATTTTTCGGGAGTTAGCCAAAGGTTACCCTTCTAATTATCAATTAAAAAAGCTAAAGACATGCGTTATTTGTGGGCTAGAACTGCTCACCTTTGCCTCCTCATAGACGTTTTCGGCAGAGTGGGCTGTATTGCTGAATCTGTGTGTCCGAGAGGCTTGTGACAAAGTAAGTGCAAGATTATTGTGAGCAATTCAAACAACCCTTCTTGGCAAGAATCACTTCCAGCCCAAGCAAGAATCTTTTCTTATCTAGTCCGCCAGTGTAGCCCGTCAGGGACTGATTGTTACCAATCACACGATGGCAGGGAATTAGGATGTCAATCCCATTAGCACCAATAGCCTGTGCAACAGCTCTGACACCCTTTGGATTGCCGATGGCCTGTGCGATTTCCCCATAAGTCATTGTTTCTCCGTATGGTATTTCCTGTAATGTCTTCCAAACCTGGAGCTGAAAATCTGTTCCTACGGGGTGCAGCGGAATCTCAAACACCTTGCGATTGCCCGCAAAATATTCATCCAGTTGCCTTCGGGTGCGCTCTAGAATAGGAGAATCATCCATTCTAAAATCAGCAAGGATAGCCCGCTTTATTCTTTGCAAGTTGCGCTCGGCACAAGGCATTCCGTGCCAGTCACACAGACATAGCTCATTGCCTATGGATGCTAGGATGAGTTCCCCGCATGGTGACTGGTAAGTTTGTAAGCAAATCATTTGCATGGTGTGAGATTTTTGTTTAATCGGACTGTCTGTCCTCTCCTTATATAATAGGCGGAACGCTTACGTTGCGTTCTGTTGCGGCAGGTTTCATTCGCTGCGGCTTGTTTTCGTTGCGTCGCGCTAGCGGTTCGCGCGCACCGCGGGCGCGACGCAACGACTATCTGCCTTGGAAAAACAATAAAAGCGTCAATAGGACTGAATCTCTGGCACGACTATTCGCGACAGCCTTGCAAATATAAGAAAAACTTCTGGAGGGTGTGTCTGTTCGTTGTATCTCTGCTCTATATTGAAGAACACGCTATGGGTACTATAAAGAAATCCATGAGGATTCCATAAGCTGTGATACTCTTATCGAGCTTTTGAATGCCACCCTCCACGCTCGCCTATAAATATAACACCAGGCAACCCCTCGCTGCTGCAAATCGCTGCATTTTAACGTTTGGAGGAATGTTGCGAAGTGTTAACGTGATTTGGATTTTGCAAGAAAATGGTTTATCTTTGTACTAGCGAAGAGGAGAGAGCCCATAAACAGCGGGTTTTCTCCTCTTCTTGTTCGCCCAGCATGGGCATACTCTAACGGGTGCAAGTCCCTAAGCCGCCCTGATAACGGGAAGGCTACAGCCAAAGACAAGGGTGTCCGTGGCG
>SFID01000153.1 GCA_004555425.1 Bacteroidales bacterium
CAACACGGTATTTGTCTTCCCCGAAGTGAAAAACAAGGGAAAACATTCCCCGAAGAGGAAATAAATGAGTACCTTCGCCACTGAATCAAAGTCGAATCGTTCTTGTTCTTCTAAGACCGGACTGATTTACTTTGGATTTAGTGGTGGCACTTCGGGAGGGATACCCGGAGTGCTTTTTTTCTTCTATCCCGACATTTAGTATTCACCACTATAATCCAAGAATAGACATGAACAAGAACGAAAAGAAGCGGAAAGAGCTGTCGTACTACCACCTCTATCTGCAAAAGCACCTTCAAGAGAACCGTTTTGAGCAGGCCGGCGATGCCTCCTTCATCGAGACACGTGCCGATCTGGCCGCAACCGCCTACGAGCAGGCACGCCGTGAGGGCTATCCCATCGAGGGAGCGCAGGAACTGGCGATGCAGACCCTGCTTAAAGGGCTGCACCACTCCAAATACGCCATCCTGCGTGAGGTCATCGCGAACGAGTTTGCCTATGAAATCCCCGAAACGCAGCAAGAAGCCCTTTCCAAGAAGTTGCTGCCTTTAGTGGACAACGTGTTCTCCATCTACGACCTGTCCGACGACCATTTCGCCCAGTCGTTGGACTATGACCTCCTGTACAGCGAACTGACGGGAGCTGTCGTACTCTATCTGGCCGAGTATGGCGTTTAATCGCAAGCAGCGACTAAGAGACAATATCGAGGCGATACGGACGGCATTCCTCCTTGACCGGGAAGGGCGCACCCCCACCGAGGCCGAGCGCGACATACTGCGTAGGTACTGCGGCTTCGGAGGCTTGAAGTGCATCCTGAATCCCGCCAAGGAACTGACGGATGCCGTCCACTGGGCGAAATCCGACCTCGAACTCTTTGCACCCACGGCGGAACTCCACCGCCTTATCCGTGAGAACAGCCGTAACGAGATGGAGTACAAGCGTTATGTCGATTCGCTGAAAGGCTCCGTGCTCACGGCCTTCTATACCCCGAAGGAAATCACAGATACCCTCGCAGGCGTGCTTGTGGGGCACGGCATCATGCCCGTACGGTTGCTGGAACCATCGGCAGGCATGGGAGCGTTTGTAGATTCCATGCTGCACTTCGCACCCCAAGCCGATGTGATGGCTTTCGAGAAGGACCTGCTGACGGGCAGGATGCTCCGCCTTCTTCATCCCGACCGGAAAGTGCGTATAGAAGGTTTTGAGAAAATAGAAAAACCCTTCAACGGCCATTTCGACCTTGCCCTGTCCAACATCCCCTTCGGCGACATCGCCGTATTCGATGCGGAGTATGAGAAGCGTTCCCTCATGCACCGGGCAGCGGCGAAGAAGATACACAACTACTTTTTCCTGAAAGGACTCGATGCCGTACGTGACGGCGGCATCGTCGCCTTCCTCACCTCGCAGGGCGTGCTGGATAGCGAGAGCAACAACGGCACCCGCTTCCTGATGATGAGGAATGCCGACCTGTTGTCGGTGGTGCGAATGCCCAACAACCTCTTCACGGAGAACGCCAACACCGAGGTGGGCTGCGACCTGATCATCCTTCAGAAGAACAGCCGCAAGGAAGAACTGACGGAGGACGACCAATTGTTGACACAGACGGTGAAGGATAATCATACCCACGTGACGACCAATCGTTATCTGCTGGCACATCCCGAATTGGTCATACACACCAGTGCCAAACTGGACACCGACCCATACGGGAAACCTGCGATGGTCTATCTGCATGAGGGCAGTGTGACGGGAATCGCCGAGGATTTGCGTAAGCGGATTGATGCCGATTTGGCTGCACGTTTGGACGTGGCACGCTATAAGGGTATGGCGGAGGAGATACCAGCCCAAGCCATTCCGTCTGCGACCAAGGAAACCAAGATATCGGAAGAAGTCCCTACAATTACAGAGTCACCGAAAGAACAACCCTCAATAGATCATTCTGCTGAGGGGAAGGCGGTACAGCTTACCCTTTTCGACCTATGGGAGTACACCGTTCCGCAAGAGAAGCCTGTCCCGAAAAATAAAAAGAAGTCTGCTGTCGCCAAACAGGCACAAAAGGGGAATCACCCCACACCTGTCCGTGCGGAGAAACCGAAGAAGCAGGACGGTGAATCATGGCGGTCTTCACAGAAAAATGCAGGCGATGCCCCCAAAGAAGAAAAGAAGACTTTGCCGGGCGACATCTATGCGGACATCAACTGGGAGGACAACCCGCCTATCAACGGCTTCTACGAGACCATGATGACATTGACCCCAGAGAAGCGTGTGGCATTGCGTCAGGAAGCGGAACGCCATCGTCAGGAGCAGTTGAAGAGACTGGGCGTGGCAGATACGCTCAATCCGGCCTTTATTCCTCCTATGGGAGAGATAAAGCCGTTGCCCGAGGTAGAGCCGAAACATACAGAGGCAGAGCTGACTGTAGATAAAGCTGCGCAGCCCCATGGAAATGGATTGCTCCAAGGTACAGCCAATGCCCCTGCCAAAAAGGAGCAGCAAACGCTTGACCTTACCCCGCATCCTTATGACCGCACGCTGGAGCCCCATCACCGTGAAGGCTCCATCGTGCTCGATGCGTCAAGAAACGTGGGCTATCTGAAAGACCTCACGCCCTACGGAGCGATGTTCCATCCCGCTGACATCAATGGCTTTCAGAAAGAGAAACTGATGCTCTACATCTCCCTGCGCGATGCCTACGAGCGTCTGTACAGCTATGAGGCGGAGCACCACGAGGAGAACAAGCCGCAGCGAGGCTACCTCAACACCTACTA
>SFID01000077.1 GCA_004555425.1 Bacteroidales bacterium
CATTGGCTTGCGATAGCCGTAAAACCATCCAAGCATCGTAACTACTCAGGTGGATTTTTAATTGCAAATTGCGCTGGAAAGAAATGTACCGCACCTTGCCTGGTGTGAGTACGGAGTTTGTTCTCATTACCAAGGCCAATGGAGTAACGTGAAAGTAACGCACCTTGCTGCAAGGTGTGAGTAAGGAGTTCGTTTACATTGCCAAGGCTATGGAGCAACGTGAAAGTACCGCACCTTGCTGGTGTGAGTAAGGAGTTTGTACTCATTGGTTGGGTGCTTAGAAAGAGATCTGTGTTTATCCTATACTTTACACACTCTCACCTTTTCAATGAGAACAAACTCCTTACTCACACCTTGCAAGGTGCGGTACTTTCACGTTACTCCCTTGGCCTTGGGAACGAAGTTCCCGTTGAAACCTGGTCGCGCAGCGACCGATGAAACTGTTGGGCGCTCGCGCCCAAAGCTCGCCTCGTAATATAACACATCGCGAAGGCTCGCTGCTGCAAATCGCTGCATTTTAACATTTCGGGTAACTACTCAGGTGGATTTTTCGGGCACCAAACGACCTGAGTAGTTACGCTATTTCACCGTATTTTGTAACTTGACAGGTTGGTATCCTGGTGCCTCGCTATTGGCTGTGTGTTCAAAAAGCACGGGTTCCTGATTGAAGTGGAAGGGTTGATAATCTGTGTTCTTCACCACCTTGTTATTGATAAACCGAAGACCGCTGACGCTCTTGGCATACAGCAAGGGGGTGTCGAACGTATCGAAGAGATTCTTCTCAATGACAATGCTACCCAACTTTCCGCCGTGGAGGGGCTTCGTCTGACGCGAGATGGCCGGTACTTCGGGATAAATCGAAATCACTGCATTGGTGAACTGGAAGAGGTTGGTCAGCGCGTTGATAAACTTGTTCTTGCGAATGACTAGGTCGTAGCAAGCACCGCTCTCGTACCAACCATTGCAGTCTCCGCAGAGTACGATGGCCGAGCCCGAGGTATGGTCGAAGAGGTTCTTTTCGCAAACAGTGCGACGCGGCGAACTAAACAAGGCTCCGCGGGCGCGGTTGTTGCGAATCGTATTGCCCTTGAAGTGTACGGTAGGCGTCCAGTTCATATCCTCCACGCCGTAGGTTCCTTCGCCTTTAATCTCAAGCGGCAGGCGTTCGTTGAAAGTGGCGATAAATTCTTTGCAACCCTTCACCTCAGACTGGTCGGCAGGGCGAATACTTTTGAGCGTGTAGGCGTTGTCCAGGTATTGCATTTCCTTGGACTTAATAAACCGAATCGTATCGCCTGCATCTCCCCAGGCAAAGCCCCATGCCTGTCCGTGTCCGTAGGTTAGGCGTAGCGTACGGTCGTCAATGCGCTCCATGACTTTGAGATAAATGCCGTGCACGTTGATGGCGTCATCCATCATGCCTTCGTACAGGCCTCCGATGGACACAATCTTGCCCTTGCACTGCGAGAAGTGGGTGGCGTCGGCCTGCGTCGTGAAATACCGCGGGTCGTCCTTTCCGCGCAGACATACGTTGAATCCATTGAGTGTGATGTCCTCTTGTCGCTGAACGATGAGGCCCATGCCCTCTGCATAGTGAACGGTGACCTTACGCAGCGTTGTCTGCTTATTGTCTGCCAAGAAGATGCCGGGATGTGGCCGATAGTAGGAGCGAAGTGCCACAATAGTGGTGGGTTTCAGCCTTTCGTCTTTCCAATTAGGTGCGTGATACGTATTCTTTCCTGTGCATGTAAGGCCGCTGAGGTTGATTTCCAAGTCGGAAGTGCGATACACAATATGACGGCTGTCTTTCTCAAAGGCGATTCCTGTGAAAGGGGTTTGCGCCCAGCCTTCGCCATACACTTCAAACGCACCAGCACTATTGATGCGGTGCTTCACCCAAGGGGCTGCGCGAAACGTGATACCCTCTTCACCCTCATTGCTAACTATCTCCACTTGTGCAATCTGCGGATTGGCAAAGTCAATACGCAGATTCTTGATGGTGCAGTTTGTCGTGCCGACCATCGAAAGGGGCAGCATTCTGCCGTGACAAAGAATTTCGGTGCCACGTCCGTCAATGGTGAGATTCTTCCAGCCTTCCAGCCAAATCCCTGTGCGCTTCGGCTGGTCTTGGTCGTGGTTGGATATGTACACTTCACGCTGTGCCGCATCGGTGGAGTGGAATTGCCATACAGCTTTCTTAGGCAAGAGAATCACTACCTCGTCATCCACATTGACTGTGCTGTGGATGCTATCCAGTACAATTCTGAGGCGAGAACTGAGCAACCCCTGACGGTTAGCCGCTTCCAAACCATATTTCGATTCGGACAAATCTACTTTCACCTTGCGGGCGGAGATAGGTGTGAAAATTAGGAGAAAAACAAGGATGAAGCTTGTCGCGTGTTTTATCATGGCTGATTTGTGCTTGTGGTGGGTGAAAGGTAGGTTGTATGAAGACGGCAGGGATTCTATTCTGCTTGGATGTCTTCACGTCTTTCGCGCCGTAGGGTTTTGTCTTTCATTCAGTCGCGTAGCCCGCTACGCTCTTTTATGGAAAACAAAAGCCAACGAAACGATAGCCGCTAATCCATCCACGCTAATTGATAGAAGCTACCTATAAGAGGTGTTGTCTATTTGCAATTAGGCACGTTGCCAGAAATCCGTGATGAATTGGGAATAACTGGCAACGTGCTATTGTGCAGCAAAGGCATTCGGCGAGCCTATGCTTCTTCGTCCTCTTCGGGGACAATCAGTTTGTAGCCCTTACCGTGGACATTGATGATTTCTACCTCGGGGTCGGCCTTCAGGAGCTTACGAAGCTTGGTGATATACACGTCCATGGAACGAGCGTTGAAGTAATTGTCATCAATCCAAATGGTCTTGAGCGCGAAGTCACGTTGGAGGATTTCATTCATGTGGATGCAGAGCAGGCCGAGGAGTTCACTTTCCTTGGTCGTCAGTTTGGTCAGCTCGCCGTTGTGGGCCAGAATTTGCTTCTGGGTGTCGAAGGTGAAGCTGCCCAACTTGAAATGCGTGCGATCTTTATTCTTCTTGCCATTTACGCGGCGAAGTACGGCTTCAATACGGAAGGTCAGTTCTTCCATTGAGAAAGGCTTCGTCAAGTAGTCGTCAGCACCGAGCTTGAAACCATCAAAGATGTCTTCTTTAAGTGCCTTGGCTGTCAAGAAGATAATGGGCACGTCTTTGTTTATCTGTCGAATATCTTTTGCCAAGGAGAAACCATCCTTCTTGGGCATCATTACGTCCAGCACGCAGAGGTTGAATTTTTCTTGGATAAAGGTCTTGTAACCCATTTCACCATCGGTGCAGAGTTCGGTGTCAAAGCCCTTAGCCTGTAAATATTCGCGAAGGAGCATTCCGAGATTCTCATCGTCTTCGCAAAGCATGATTTTCATTCTTTCTTCCATGATATAATAGTTTTAGGTGTTAGTATTTCTTTATCTGATTTATTCCTAGATGATTATTGTCTGTATGTAGAGGGTGGCTTTACGCCTCTTCTCCTTTTTGTCTCTTCGGCGTGTTAAGCGTGGGCAGGGTGATGACGAACTGTGTGCCCTTGCCTAGTTCGCTTTCCACGTGTATGGAACCATCGGAGGCATCTACGATATTCTTGACGTAGGACAATCCCAGTCCGAAGCCTTTCACGTCGTGACGATTGCCTGTGTGTACGCGATAGAAGCGGTCGAAGATTTTTCGGATGTTCTCACGCTTGATACCGATGCCATTGTCGGAAATCGTGATTTGTATGCGCCCGTTCTTGGTGTTGCGCGTGCCGATTTTCAAGGTGAGGTTGCGCTCCTCGTCGCGATATTTCACTGCATTGTCCAAGAGGTTGAAGAGCACGTTGGTGAAGTGCATTTCATCCACATAAATATAGGTGTCTGTTGCGTTGAGGTTGGCGGTAATCTCGCCGCCAATATTCTGCACCTTCAAGCGGAAAGTGTTGACCACATCGCCTATTATAGTATGCAGGTCCAGCTCCTGTGGATGAAATTTCATTGCGCCGCGGTCAAACATACTCATCTGCAAAACCTTGTCCACTTGGAAGCGCAGACGTTTGGTTTCATCGTTAATGATTCCACTGATATGTTTGAACATGGCCTCGCTCTTTCCAACTGTGGGGTCGTTGAGCATCTGTGCGGCCAGCGAGATGGTGGATATCGGTGTCTTGAACTCATGCGTCATGTTGTTGATGAAATCGTTCTTGATTTCCGACATGCGCCTCTGGCGAATGAGCAAGTAGGTCATCACCACGAAGATGATAAAAAGGAATAAGGTGAAGAGAATCGCTGGCATCATAAACCGCACATTCGAGAAGAGGTAGGTCTTCATATCGGGGAAGTGCACTATCAGAACACCCACCTGTGCTGTCTGGTCGTTGGGAAACAGGTCAATGCGATAGGAGGATGCAGCCCCTTCGTCCGTATAGTCAGAACAGCGATAAACCTCGCGTCCATCGCTCGTTGTCACGCGGAAATGGTAGTTGAGTTCAACACCATTGTTGCGCAGAGCAATCTTTATATTGCGGTCCAATTTCTTGAAATCCACGCGTTCTGCCAGCGGCAACGAGGAAGGCGTATACAGAACCGTATTGATGACCTCGTCCATCAGGTCCTTTCGATGCATAAGCTGGCGGATGCTGTCGCGGAAGACATCCATCCGCTTGTCACTCATATAAAATTTATTATCATCAACTCCCGAAACGATGCTGGAACGGTGCATGGGGAGTTCCTTGATTTGGTCAATATCATAATGAGTGTCCTTGGCATCGTTTGATTTGAGGATGATTTTCTCCAATCTGACTTGCGTTTCGTCAAGCTCCATTTTGCGAGCCGCCTGATAGAGGCTATGCTTGACAGATGTGTCAAATTGCCCCTTATTCATCTTATATACTTCTTGGAAGTAACGTGCCTGAAGAATAAAGAGGGCAACAAAGGCAATGGCTGTCAGCATAGACACAATCCAAATTGCCGATTTGCGGAAGGTATGTATGATATTCGCTTTCACGAAAGCAAAGATAAGGCATAATTTAATAAAGGCACATCCGAAAACAGCCTAGGACTTTAGCGGAAAGACAAAAATTAACACAAATCTAAGTTTTAGTTACGATTTTCATAAGTATCTTTTTGAAAATAGTAACACACACTTCTTTGGTTACATCATTGTTGAAATAAGAGGGATGATTGTCCAAGAACTCAGAAACAAATCATTTTGGCCATATATATACAAAGATGTTAGACTGATCAATATTATTAAAGGTAGGTTCTATATATCAAAGAGGCTGTGTCAGTTACTTTTGACACAGCCCCATTGATAGGTATTCTTTTTTCTCTGAACCACACGTTGTAAGCAACGTGCTATACATTGCATTTCCTCTGACAATGCGCCTTGCTACTTCATCACCTTGCGGTGCTGGTCCGTCACATAGACGCCGCGCGTGGGGTGTTTGACTTCGCGGCCACCCATATCGTAGTAGCGGGTGGGGCGTTGGTCGTTGGTGGCGTTGTGGATGCCTACGATGTCTTCGCGGATGGGCGTGAGCGTCCAGATGGAGGCTCCCCAGTCGTAGGGCTTCAGGAGAACGTAGTTCCAGGCGTCGGGATTGGTGTACCAACTGTGGTTGCCCGAGCGCGTGACGATGGAGATGCCCTTGCCGCCTAGGTCGCTGGTGATTTCCATGAGGTTCCAGCCGTAGGTCTTGCCGAGTTTCAGTTGCTGATCTACGGCATCCGAAGAGATGTAGGCCGCTTTCTGGTTTTTCTTGTTGCGAATCTCGACGGTGCCATCGTCATTCTTGGTGAAATACCAGCGGAAGCGGTCGTCCGTGGCGGAGAAACTGCGCGTGGCATTGACGATGGTGCCCGCTGTGGAGGCCGCGGCGTAAGTGTCGGTGTAGTAGGCGTTGCTGATGTAGTAATAGATGGACGTGTCGAGGCAATCAGCAAACGTGGCGCGCGGCATCTGGAGATATTCCTCGTAGAGAGCGGCGTAGGCCGTGTAGGTCTCCTGCGTCACATCGCCCTTGAGGGCTTCGCGGGCTGGTGTGAGGATTTCGTCGTTGAGGAAGGCTAGGGCCTGTTGCGAGGGCTGGTTGGCCTGACCAGGCACAGCCGTTGCGATGATGCGCTCGCATTTCTCGCAGAGTCGTTGCAGGTAGAATGCGTAGTCCGTCACCTCCTCAATGCGCCAGTTGCCCGGATAACAGAGGCGGCTATCGTCCTTCGCATATACCTGTCCCGACATCGTTCCGTGCAGGCGGTTGACGATTGAAGTGGCCTGCGTGTTCTGCGAAATCATCACGACACCAGGGATGTAGTCGTATTCGGGCACGGCCGTCGTAGGCGAGGCAAGGACAAGCGGTGTGCCGCCCGTGGCTGCCAGTTTGACGGGCTCATTGTAGGCAGGCAGGGTCACCACCTGACCGCTGAAGGCGTGGCGGAGGAGATAGGCACCCGTGCCCTGCGGCTCAAATTGCCACAGTTCCTCAGGCTCCACCTGCGGCGTGTAGTGCATATAGAGGGCATCGCCCTTCTGGTAGATGGACGAGCCAGCATAGCGTTCGCGGGTGCAGGTGCTGGCGGAGAGGATGCGGTAGAGGCGGCCGGCTTGCGGTTGTACGAGCGGGGCGGCCTTGAAGTCGGCAAGGGCCTGCTGGAGCGCGGCCAGCAGTGCGGCATCCTCGGGATTGGCTTCCAAGGCGCGGGTGGCGGTGCGCAGGGCCTGGCAGGCTTCCTCCGAAGGATAGCCCACGGCACCAGGATGCGTGGCCTCGAGCAAGGAATGTGCGGAGAGCAGGGCAGCCTCGGCGGGGGTGCGGTCGGGCTCTTCGATGAAATGGCGGGCATAGCGGATGCCCTTCACGTCGAGGAGTTCATCGTGCTGTTGCAGACGCTGGTAGAAGTCCACGAAATTCTTCTTGTCGGCAGGCAGCCAAGCCATCTCGGCTAAGGCGAGCATGCGCGGATAGAGTTGATATTCGGCCTCGGCAAGGGACGTGCAACTCTCCGTCCAGAGATTGGCCTGCACGCCGAGGCAGTAGTCGTGTTGCGAGGTGCTGAGCGAGCCCACGGGATTGTAGGCATAGACGCGATCCACGCTGTTGACGGCTCCGTCGCCGTAACCACCGAGGTAGGGCTCGTCGGTGCGCATGCCCGAGGGGGATATCTGAAGGAGGTCAAAGTAGAGCGGCATGTTGGGAACGGCAATGCTGCGGAAACCCTTGGCCGCGGCTTCGCCCGGTGTGCTGGTCCACGACATGATAATCAGGGGCGTTTGGTAGGACGACTTCCAATGGTTTTGCAGTTCGTTCCAAGCGATGACCTCCTTGCCGTAGTCGTTCTTGAGCCATGTGCCGAGCGTTTCGACCAACCAAGGCTGGAGTTCGTTGACACCGCTCAATCCTTCCTCTTGGATGCGTCGGGCGCAGTCGGCATTGTTTTGCCAGACGGTGGTGGGGCATTCGTCGCCGCCCAGGTGAATCTGGTGGAAGGGGAATACCTCGGCCACGTGACCCAGTACGCACTTGAGGAAGTCAATCACCTTGTCGTCGCCGATATTCAGCACATCGGTTGATACGCCCTTCGCCACGCGCACCTCGTATTGCTTCGTAGGGTCGCAACTCAGTTCGGGATAGGAAGCCACAGCCGCCACCATGTGTCCGGGCATATCCACTTCGGGAATAATCTCAATGCAGCGCTCCTTGGCATAGGCCACAATCTCGCGCAGGTCGTTGAGGGTGTAGAAACAGCCGCGGCCGTACTCCGTGTCGTCGTAGTACTCGGTGCCGTTGGTGGGGTCGTTGAGGCTCAGCGAACGGCTGCGGACAGCACCGACCTCGGTCAGGCGCGGATATTCGGTAATCTCAATGCGCCAGCCCTGGTCGTCGGTGAGATGCCAGTGGAAGCGATTGAGTTTGTAGATGGCTGCCACGTCAATGAGCTTCTTCACCTCTTCTTTCGTGAAGAAATGGCGCGACACGTCGAGCATGAAACCGCGGTGGCCAAAGGCGGGGCGGTCCTTGATGGTCAGACAGGGAACGGTCCATTCGGCCCAGCCCTCGCGCACCGCTCCATAGACGGCCACGGGCAGGAGTTGGCGCAGCGACTGGAGAGCGTAGAAGAAACCCGCGCGGCCGTTGGCCTTGATGTCAATCGTATTGGCCGTCACCTTTAGTTCGTAACCTTCGTCTGCCTGCGTATTGTCAAGGATAAGATTGATGGCAGCATCGGCCTTGGGGGCTCCTTGTTCAAGAGCGAGAAGGGGCTGGGTCGATGCAGCGGGGTGGTTGGCAAAGGTTTCGGCCAAGTCGCGCAGTTCCTCGGAGGGATAGACCAAGGTCGTGAAGTGGCCCATGGCAACCTCTCCCTCGCCCATCACGACGGACTGGGGATAAGGAATCAACTTGACCTGTGCCTGCGCGCTGGCCATGTCTTCTTCCTTGACAAACTGCATGACGGCATTGGGGTCGTTCTTATAGTAGAGTGCCAGCGGTGCACCGAGCGAAATGCCGCCCCAGGGATTGAGCGAATAATTGGTGGCCGTCTTCGGGATAATCTCGTGGCCGTTGCCATAGGCGGTCAGGTTGAAGCGCGTGCCCGATGTGGGCGCAGCAGCAGTGCGGAAATTTGTGCTGTACGTGGCGGGATTGACATAGAGCGTCTGCCCCGTCTTTGATGTGAAGGTATAGCCGAGCGAGGCATTGCCTTCCACTTTCCAGAGTTGGTCAGCCTTGCCCGTGGGAATGGCCACGGTGGGAATCTCGCCCTCACCGTTGCAACCAACGACGGTGCCAGTGTTGAAAACGAGGTAGTACCACGTCACTTTGTTGCTCGTACTCACTTCGGGCAGGCTGCCAGCGCGCAATAGGTGGCAGGTGCTGCCAAGGAGCAGCAAGAGGAGTAGGAGTTTATTTTTCATGATGGGAGGTTTATAGTAAGTGTTAGCTGGGGCATTTTGAACGAGGTTTGAAGGGACTTCACGTAACTTCTAATTTCATTGTTCCTAGAGGAGTCGCCAGCATTTCGTTAGAATCCGTACTTCGCACGAGCCTTGTCAATAGCCTTGTTGGCTTTCTCTTGTGCTTTATCGGTGGTTTCTCTGACTTTTTCTACGGCTTCGTCGTGGTGCTTTTCGTAGATTTCGTTGGCCTTATCCTTGGCCTTGCCAGTTAAGTCTTCTGTCTTCTCTGTGGCTTGGTCGCGCATTTCTTCAACAGGCATATTCAAGTTTTCCTGTACCCAGGCTTCTGCTTCTGTCACTTTGGAGTTAATCTCCTCGGGTGTGATGTTGTACTCGGCGAGTTTGGCCTTGTTGTCTTCGTAGAAGTCTTTCAACTCTTCGGCGTATTCCTTCAATTGTTCTGTATCGCTCGAAGCTTTGAGTTCTTCCATCTTTTCCATCCAACGATTGAGGATGGCTTGCACCTTCTCAGTGTCGCCACTCGCCTGTGCGGCTTCAATGGCATCTTCAAATTCGTCGGGCGTGTTGAGTTGGGCGATTTCGTCGCTGGTCGTTGCGATTACGTTCTCCGTGGACAGCGAGTCCGTTTCGGTGGACGGAGTGTTCGTTGATTTGCCACCGCAAGCGGTGAGTGCTAATCCTAGCGCAATAATGGAGAGGGTCTGAATGGTTTTCATAATGTTTTGGTTAAAGGATTATTACTAAGGTTAAAGGTATTTCCGACAGTACTCTTGGAAGAAAGGTGCACTGTGGGCAAAGAATTTGCGGTAGCCTGCGCAAAGGTAGTTGTGCCCTGGTTCGCCAGCTGTGCTGCGTGCGAAGCGGTTGCGCGGACATTCGCCATGACAGAGGCGCAACCACTGACAGGAGCGGCAGGTGGCGGTGAGGCCGCGCACCTTGTTGAGGCCAAACTGCGTCTGTCGCTCTCCGCGCATCATTTCCGAGATGCTGGCATCGCAGATATTGCCCAGGCGATACTCGGGAAAGACGAAGTGGTCGCAACTGTACAGGTCGCCACAGGCTTCGATAACCGCCGCGTGGCCGCAGGTGGGAGCCAAGGTGCAGACGCCAGGCATCACGCCCGCATGGCCTGCCAAGGTGCTCTCGAAAAGTTGCACGAAGAGTTCGCCCACGTCCTTCGCCGACCATTCGTCGAAAACGGTGCAGAGGAAGTCGCCCCATTCCTGCGGACGTACGGTCCACGGGGCCAGCGTAGCTTCCACTCCATCGCGGGGCGAGGCTAGGTGGCGGCCGTCCTCGTGGTCGAGCAGGCGTTCCACCACGGGCGTGAACTGCAGAAAGTGGCAGCCTGCCTCGCGGAAGAAGCGATAGAAGGCGCGTGCCATATGGGCCGTGTCGCGGGTGACAACGGCCAGGGCATTCCATTCCACATTATAATGGTTGAGGAGTTCCACGCCGCGCATCACCTGTGCCCAAGTGGGAGCCCCGCCGCGCGAGAGGCGGTAGCGGTCGTGCAGGTCCTGCGGTCCGTCGATGGAGATGCCCACCAGCCAACCCGCATCGTGGAGAAACTGCGCCCAGTCGGGGGTGAGCAGTGTGCCGTTCGTTTGCAGGCAGTTGTCTATCTGACGCCCGCCAGCGTATTGCGCTTGCAGGGCGATGGCCTTCTCGTAGAAAGCGCGCGAGCGCAAGAGCGGTTCACCACCGTGCCAAGTAAACTGCACAGGCATACCTGCAGGCTGCGCCTCAATGTATTGCCGCACAAACCGCTCCAGCATCTCATCGTTCATCTGGTCGCCCCGCTGTCCATCGGGCAGACTCTCGGGCGCAAGCGCCACCTTCTCGGTGTAGTAGCAGTACTTACAATCAAGATTGCAGCGGGCCCCAGCGGGCTTGGCCATGACATAGACAGGTTTCAAGAAAGGATTGGCGGTGTTCATAAGCGGAAAAATTGCAGAAAGAGAGGCTGGGATAGGATTTAGGCTCCTAGAAAGTAATAGACATATATATATATAGGAATAGACTATCGAGCCAGCAGCCGAAGGCTGCGTTGAAACTAGGGAGCGCAGCGACCATTGAAACAGGAAGCCCGAAGGGATTCCCTGAAACTAGGAAGCCGCAGGCTTCCGCTGAATCTAGGGAGCGCAGCGACCGCTTGAATCTAGGGAGCGCAGCGACCACAGTCGCGCAGCGACAAAGAGGGCTGCGCCAGCACTGACACAGCCCTCAAATGGTTTCTTAGAGATTGTCCTTCTCAATATCCTTGAAGTACTTGTACGTGCCCACCTTGATTTCAGCGCAAGCAGCTTCATCGCAAACGATGATAGCGCCGTTGTGCTGTTGGAGGGCCGAGATGGTCCAAACCTGAGTGACAGGACCTTCAATAGCAGCCTGCAGAGCACGGGCCTTGTTGTGGCCGTTGCAGACGATGAGTACTTCCTTCGCGTCAAGCACTGTACCAACGCCCACGGTGAGTGCAGTCTTGGGCACCTTGTTCACGTCGCCCTCGAAGAAGCGGCTGTTTGCGATAATCGTATCGGTGGTGAGGCTCTTCTGACGGGTGCGGCTCTTGAGGCTGGAGAAAGGCTCGTTGAAAGCAATGTGGCCGTCGGGACCAATACCGCCCATGAAGAGGTCGATACCGCCAGCAGCCTTGATGGCAGCTTCGTAGGCGGCGCACTCTGCTACAACATCTTCTGCGTTACCATTGAGGATGTGTACGTTCTCCTTCTTGATGTTGATATGGCTGAAGAAGTTGTTCCACATGAAGCTGTGGTAGCTTTCGGGATGCTCTTCGGGCAGACCTACATATTCGTCCATGTTGAAGGTGACAACATTTTCGAAGCTCACCTTACCGGCCTTGTAAAGCTCAATGAGGTGCTTGTAGAGGCCCAGCGGACTACCGCCAGTGGGGCAACCCAGCACGAAAGGCTTCTCGGGAGTGGGGTTTGCGGCGTTAATGCGACTTGCTACATACTCGGCGGCCCAAACAGAAAGGGCAGCGTAATCAGGCTGAATAATTACTCTCATTTTTTTAGATTGGTATTTAAGGTTGAATAGATGCTTGTGCAAGGGCCGTTTTAGACAGCGGGAAAATATTGGTCTGCCTGCCTAAAATGTACCACCGCAAAGTTAAACAATAAATTTCAGTCAGCCGATTTTTCTCAGAATATTTTCAGTTAGGTGGGATAATTTATAGAACTTACCTATAGCGAATCAACGCTATCGAGCCAGCAGCCGTAAGGCTGCGTTGAAACCAGGGGACGCAGTCCCCGACTGAAACTAGAAGCTGAAAGCTTCGTTGAAACCAGGGAGCGCAGCGACCGTTGAAAAAGGCGCGTAGCGACCGTTGAAACTAAAGGCGTGCAGCGACCCTGGCCTCGTAATATAACACATGGCTGACCCTCGCTTGTGCAAAACGCAGCATATTAATATTTCGAAATTGTATTCAAATGTTAAAGCGATTTGGATTTCGGCGAAAAATGTATTATCTTTGTCCTAGCGTAGAGGAGAGAGCCCCATACATGGGGTTTCTCTCCTTTTATTTTGCTCAAAATTAGACTTTTCTACCTCAGAGATAGAAAAATTTTCCTCGGAGAGAAAATTTTTTTCGGGCCAGAGCGGATTTTTTTCGGGCCAAGTTGGTGCACGGATTGGCTTTTCTGAAAAAAATGCAAAGCCGAAATCGTAAAAGATATTAAAGTTTTCGCAACGAAAAAATTTGATTTTAACAATTCGGGTAACTACTCAGGTCAAGGTTGAGAAGGGTTTGTACACCGAGGTGAGAAACGTATAGCACGTTGCTCGAGGGCGTGTGAGTAGGGTGTTCGCACTCATTGATAGGGAAAGTTTTGAATAAACAAAAACAAGAAAAACCCCTTGAAGAGGATGGGGGCAAAGCCCCTGGTGTTAGGCTTTCGCTTTGGTCTTATAAGA
>SFID01000154.1 GCA_004555425.1 Bacteroidales bacterium
TTTTATAAATTGACTTGGATGTCTTTACGCCTCTCGCACCGTATCTTTTTGTTTTTCATTCGGTCACGTAGCCCGCTACGCTCCCTCACGAAAAGCAAAGACCTACGGCACGATAGCCGCAAATACATCGCAAGCTAATTTATAGAACCTACCTTAAATCAATCATGAAGAAAACAATTCTCTCTCTCGGTTTCCTGCTTTCTCTCGTTCCCGTTGGTGCGCAGCAACTCTTGCCCGCGCCGCAGGAGGTGCAATGGCAGCAGGGTAGTTTTAGTCTCAACCAACCCTTCCGCCTGGAGAATATGCCAGCGCAGTCCCCCCTTGCCGCTTGGGCGCAAGAGGTGCGCACGGGCAAGGCCGGCGGCAAGAAATGCGCGCGTATTGTCCGCCTCGAAGAATGGACCGATGCGCCTTCGCTCGAAGCCTATGAACTGCGCGTGGGCCGCGATACGCTCCTTGTGCGTGCAGCCAGTCGTGCAGCAGAACGCTGGGCTGTGGCCACCTTGCGCCAACTCTCCGATGGAGGCAAGGAAGGCGTGCGCGCCTGTCGCGTTGTGGATTTCCCGCAATGGGCCTGGCGCGGTGCGATGCTTGATGTCTCGCGCCATTTCTTCCCGATGTCCTTCCTGCGCAAGCAGGTGGATGTGCTGGCGCAGTATAAGTTCAACCGCCTGCATCTCCACCTGACCGATGCCGCGGGCTGGCGTATGGAAATCAAGAAATATCCGCGGCTGACCCAGTTTGCTGCTTGGCGAACCGACTCAACGTGGAAGCAGTGGTGGCACGGCGACCGCCAATACGTGGAAGAAGGCACGGCAGGTGCCTATGGCGGTTACTACACGCAGGAGGAACTGCGTCAGCTCGTGGCCTATGCAGCCGAGCGCGGCATCACCATCATTCCCGAAATAGAAATGCCTGCCCATAGCGAAGAAGTGCTCACGGCCTATCCCGAGCTATCCTGTACGCACGAGCCCTACAAGCAGGCCGATTTCTGTCCGGGCAACGAGCAGGTGTATGCCTTCCTCGAAGATGTGCTGACGGAAGTCATGGACGTATTCCCCTCCACCTTCATCCACGTGGGAGGCGATGAAGCCGCCAAAGCCTCTTGGCCCGACTGTCCGAAATGCCAGGCGCGGATGCAGCAAGAAGGCATTGAGAAAGTGGACGGCCTGCAAACGTATCTCATCCAGCGCATGGGCCGCTTCCTCAAGAGTAAGGGCCGCCGCCTCCTGGGCTGGGACGAAATCATCGACGGCGGACTGGGCGAAGGCACGGCCGTCATGGTGTGGCGAGGCGTGGACAACGGGGCCAAGGCTGCCGACCACGGCTATGAAGTCATCATGGCACCAGGCAAGTATTGCTATCTGGACGGCTATCAGGACGCACCCAATACGCAGCCCGAAGCCATCGGTGGTTACACCACCCTTGAGCAAACCTACAGTTTCAACCCCACCGAAGGCATGACGGCCGAGCAGCGCGCCCATGTTAAAGGCGTGCAGGGCAACCTCTGGACCGAATATATTCCCACCCAAGAGCACGTGGAGTATATGCTCTATCCGCGCCTGCTGGCCATTGCCGAAATCGGATGGAACGGCACAGCCAAGAAGGACTATGCCGAATTTCGTCAGCGCGCCCTCACACACACCAACCGCCTGCGCAAGAGCGGTGTGAATGCCTTCGACCTGGCCAACGAAGTGGGCAACCGCAAAGAGTTTTACCAAACGATGCCACACAAAGCCGTGGGCGCCACCGTCACCTTCCATCATGCCTACAGCCCCTACTACGCTGGCAGCGGCGACAATACGCTGACCGATGGCCGCGGCGGCGGTTGGAACTATGGCGATAGCCGCTGGCTAGGCTTCATCGGCGGCGAGACGCCCCTCGACCTAACCCTCGACCTCGGCAGCGTGCAATCCATCTCCGAGATAGCAACCGATTTCTACCAGAGCGGCGGTGCGTGGATATGGTATCCCTCGGCCTTCACCATCTCCGTCTCCACCGACGGCCAAACCTTCCGCGATATCTACACCAACGGCACCCCCATTGACAAACAGGCTGTCTCCAACACCGCCTGGTGGACCTGGCGCGGCACAACCGAGGCCCGCTACATCCGTTTGCAAGGCAAATGCAGCGAGCCTGGCGGTTGGATATTTGTGGACGAGATTGTGGTGAAGTAGGGTTGGGATAACAATACTCCTAGGGAATGCAATGTACCGCACGTTGCTTGCTCGTGAGAGTAGGGAGTTTGTACAGGGGAAAAGGGAAAATAAAAAAAGATATGGTGCGAGAGGCGGAAAGACATCCAAGCCAAATAGAAACACCAACCATCCTTTGAAACTAATTTATAGAACCTACCTTTAGTCTTGGAATACTGAAAGATTATTGCGGAAAGGCCTTTTCCTGAATTTTTTCCTAACTTTGCCAGCGACCCGCGCCCGCGGGTCACACGACCTGCGCCCGCGGGTCACACGACCTGCGCCCGCGGGTCACGCGACCTGCGCCCGCGGGTCGCTGGGAATCTCCGATGTAGAAACGGAAATCTCAGGCATGAAAACGGAAAAGTACGGCCTGGAAACGGATTCACCCCTTTCTCATCCCCTTACAGACAGGGTTCCGTCAATGAGTTCAGGATGAGCAGGCGCAATAGCAGCCCGCCCTCACGTTGCACACGCATTGATAGAACCCGCCATCATTCATTATTCACCCTTCATCCCATCTGTTATGCCCACCATTGAATTTGATCT
>SFID01000078.1 GCA_004555425.1 Bacteroidales bacterium
ATTGCGCTGGAAAGAAATGTACCGCACGTTGCTCGCAACGTGTGGCTCAGCGGTTTTCAGATGTTTGTACTCTTTGAAGTAGTTATCAATGAGCCAACAATTCCGCTGAGCCACACGTTGCAAGCAACGTGCGGTACATTGCTTTTTCTATGAGAACAAACCCTGTACTCACACCTTGCTAGCAAGGTGCGGTACATTACCTTGCAACCACTTGAATAGTTACGATTCGTTGTAAAAATTTCCTGCAACCGCTGAGCCACACCTTTCGCGCAAGATGCTGTTCATTGTAGGCCTGTGCAACGCTCCTCCCCTTCTGCTATCCCCGAAACCAAAGAATCTCCCCCATAATAGGGGCCAAAAGTTCCTTGAAATAGTTCTAAATTACAGGATACAGAAAGTTTGGCGAGGGGAAGCAAACATTTTTGGAACAGAATATTTAACTTTGGATGCTATTTTTTAGCGTTGAACTGTCCTCACCCTTCGTTTGGCGGTTGACGACAAAGCATATCTGACTATACATCAAACATATTAAATCATCTTCATAACATGAAACCTGCATCAGGAAAACTCGGTGTGATGTGCGTCGGCCTTGGCGCTGTCACCACCACCATGATTACGGGTGTGCTGATGGCTCGCAAGGGCTTGGCCAAACCCGTTGGTTCTATGACCCAGTACGACAAAATTCGTGTGGGTAAAGGCGAAAATGCAAAGTATCTCCACTATGGCGAAATCGTGCCTCTGGCCGAATTGAAAGACCTCGTCTTCGGCGCCTGGGACGTATATCCCGCCAACGCCTTTGAGAGCGCTGTGAATGCCGAAGTGCTCCGCGCCAAGGACATTCTGCCCGTTGAAGACGAACTCAAGGCCATCGTGCCGATGAAGGCCGCCTTCGACCACAACTATGCCAAGCGTCTTGACGGCACGAACGTGAAGGACTGCAAGACGCGCTGGGAAATGGTAGAGGCACTGCGCGAAGATATCCGCCGATTCAAGGCAGAAAACGGCTGCGAGCGCGTGGTCGTTATCTGGGCCGCCAGCACCGAAATCTACGTGCCCGTTGACAACGAAGTGCACGGTACCCTCGCTGCCCTCGAAGCAGCCATGAAGGCCGACGACCGCGACCGCATCGCCCCCTCCATGTGCTACGCCTACGCTGCACTGACGGAAGGCGCACCCTTCATCATGGGCGCTCCCAATACGACCGTGGACATTCCCGCCATGTGGGAACTCGCCGAAAAGACGAAGATGCCCATCGCTGGCAAGGACTTCAAGACGGGCCAGACGCTCGTGAAGTCGGGCTTCGCCCCCATTATCGGCACACGCTGTCTGGGTCTCTCGGGCTGGTTCTCCACCAACATCCTGGGCAACCGCGATGGTCTCGTTCTGGACGACCCCGACAACTTCCGCACGAAGGAAGTTTCGAAACTCTCCACCCTGGAGAGCATCCTCGTGCCCGAAAAGCAGCCCGACCTCTACACGGACTACTACCACAAAGTGCGCATCAACTACTATCCGCCCCGCGGCGACGACAAGGAAGGCTGGGACAACATTGACATCTTCGGCTGGATGGGCTACCCCATGCAGGTGAAAATCAACTTCCTCTGCCGCGACTCCATCCTGGCCGCCCCGCTCATGCTCGACCTCGTGCTCCTCTCCGACCTAGCCGCCCGCGATGGCCGCTACGGCATCCAGCGCTTCCTGAGTTTCTACCTCAAGAGCCCGATGCACGACTACACGCAGAACGAAGTGCCCGTCAACCACCTCTTCCAGCAATACGTCATGCTGAAGAACGCCATCCGCGAAATGGGTGGCTATGAGGCCGACGAACTGGTTGACTAACCGAAAAGCAAAACCTACCCATCAAAAAGGGGGCTGTGCCGCAATCAATGACGGCACAGCCCCTTTGTTGTATAGATATCTCTGAAAGCACCAAGAGACTTGGACAAGTCTTATCAGAAAGCACAAACTTGGACAAACATTTGGACAAGTCTGTGTCCAAGTTACAGCATTTTTATTAACAACGGATTGATTTATAGCCAGTTCAACTAGGACACAGACTAGGACACAGACTTGGACAAGTTATTGATTGTGCCGCACGCTGCGAGCAACGTGCGGCACATTGCCTTTCAATAAGGACGTGCTCCGTAGTCACACCAAGCAAGGTGCCGTACGTTCACTAGACTTGGGAATGAATTGACTAATGAACGGACCTTATCTCACGAGCACCTTCTCCGTAAAGAGTCCCTTGGAGGTCTGAATGGTGACTACGTAGGGGGCGGCGGGGAGGCCGCTGAGGGAGAGGGCCGAGTTGTTGGCGGTCTGGCGTACCTGCTTGCCGTCCATAGTTGTGAGGGTGATGCGGAGAACGGTGGCGTTGGTATGTACGCGGAGGGTGGCGTTCTCTTGGCTTAGCGTGATGCCTTGGCTATCGGTGGTGGGGGCGGAGATGCCTGTGGCCACGTCGAAGGGGATAATGGTGAAGAGGAAGCTCTCGGCCATTGTCTTGTCCTGCTTCGTGATGCGGTTGCCATCGATGCCCCAGAATTGCGTGCCAGCGGATTCAGCGTTTTGTATGGCGAAGAGGCCGCCCATCTCGTAGAGGCAGTAAGTGTTCCAGTCGTTGTAGAAGGCATTGGAGCCGAACTCGCCTTTCTCGTTGACGTAGCGGTTGTCCTTGGCATTGACGAGTTTGTAGCGCTTCTTGGCGGTGTCAATGCTGAACTTCCATGCCTGCAATTTGTTGGCGCCCGGTTTGAGGGCCTGGAACTGCGGCACGCTGCCACTGGTGTTCGTCAGAAGGAAGCCGCGGCTGTCGATGATGGCGTACTCCTTGCCCTCTTCGATGGTGGGGTGCTCCACGGTCTTACCCACGGGGATGATTTCGAGGATGTAGTTGTCCGTGGACCACTGGTTGCTCGTACCTGCTTGCAGACGAGTGGTAGAGGCCTTCCAATACTTGTCGCCTGCGCTGCCCGCGTTCTGGATGGCGTACTTGCCGTTGAGGCGGTAAATATTATAGGAGTGCCAAGCTGATTCGTAGGGGTTGGTCGTGTTGTTGGTGGTGAAGGCGCCCTTCTCGTTAACGTAGCGGTTGTCGTGGGAACTGACAATCTTGTAGCGGTTGGTGGCCATATCGAGCGTGATGGTCCAATACTGGCGCGTGGGATTCACGAGATCCTCGTCGGCCTTGAAGGTGGGGTAACTGGAAGTGGCCGATACGTTCGTGAGATACTTGCCGTTGTACTTGATGTAGTATTCGCCGTCGTCCACAACCTGTGCGGGGAATACGTCGAGGCGGTAGTCGTACTTGCTGCGGTATTCGGTGACGAGCAGGCCGAGTTGTTCTTTGAGGAAAGGACCGACCACGACATCGGCCACAACGGGATTGACCACCTTGATGGAGCCGGGGAAGTCGCGGGAAAGGACATTTTTCTGTGCGGCCTCGTTCTCGGTGAACGCCAGATAGTGCTCAATGAAGGCTTCGGGATTCTCGGCGTGCAGGTCCTCGTAGAGACTGACGATGAGTTGGCCGCGCTGTCCCATGAGTTTCATCACCTGCACCCAAGGTGTGATTTCTGCGATGAGTTCAGGGCTTTCGTCTGTGGCGAGAAGGGTATCGGCAGCGTTGACCATGAGGTCAAACTGTCCGAGGAGGGCTTGCAGGGCTGCTGTGTCGTAGGCAGCGGTCATCTTCTGCTTGAAATCGTCGGCCACAGCCTTGAAGGCCACGGATTCGTTGGTGCGGCGCAGGCCGTGGGTGTTTTGTCCGAGGTCCACGTTGTGCTCGCAGAACACGTGGAAGGCTTCGTGGTTGCGCGGCATAAGGTATTTGATGGCGCGCTCCCAAGAGGCGTTGCTATCGTAGGTCTTCATGTGCCAGGTGTAGTCGGCAATGCTGTAGAGGGAAAGCATAGAGGCTTCGGCATATTCCATCGGATTGCTGGTGTAACCGCTGAGGTCGTTGGCAATCGTGAGGTCGTCGCCGAAGGTGGGGCCCATCAAGAGGTGGCGGATGCAATAGTCCGTCACGGGATAGTTGAGCCAGATGTACGCCTTGCGGCCAATGCGCTGGTTGATCCAGGTCACGTCGCTCTTGTTAATGAAGTCCACAACGCTGTTGCCCGTCCACATTACGCGCACTTCGGGATAGAGCGTATTCTTGAGGTCGCGCAGGTATTGGCTGTTGTCGCTGGACCACGAGCGGTTGTATTCGGTGGGGCACATAATGAGCGGATCTACGTCGTCGTGCTTCTTGACAAACTCGTCAGTCACGTAGTTGAGCAACTGTGCCTGCTTGATACCACTGGTGCCTTCGCCGAAGATGTCATCGAAGAAGACGGCGAACGAGCGCACGCCGAGGGTGTACATAGCTTCGAGTTTCTTGACCACGTTCATGGAGTCGGTCTTGTTCCACTTGATATCAAGGCCCGGGTGAATGGCCCAGACGAACTTCACTTTGTTCTCGTTGGCTTTCTGTACGAGTTCCTTCATCTTGTTGGCCTCAGCCGTGGGATAGTTCTGGCGCCAGTTGTTGCGGTGATAGGGGTCGTCCTTCGGGCCGTAGATATACACGTTCATCTTGTTGGCACCGTAGAACTCAAACTGGCGGATGCGGTCTGTCTGGCTCCAGTTGTTGCCATAGAAACCTTCAACCACGCCGCGCTCGAGGATGTCGGGCCAGTCCTGAATGGTCACGCTATGCACCTCGGGCTGGGCGAGAATCTGCTTGAGCGACTGCACGGCGTAGAAGGTGCCGCGGCCGTCGTTACCAGCAATCACGATGTTGCCAGGCTGCACGCTGAGGTAATAGCCCTCGGCCTTTTCGGGAATCTGCGCTGCGTAGGCAGCAACGGCTTCCGCACCGCGCTCTCCTATATATATATGGAGGTCGGTATCGAAGGTGGTTTGGGCGAGGAGGGCGTTGAGTGCGCGCACGGCATCGGCATCTGCGAGGTCGGCACCATGCAAGGTGCAATTGCCGCCCGCACCCTGTGCAAAGGCTTTCGTACCCCATTCGATGGACTGCGGAATGGGCGAGATGGTCACCTGCTGGGCGGAAAGGGCCAAGGGCAGGAGAGCCATAAGGAGGGAAAGAAGGAAGGATTTGCTTTTCATAATATGGATGTTTGATGGATTCGTAAGTGATGCCGCGGGCTCGGGCAGATGTGTACCCTGCAAAGGTAGTAGTAATTCTGAAAATAGGAAGGGGGTTGCTGGGTTTTTGTTGATTTTTTCGGGGGAGGGGGAGGATTGGAGAGGAAAAGAGAGGACGGGAGAGGACTGAGGGAGGACTGAGGGAGGGCTGGGGGGAGGGCTGGGAATGGACTGGGGGAGGATAAGAGAGGACTGAGGGAGGACTGAGGGAGGACTGGGAGAGGATTGGAGAGGCCCTTCTTCTGGGAGAGCGGGAGGAACTTTCAAAATACACGCGAGGCTGCACCTAAAGGGCGCAGCCTCGCGAGAATATCAAAAGCTAAACTTTTTACTTCTGACGCAGGGGGAAATTTGCGTTGAAGTTGAAGCCTTTCTTAGTCAGGTCGAGCGTCTTTTTGCCAGGCTTGAAGTGCTTCTTGTTCGTGGCTTCTCCCGTCACCTTGAAGGTATCCTCCCATGCACCGAAGACACCTGCAGATACGTGGTAAATGAGGTCGAAGTAGAAGGTGTGGAGGCTTTCATCGTAGTGGCTCTTGGCGTTAGGGAAGTTGGCGGCATAGCCAGCCGTTACTACGTCTGTGACGTAAACAGGACCATATTTCTGGTGCTCAACGCCTGTGAACTGTGCATCAACGGCAATCATACCAGCCTTGTCCATAGTGAAGAGCATACCATCTTCATTGTTGATGAAGGGAGTGAGCAGGTAACGACTGGGGTCCTTATCGCTCTGGCAGATGTAGCCAGGGATCTCGCCTTCGAAGAGGTGACCTGAATTACCTTCGAGATCAGCCGTAGCGAAGATGAAGTTACCCTCATAGATGGGATAGAAGGATTCGGGCTCGGGCAGGTTGGTCATGCGGGTCATAACGGCGTTCTCGCTGCTGGTGCAGGTGAGCTGATAGTTGTCGTTGTAGGCGAAGGTGGCCACGGTCGCATCCGCGTCATTCTTAACGATGATATTACGTCCGTCAGTCTCATACTTACCGGCAGCTTCTTCGTTGTCGTTGATGACTACGGTGCTGTCAATGCCGAAGGTGTAGGTTGTCAGTTCTCCTGCAGCGTCGGCCACGCTCCACTTGCCTTGTACGGGCGGGAATTCGGTGGTGTTACGTCTGAGGATGGCTGTCTCGTTTTTGGAACCATAGGCGATGTCGACGGCAAAGCGTTCGCCGTCGAGCATTTCTGCCATGGTGAACTGTACGCCGAATGTTTCGCCCTCGTCATAATAGGAGGTATCGGCCTTGGCAGTGACAACGCCAGTCTTCTGATCGTAGTTGAGGGTATCTGCCGTGAAGAGCGTACGGGTCTTGCCCTCATCGTTGTTTCCTTCCTTGCCCGTGCTGTACATGTAGAGGATGGTGTCGCCCTCGGCGTTGAGGGTTATCACGGCTCCGTAGGTGTACTTGCTGTTGGCATCGTAGAGGGAGGTGAAGTGTCCCAGCTCTATTGCGTTGCTATAGGTGTGGTCAGCGTAACGGTCGAAATCTTCGGCCTCGTTACAAGCCGTGAATCCTGCCACCACGAGAGCCAGCGCTGCAATCTTATTGAAAATTTTCATGGTTGTTATCTTTTGTGTGACCTAGCTGGGGCAGGCGGGCTGTTCGCCTGGGCCTGCCGCCGCGCTGGTCAGCTAGTTAACGATTGAATTATTCCCAGTTGGGCTTGAGGTTGGGGTTCGTCTGACGTTCGATAGAAGGAATCTCCCAAACGATACGCTGGTACTTGGCATCGGTGGGCTGGATAACGAGGTCGTAAGAACCGGGGGTCTCGCGGAGCACGTCATCAAGATCCTGGATATCGTTGGCACTGCGGACAATGCCAAGACCCCAACGCTTCAGACCATCGAGGCGGAAGCCTTCGCCGCAGAACTCGCGGGTCCACTCGTTCTGGATTTCGGTCATGAGCTTGTCGCCCATCACCTCGCCCTCGCCAAACTTGGTGGCACCACGCTTCACGCGGAGGTCGTTGAGCATTTGGAGAGCAGCAGCCTTAGATTCGGTATCACCCTTCATGTAGTAGCACTCAGCAGCGATGAGGTAGAGCTCGGCCGTACGGAAAGCCTTGGGAGCATTGTACCAAGCGTTGTTCTCGTTTTCGTTGGCTTTGCGCAAGGCAGGGTTGCCAGGGAACTTGGCGAAGATGTAGCCGTTGCTCGTGTACTGACCTGAACAGAGGTCGGTCTTCTTGAAGAATGCCTTGTAGCGTGCGTCCTTGGTCTCATAGAGGGACATCAGTTTCTTCGTGGGATAGAAGGAAGCGGACTTCATGCTCATTGACTGGTTGTAGCCGTAGAAGATGGAGCCCATCGAACCGCCAGCACGCTCATCGGTGGTGAGGAGGGGCTGGTAGATGATTTCCTTGCCTTCGTCGGCGGTCCAGAGCGTGGGGAAGTTGCGCGCGCTGACGAGAGCGTAGTCGCCGTTTTCAATAACGGAGTCGGCGGCCTCAATAGCGGCATCATACTTCTTGTAGTTCAGACATACGCGGGCCTTGAGAGCAAGGACGGCTGCGCTCTGGGGCACGGTGATGTCCTTGGTGTATTCGCCCATCTTGGGGAGGAGATCGCCAGCCTTCTCGATATCTTCGAGGATGAAGGTGTAGGTTTCTTCGAGCGTGGAGCGGCGGGGTTTAAGGTTGATGTCCACGGTCTTGACGAGGGGCAGACCGCCGTCGGCAACGTTGGCTGTCTCTTCGTTGTACTCCTTGCAGTAGCGGGTCACGAGGTTGCTATATCCGTAGGCGCGAGCGAAGTAAGCGACGCCCTTGATATTGTCAATGGCAGCCTGTTCTTCTGCGTTCTTCACGGGCACCATGTCGATATTGTCGAGGATGTCGTTGGCGCGAGAAATCAGCGCGTAGTTGCCCGACCATACGCCGTCACCGTCAAACTGAGAAGAGGTGAAGGTCCAGTCGTAAATCTCGTTGTAGGTGACCGTGCTGGTGGCCTGGTTGAACATATCGGCCTGTGCTTCGGTAATCTTGTTGACACCCGAACCCGCGATAGAACGAAGACTGGAGAGCAGACCAATGTAGAATTTGTCGGCGTCTTCCACGGAGGTCCAGGACTTCTCTGCAGGAATCGTACCCTCGGGGAACTGATCCAGTTCGCAGGATGTCAGGACGGGCATCGTCAGTGCCGCGCCCAAAAGGGTCTTGTATATAAATTTGTTCATCGTTATTCGTATTGAATAGTTTGGTTAGAATGTTACGTCGATACCCAGCTGGAACTGACGAGTTGCGGGATAGTTACCGCGAGTCAGGTTTGCACCGATTTCGGGGTCAGCACCCTTGTACTTGGTAATGGTGAAGAGGTTGCGGGTTACGAAGCTGAGGCGAATGCCCTGGATAAATCCAGTTGCGTCCATCCACTTCTTAGGCAGGTCGTAGGCCAGCGTGAGGTCCTTCAGACGGAGGAAGGAAGCGTTCTGGAGGAGGTGGGTGTCAAACTGCGACTGATATTCGAAGGCGGGGAGCGTGGCGATGTCGCCGGGCTGCTTCCAGATGTTCAACATGTCGCGGTGAGCCTGTCCCTTGTTGCTGGTGAGGTTGCTCTTACCCGTGTTCCAGAGATATTCGTTGTCAATCATGTACTTGCCAAGCACGTAGCTGAAGTTGGCGCTGAGGGTAAGGCCCTTCCAACCAGCGTGGATGTTGAAACCACCCGTGTGGGGAGCATCCATAGCCTTGCCCGTATCCTGATAGAGGTTGTCAATCTGCGATTCGTCCTTCGTCATGGTCTCGGGGTTGTATTCGTGCTGAACGCCTCCCTTGTGACCCTTCTTGTACCACATGGGACGACCGTCTTCCTTGTCAACACCTGCATAGATAGGCATGTAGAAGTTGAGCGACTTGCCTACTACGTAGTTGAGGAGGGCCTCCTTCATTTCCCACTCCTTGAAACCGTAGAAGAGTTCGTCGATGCGGTTGCGGTTGAAGGCGTAGTTCACACCAACAGTCAGGAAGTAGTCACGCGTGCGGAGGATGTTGTAGTCAACTTCTACTTCCACACCGCGGTTGCTCATCGAACCGATGTTGATGGCCTGGCTGCTGAAACCAGTTGTCGTGGGGATGGGCACAGACTGGAGCATATCCTTCGTCTTGCGGTGGTAGATGTTGAGGTCAACGGTCAGCTTGGTGAAGAATGTAGCGCGGACACCAAAGTTGGTCTGAATCTGCGTTTCCCAACCGAGCTCGGTGTTGGCGGGCTGAGAGAGTGCCCAACCAGGAACGCCGCCGTACTGCGTCTGGCCTACGATACCGAGGTGGTTGTAGTTACCAATGGCAGAGTTACCCGTGGAACCGACGCTAAGACGGAGTTCCAGTTCGTCGAGCCAAGTGGCGGGACGGAGCCAGTAGTCGCGCTTGAGGTTGTACATCACACCACCCGAATAGAACATAGCGGAGCGGTTGGTCTTACCGAAGCGGGAGGACTGGTCGTTACGCAGGGTGAAGTTGGCAAAGAGCTTGTTCTTCCAAGTATAGTCTGCGCGGCCGAAGAAGCTGAGGAACTGGTAAGCCGACTTGCTTTCGCTCACGTCGGAGATGGTAGCCTCGGTCTGGTTGCTGATGAGCGTCAGACGGTCGTCGGTGCTACCGCTTGCGCCTGCTTCAAAGCCATCGGAGGTATATTTGATACCTTCCTGACCAGCGAGGAGGATGAAGTTGTGGTCTTCGCCTACGTTGAACTTGTACTCGGCCGTATTGGTGATGGTCCACTGTGCGCTGCGGCTGTCGCCACGCGAACGGGTAATCTTACCTTCACTGCCAGGGAAGTCCTTGAGCGAGGTGTAGGTACTCTGCGAGTTGACAGCATACACACCGAGTTGCGACTTGAGGGTCAGGCCCTTGACGGGGTTCAGCGCGATGAAGGCGTTGCCCTGATAGATAATGTCGTTGTTCGTACGGGGCTGCATAGCCTGGAGCCACTTCACGTCGTAGAAGTTGCTACCCCAAATCATGTGGGTCTCCTTGACGCTGGGGTCGTAGGGGTCGTAGTAGCGGGGATTCTGGAGTACCTGCGAGCTATAGCTGTAGCCGCCACCGCCCTGCTTGGTGTAACCGTTGGTCTGGCGGTCGGTGTAGATGATGCTCTGGTTGAGGCCGAAGGTCATCCAGTCCTTGGGCTGTGCCTCGAGGTTAGCACGGAGGGTATAGCGGTCCATGTGCGACTGGTCGTCGATACCCGTATTGTTCAGGTAGGAACCGCTGACGAAGTAGGTGCTCTTGTCGCTACCGCCGCGCACGGAGAAGTCCGTCTGATACATCGGCGCATCGTTGCGGAAGAGGAACTTCTGCCAGTCCGTATTGGCGCCGTGCGCCTTGTAGCGCTGGTAGTCGGCGGCCGTGATAATCTGGTTTTCCAACTGGAAGTCGAGCAATTCGCTGGCGCTCATCAGGTCGCTACCGATGCTGCGTGCCAACTGGCTCCAGCCCACCTTCTGGCTGATGGTCACAACGGCCTTCTCGCCGCGGCGACCCTTCTTGGTGGTGATATAGATGACACCGTTGGAGGCACGCGAACCGTAAATAGAAGTGGCGGAAGCATCCTTCAGCGTTACAACGCTTTCGATGTCGTTGGGGTTAATCAATCCGAGTGCGCTCATCTCGGCGGGGCTACCGTCGATAACGAGCAAGGGAGTGCTGCTGGCACCGAGCGAACCTGTACCACGGATGGTAATGTCGGAAGCGTTGACCGAGCCGGCATCACTGGTTCCGGTGAGTACCTGCATACCAGCCACCTTACCCTGGAGAGCGTCGGCGATGTTCGTGGAGGGCTTGTTGGCAATGGCTTCGCTGTTCACCTTGGATACGCTACCCACAAGGGTACCTACCTTACGGGCCGAACCGTAACCTACTACAACTGCTTCGTCCAGCACCTTGTCGTCATCGGCCAGCACAACGCGCACGTTGCCTGCAATGCTGACGGTCTTTGCCTGCTTACCGATAGAGGTAATCTTCAAGGTTTTGGCTGTCGAGGAGACGTTGTTCAGAACGAAGCGGCCGTTCTCATCAGTGGCCACAGCGCCCTTTCCGCCTTCCACACGTACAGCAGCGCCGATGACAGGCTCGCCCTGCGAGTCCACAACGACACCCGTCACGCGCTTCTGCGCAGAAGCCACACCCACTGTCAACAGCGCGGCAGCTCCTAAAAGCACTAACTTTTTGTTCATAATATAACCATTTAATTAAACATGTATTTTCTCTGTTTGTACGGACCTGCTTGCATTAGTACGCAAAATCTCTTGCCCTCTCTGGCTGTGGCCAGGGGAGCAAGGTTAACGCGGGAGGAAGCATGGTCTTCGCGCGGCCGTTTCAGCAACGACGCTACGCTAGGGTCGGGCAGGTGGGGCAAGGCTGCCCGCACCCATTTCAGCAGCGGAGTGGAGCGCATCAATTCGCAAACGCTCGCTCCTCCATTTGCCGAGGTCATTGACCGTGAGCAGAATCGTTGCGGTCAACGAAAGAAAACGCTTGTCTAGTCGTTTTCGTGCGGCCTTCCCATATACTTATATATATAAGGAGTAAGTGTACTGGGAAGGGCGAGGCAAAAAGGCCCGAAATATTCGTCTAAGAATCAGCCAAAAGCAGGCGGACAGATAGACTTTGGCTGCAAAAATACGTTTAATATTTCATCCGACAAACAAAAACACCTCAATTTTGCGTAAAAAACCAATCTAAATCACTCCGAGTTTACATTCTGCTAAAAATTATTTACTATTTATGGGTATTTGTTAGGCGTTTTGGTTTTTGGATTAGGAATTAAGGTGCGGTACTTTCACGTTATCCGAAATGGGAACTATTCAGGTGGTTGCAGAATGCGAGTCAATGTACCGCGCGTTTCTCTAAGCTTGTATCAGATATGAAAGACAAAAACCAAGATAAACCCCTTGAAGAGGCTGGGGGCTGCGCCCTGGTGTTTGGGCTTCGGGTGGGTCTTATAAGAGCAAGCTCTTAACGCCCCAGCCGAAACCCAACCCCCACCTTCTTTCAGAAGGCCTTCAGCCT
>SFID01000079.1 GCA_004555425.1 Bacteroidales bacterium
GTGCGCAATCTTGAGCAAGGCAAACCTACCCTACGCATGGACAAGGTGAATCAATTGCTTGACTTGTTCAACTACACGTTGGTGGCAGCACCACGATTTAACGAGGGATAATCATTATGCGACAAGCCAAGATATACAGAAAAGAAACGTTGGCAGGTATGCTGACGGAAGACGGGGGCGAATATACGTTCATCTACGATAGTTCCTACCTCGCCTCCCCGTCGCCAGTAGCCATTTCTCTCACCCTTCCATTACAGAAGGAGGCATTCAGAAGTCCTGTATTGTTTCCCTTCTTCGACGGATTGATTCCCGAGGGATGGTTGCTTGACGTTGCCTTGCGCAATACGGACATCAGCGTGCTTGACCGAATGTCGCTTCTGTTGTTGTGTTGCAAGGAGTGCATCGGCAGCGTGAGTGTACAGGAAGTACATGGTAATTTGTAAATGGTAATTTGTCAATGAACAGGTGTTTATATTGTTATAAGGAGTTGGGCGAAGGTCAGAAGGACTTTCATCCCAACTGTGCCCGTAAGTTCTTCGGTACTGCGGATGCGCCATTGCTGGAGTATAGGCGAGAAGATCTCGATGCGCTGGCTGCACAGGTAATACAAGCGCAAACGTCTCTTACAGGAGTTCAGCCAAAGCTGTCATTGAATCTTCATAAGCATGAAGGCTCCAATCGACTCACCATCGTAGGACTTTGGGGAGATTTCATCTTCAAACCACAAACCGATGCTTATCCTGAACTGCCCGAAAACGAAGACCTCACAATGCACATGGCAGAGGCTGCACGCATAAAGGTGGTACCGCACTCGCTTATCCGACTGGCAGATGGTAGCCTCGGCTACATCACTCACCGCATCGACCGCACGAAGAAAGGTGAGAAGATTGACATGGAGGACCTATGCCAACTGACGCTTCATCCCACGGAGTACAAATACAAGAGTTCGTGCGAACAGATTGCCAAGACGATTGTTGCTTATAGTTCTATGCCTAAGCTTGACCTCGTGAATTTCATGCAGGTATTGCTATTCTCCTTCATCACCGGCAACAACGATATGCACCTAAAGAACTTCTCGCTTTACCGTCCGAAGAAACTATATCAGTTGACTCCGGCTTACGACCTGCTGAATGTTGCCATCGTTAACCCGAAAGACAAGGAAGAGTTGGCACTAACGCTAAATGGAAAGAAGTCGCGTCTGAAACTTTCTGATTTCCTCAAGTTTTCGGCTACGACGGGCATAGAGGAAAACGTAACCATGCAGTTGATTGCAAGTATGAAGAACGCTCTCCCTGCATGGGCGGAACTGATAAACAATTCGTTCCTCAGCAAAGATATGAAAGAAGCATACTTGGAACTTATCGAAAAAAGAATTAAAGCGTTATCGAATGATTGAAGGTAGGTTCTATAAATTCATCGCAAACTAATTTATAGAACCATCAAAACGACCGAAATATGGGTTTTCCTTATGTTATCTGACATAAAAAAATATTTTGTTCATCTAAAGAAAAGGGCGAAATTTGCAGCGTTATCCAAAACACAATCTTTTACCTTAAAGACTAATACCTATTGAAAAGAGTTAGCGGCCCGTTGTGAAACGGGCCGCTCTGTTTTTTTGGGGGGATTGGGAGAGGATTTGGAGAGGATTGGAAAGGACGGGAGAGGAGGGATGGGGGTTATGCGGGAGGCCTCCTTAGAATTTGCCGTTGCAGAAATCTGCTGGGGGGATGTTGACGTAGCCGCCTGCCTCGCGGATGTGGCTGAGGAGGGAGGCGAAGGTGGGATTGAGATTGAGCAATTGGGGATTGCCCACGAGAATCATACCGAGGCGGGCGCGGGTCAGGGCCACGTTGAGTTTGCGGTCGATGGTTTGGCCGCCTTCCTCGAAGGTGTTGTCGGTGAGAAAATTCAGTTGGTAGGGATGCTTCACGGTGAAGCCATATATAATATAGTCGCGCTGGCTGCCTTGGTAGCGCTCCACGGTGTCGATGGTCACTTTGTGCAGACCGGGAATGCCGAGGCTGTCCAACTGGTTGCGCACGGTGGCTATCTGTCCGCGGTAGGGCACGATGATACCGATACTTTCTTCGGGCCGTGCCTCGGGCTGGAGGCGACAGATGCGCGCCACGATGGCGGCTATCATGCGTGCCTCGGTGGGGTTGGTCTTCTCGGCTTGGAGGTTGGAGCCTGCTTGTTGGGCTTCGGTCCATTCGTGGGTACTGTCAATGGGCGGTGAGGCCACAAAGGCCAGACGATGGGCCGAGAGCAGGCGCAGGATGCCGTCGGGCGTGTCCATCGGCGTGAGCGGCAACTGTTGGTGGGGCAGCGGCACGATGCCGAGTTGTTGGGCGTAGAAGGTTTGGGCCACCCATTGGGAAATCTCCTCGTGCATACGGCCTTGGCGGGTGAAGAGATACACATAGCGCGGGTCGTAGCCGCCCTCGGCAGTGCGGAAGGTCTGGAGCAGACGCTCGAAGAGGGAATGGCGGCAGTCGGTCAGATGGATGGCGCGCAGTTCGGGCTCCTCCACGGTACTCTCAATGGACGATTGCTGCACAACGGCGGGCAACTGCTTGTGGTCGCCAATGAGCACGAAGCGGTGGATGCGACAGACGCCCGCCTCGTGGGCACTGAGCAGGCCGATGAGGTGCGGTTCGAGCAACTGCGAGGCTTCGTCGATGATGGCCAGGCTGAAGGCTTTCATCTGGAGCAGGGCGGGCTGGGCACTGATGGCCGCCGTCGTACCGCAGACGATGCGTGTGCGCTGGAGGAGGTTGCGCACCGCGCTGCCCGTGGCCAACGTGCGGCAACGTTCGCGCAAGAGATAGGGCCGGTAAGCCTCCGCGCAAGAGAGGTCGCTGCCGATGCGCACAAAGTCAATATCCTGCAACTCCACCAGTTTGCTGCAAATCTCATCCACTGCGCGGTTGGTATAGGCCATCAGCAGCACCTGCGCATCGGGGTTCAGGAGTTCCTCGCGCAGAAGGTTGACCAGGCCGAAGGAAGTCTTGCCCGTGCCCGGCGGACCGATAATCAAGAAGAGGTCGCGCGCCTGCACCGCCCGCTCCACCAGAGGATTGAAGCCGCCATATTCGCCCCGCCGCTGTTCCTGGGCGTCCACCCGCGGGGCGCGCTGGCAGAGGAGCAGGTCACGGCGCTCCTTGGGCGCACTGAGGAAACTGTGCAGTGCGCTATACTGCCCGTTGGCGCTGGATTCGAGCATATCGTGCTCAATGGCCCAGAGGCACTGGTCGTCGGAGGCCAAGGCCGCGGTGCGGTCGGGCGCGGCATAGGTGGCCGTATGGGTGAAGGCGCGGGGGTCGGTCTGTCCGTTGCGCAGGCGCAGCAGGATGTGGTTGGTCTGGATATCCACGATGCTGGCGCGGTGGACCATCTGCGCGCAGGCGCTGGGCAGGGTGCGCCCTTCCGTCTCGTTGTAACTGTAGAGGAGGACAACATCGCCCGTGCGGAAGTTGGTGCTGTCGGCGTCGGCGCGGTCTGTTGCGGGAAAGGCGAGGGTCACGCCGCTCACCCCGTCGCCGTCTTCGTTCATCTCGAAGTGGCTGAGGCGCAGGCGGTCGTAGATATTGCCCGCCGCGCGTTTCTGCTCCAGCGTGTCGTGCCAGAGGGAGGCGAAGCCGCTGCCCTCGCGCTGGGGATTGCCCATCTTGGCGTGCAACTGTTCGGTGGCCAGGAAACGGAGGAAGCGCAGGTAGTAGGCGCGCTCCAAGGGGCTGGCCTGTTGGATGGGCGCAAGGAGTTGGTTGAGTTCGGGCCGCACATATTCCTGCCACAGACGGCCGCTCAGCCCCTTTTCGTTGAGGGCTTCGGGGGTCAGATGGAGCAAGACGTCGAAGCCATGCCGCGCGCAGTGAATCTCCTGACGAACCAAGAGGTTGCGCAAGCGGATGGCGCGCAGGAAGAGGGCCGGCCGCTGGTTGACGTGCACCAAGCCCTCGCCGTAGCGCGAATAGAGCAGGAGGACGTGGCGGAGTTGGTCGGCGTATTTCTGAAATTCATAGACGAACAGGGCGCGATAGAGCAGGGCCTGCACCACGTGCTGCTCGCGCGGCCGGGGCACCGCGGGATTGTAGCCTGGCGCACGCGGCGACACATAGTCGCCCTTGCCCGACTTCTGCTCGATAATCGTCACGCCGTCCTCGTGGGTATAGAGGAAGTCCAAGCGGCCCTGAATGCCGAGCACCGAACTGAAGAAGGAGGGCTCGAGCAATACGTCGCGGCGGTCGTAGTGGCCGATGGCTTCGGGCAGACGCTGGCCGATGAGTTGCTGAATATTGCGCTGCTGGGCGGCGGCCTCCTCGCGGAAAAGTTCGTAGTCGCGCACCAGTTCGGGACAGGCCATCATGCTCAGGGCATGGTCGGCCACGTAGGTCTTCAAGCATTCGCCGATGGGCTTATGGCGGTCGTGAACGACGTCGTCGAGCAACTGGCCCGCCAGGTTACCGAGGTGGATGTGATAGGAGTTGGCTGCGGGGCGCAACTTATCGACAAGGGCCACGCGGGGCGATTCGGCATAGGTCTCAAAGCAGCGCGCGATGGTGGTGATATTGACCAGATAGTCGGGTTCGAGGATAATCAGTTCGGGCAGGCACACCTGGCCCGACTGGTCGCGGCGCACGCGCACCAGATGGAGCACCGCGCCCTCCCACAGCACCTCGCGCAGATACGTCCAGTCGCCCTCGCCGCCACGGGTGAGGATGGGGTTGGCCGCGGAGTAGCACACCTGCAATGTCGCACCGCTCTCCTCGTCGGTGGCCCAGATGAAATCGTCGTCCCATCGCTGCGTGATGACGCGCAGCACGTTGTGGGCATAGCGGCCCCAGGTGCGCTGGCGCGGCTCGGTGGGGAAGTGGGCTTGCAGGGCAAGGGGAATGGGAGCGAGGTCGTTCGTATGGTGCACGAGGAGGGCTGTTCCCTTGACGTTATTGTCCAACTGTGTGCGCAGGCTCTGAGCCGTGGGCTGCGGATGCCCGCCCCCCTGTTTGGGGAAGAGGTCGGCGCGCGTCTGCTGGATGAGGTCGGCCGCGGCATAGGGCACCCCGCACTCCTTCACGAGATAGTCCACCTTTGAGAAGAAACCTGCAAAGGCGATGGGACTGTCGTGCAGACGCTGCTGCACGGCTATGCCAAAGACGCGGCGCAGCAGGGCATACTGCTCCTCCAGCGTGGCGCCGGGGCGATAGACCAGGGCCAGCTGGGCATAGAGTTCTTCGGGGGAGGTGATTTGGTAGGACATAGAGACGGGGAGTTATTCTTTCAGCGCAGCCTGGGCTGCCGGTTGGATAGGGAGGAGCAAGGCGATAGTACTGCGCTATGCCATACAGGGAGGACGAACGCCGTCCTCACTCCCACTCTATCCGTTTTTTCTCGGTACTTTCCCGTTTTTTCTCGGCACATATTCAGCGACCATCGGGCGGTGGTCGTGTGACCATCGGGCGGTGGTCGCGTGACCATCGAGCGGTGGTCGCGTGACCATCGAGCGGTGGTCACTGAGAATATCGGACTTAGAAACGGGAAAGTCCTAGGGATGGCGCAACCAGTTGCCGTAGAATTGCACGGCGGCGGCTTGCCAGACGAAATCAACGCCGGCCTCGGGGTTATCGTGGCGGTAGTAGTGCTCGGGCTGGTGGATGGGGAGTTGGCGGGAGAGGTCGCGGCGATACTCCTTGTCGAGGGTGAGCGGCTCGTACTCCAGATGGCCCACGATGAACACCCGGCGGTGGTCGGCAGAAGCCACTACACCCACACCGCTCTCGGGACTGTCGGCCAGGATGCGGAGCGACGGGTGGCGGAGGATATCGGCAGCGCGCACCTCGGTGTGGCGGCTGTTGGGCATGGGGAAGGCGGGCGATAGTCCCTCCATCAGCGGCAAGGGGATGCGCACTGTCTGGGCGAAGATGCCGAACCGCTTCTCAGGCAGGGGATATTTGGGCACGCCATACAGATGGTAGAGGCCCGCCTGCGCGCCCCAACAAACGTAGAGCGTGGAGCGCACCGCGCGGTCGGCCCAGTCGATGATGCGGCAAAGGACCTCCCAATAGCGCACGTCCTCGAAGGGGATTTGCTCAACGGGGGCACCCGTGATGATGAGGCCATCGTAGGCCGAGGCCGCGGCGGCATAGCACTCGAAGTCGCGATAGTAGGCATCGACATAGGCCATAGGCGTGGTCTTGTACGTCTGTCCGGCTATCTTCATCAGCAGCAGGCACACGTCCTCGCCCGTCTGCGCCAAGGTGCGGGCGATGTCGAGGTCGGTCACGGCCTTGTGGGGCATGAGGTTGAGCAATAAAACGCGTTTCGCTCCCTGCGGTATGGCCGGAGGGAGCGAACACGGGCCGCCCATTGCATAGGCCGTAGCGGCCAGTCCCTCAGCGCGGAGGGACTGCAGGGCGGGAAAGTCTTGGGGAAGGTAAATCATGGAGTGTTTCTTACCAAACGTCGAGGCGATTCTTCTTGGGCACAAACATGGGCGACTTCTTCGTCACATGGAAGGCTTCGTACCAAGCATCGATGTGGGGAAGCGCACCGTTGACGCGCCAGCGGCCGTTGGAGTGCGGGTCAATCTTGTTGAGTTGGCGCAGTTGCGGTTCGCGGATATGGTGGGCCCACAGCAGGGCATAACTCAGGAAGAAGCGTTGCTCGGGGGTGTAGCCGTCCACAGTGCCGAGGGGCTGCTGCTTCATGGCATTCTGGAGGGCCTGATAGGAAATCATCAGTCCGCCGTGGTCGGCAATGTTCTCGCCGAGGGTCAGCGAGCCGTTGGCAAACATACCTGGCAGCACCTCAATCTTGTCGAAGTAGTCCTGCATCACCTTGGTGCGCGCGGCAAACTGCTTGGCATCGGCCTCGGTCCACCAGTTGCGCAGGTTGCCTTCTTTGTCAAACTGGCTGCCCTTGTCATCGAATCCGTGGGTCATCTCGTGGCCTATCACCACACCGATAGCACCGTAGTTACAGGCGTCGTCGGCCTCGGCATTGAAGAAGGGCGGCTGGAGGATACCCGCGGGGAAGCAGATTTCGTTGGTTGTGGGGTTGTAATAGGCGTTGATGGTCTGCGGGGTCATGAGCCATTCGTCGCGATCGACGGGTTTGTTGACGCGCGATTCAATGTGGTGGCGGTTGCGGAAGCGGCTGGCGCGCACCATATTCTCATAGTACGACAGGCTCTCGTCAATGTCGAGGGCGGAATAGTCCATCCACTTGTCGGGATAGCCAATCTTGACGTAGAAGGTGCTGAGTTTATCGTGGGCAAGGCGCTTGGTCTCGTCGCTCATCCATTTCTGTGCATCGATGCGCTGGCCGAGGGCAGTCTGCAGGTTGCGCACGAGTTGTTCCATGCGCTGCTTGGACGATTCGGGGAAGTATTTCTCCACGTACATCTTGCCCACAGCCATGCCCAGCGCGCCTTCAACGGCCGAAAGGGCACGCTTCCAGCGCGGGCGGTCCTGTTCGGCACCGCTCATCGTGTGGTTGTAGAACTCGAAGGCGAGGGCGCGAAAATCATCGCTGAGATAATTGGCCGCGTCGTCCATTACCTTAAACGCCAAGTAGGACTTGAGGTCTTCGAGGGACTCTTCGGCGAGAATCTTCTCGACCTCGTGAATCGGCTCGGGCTGATCCACGCTCACCTCTTCCACAGCGGGGACGCCATTGACGAGGAAGAGGGTGCTCCAGTCTATACCGGGATAGTCGTTGAGCAGTTGGGCGTAGGTCATCTTGTGATAGTTGGCCTCGGGTTCGCGCAACTGGGTCGGCGTATAGTGAGTGCGGGCAATGCGGGTCTCTATTTTGAGCACGCCCTCCATCATGGCGGTGGCCTCTGCCTCGCTGTGGCCTACCAAGAGGAAGAGGCCCTTCACGTACTGGCGATAGGCGTTGCGGATGCGGGTGGTCTGCTCGTCGTTCTCCAGGTAGTAGTCGCGGTTGCTCATGGAGAGGCCGCCCTGACCGATTTGCATAAGGTTCATCTTGGAGTTCTTGAGGTCGGCCCCGCAGTACATGCCAAAGAAGGTACCCACGCCCATCTCGCTGAGGCGGGCTGCCTGATACTGGATGTCGGTGCGCGTCTTAATCTGGCCAATCTGTTGGAGCAGGGGCTGGATGGGCTGATGGCCGAGGGCGTTGCGGCGCGTGCTATCCATAGCCAGGCGATAGAGGCTGCCAATCTTCTGCTGGAGCGAGCCTTGCGGATGACGCTCGTTGGCAAGACCTTCGATGAGTTCGCGCAACTGGCGCTGGTTGGTGGCCGTCAGCGCATCAAACTGGGAGTAACGGGAGTATTCAGCGGTCATAGGATGGGCTTTCTTCCATCCGCCGACGGCATACTCGAAGAAGTCTTTCGTAGGATCGACCGAAGGGTCGAGGTTGGCCTTGTCAATACCCAGCAAAGGGGCTTGGGCGAAGGCACTGCTGGCGGCAAAGGCCAGCACGGGGAGGATTTGCTTTATCATAATTCGTTGGTTGTTGCTTATATATAAGGAGTAAGTGCAATGACTATCGCAGCCTGCCTATTCGGAGAGCGCGGCCAATTCTTCCTCGGCCATCATCCACTCCTCTTCGGCGGCAGCCAGTTGCTTCTGCACGTCGGCATATTGCGCAAAAAGGTCGGCGTTGTTGCCGTTATCGGGCGTGGCCAGCAGGGCTTCGATGTCGGCCTTCTGCTGTTCGAGGCGCGTGACGAGTTGTTCCTTTTCGGCCACGGCGCGCTCGGCCTTGCGGATGATTTTGGCGCGCTCCTTCTGCTGCTCGTAGGAGAGTTTGCCCGCACTCTTGGCGGCAGGTTCTTCGGCAGAAGGCTTGGACGGAGCGGCTTCGCTCTTGGCCAGATGGAGTTCGTCGAGCGATTCGATGTCCTTCTTGTGCAGGAAATCGTAGATGCCGCCCAGATGTTCGCGCACCTGTCCACCGCCAAATTCGTACACCTTGTCCACCAATCCGTCCAGGAACTCGCGGTCGTGGCTGACGAGAATCACTGTGCCGTCGAACGCCTGAATGGCTTCCTTGAGCACGTCCTTGGTACGCATATCGAGGTGGTTGGTCGGCTCGTCGAGAATCAGGAAGTTGACGGGCTCGAGCAGAAGTTTTATCATGGCCAGTCGGCTGCGCTCGCCGCCGCTCAGCACCTTGACCTTCTTGTCGGAGGCTTCGCCGCCAAACATGAAAGCGCCGAGGATGTCGCGAATCTTCAGGCGGATGTCGCCCGTGGCCACGCGGTCGATGGTGTCGAAAACGGTGAGATTCTCGTCCAACAACTGCGCCTGGTTCTGGGCATAGTAGCCTATCTCTACGTTGTGGCCGAGTTGCAGGCGGCCGCCGTGGTCAATTTCCCGCATGATGCACTTGACGAGGGTGGACTTGCCTGCGCCGTTCTTGCCGACGAAGGCCACTTTCTCGCCGCGCTTGATGGTGAGGTTTACATCGTGAAACACACAATGCGCGCCGTAGTCCTTGCGCAGGTCTTCGCAGATGACAGGATAGTCGCCCGAACGCGAACAGGGCGGAAACTTCAGGTGGAGCGAGGCTGTATCTATCTCGTCCACTTCGATGGGCACCATTTTCTCCAACTGCTTGATGCGGCTCTGCACCTGCACGGCCTTGGTGGGTTTGTAGCGGAAGCGTTCGATGAAGTCGCGGATGTCGGCCATCTCCTTCTGCTGGTTCTCGTAGGCCCGCAGTTGCTGTTCGCGACGCTCGGCGCGCAGGCGCACAAACTCGTCGTACTTCACCTTGTAGTCTGTAATCTTGCCGCAGGAGATTTCGAGGGTGCGGTTGGTCACGTTATTGATAAAGGCGCGGTCGTGGCTGACCAGCACCACACTGCTACCGCTGCGCGCCAGGAATTGCTCGAGCCAGCGGATGCTCTCTATGTCGAGGTGGTTGGTCGGTTCGTCCAGCAGCAGCACATCGGGGCGGCGCAGGAGGAGTTTAGCCAATTCGATGCGCATACGCCAACCGCCCGAGAACTCGCGCGTAGGGCGGTCCCAGTCTGTGCGCTCAAAACCCAGACCCAGCAACGTGCGCTCCATCTCGGCGCGGTAGTTCATACCGCCCATCATACTGAAACGCTCGCTCTCGTGGGTAAACCGCTCAACCAGCGCCATGTATTCGGCAGATTCGTAGTCGGTGCGCTGGGCCAGTTCGTCGTTCAAACGGGCTATCTCGTCCTGCAAGTCGCTGATATGGGCGAAGGCGGTTTCGGTCTCTTCGATGACGGTATGCTCGTCCTGCAGCACCATCACCTGGGGCAAGTAACCGATGGTGGTCTCGCGAGGGGTGGAAACCGTGCCGCTTGTGGGTTGCTGCAGACCAGCGAGTATTTTCAGGAGCGTACTCTTGCCAGCACCATTCTTTCCGACCAGGGCTATACGGTCCTTGGGATTCACCACAAAGGACACGCCCTGAAAGAGGGGGCGTGCCGCAAATTCCACACTCAGATTATCTACACTAATCATGCAATAGTGTTTGTGTAATTATTTGATTTTCTCCGATTTTTTTATCCAGTATCTACTACGATGCTGCTTCACGTCTGGCTTCCGCAATACCGACCTGAGAACTCCTAGTACAGATGAAACATACGCTCCATCGGTTGCCACTTCTCGGCAGACGTCATGCCAGCCCGCACCAACTGAAACTCGGCCATATAGTCTTCCCACTCGGCCTGCCGGGGAAGGGTGGCCAGTCGGGCCATTGCCGTTTCCCAATCAAAATCGGCGGGCGTCTCCACAATCATCACCAGTCGTGTGCCAAGGATATAGATTTCCATTTCAAGGATGCCGACCTCACGGATGCCCGCAAGTATCTCGGGCCAAACGTGCGCCGCACTATGGCGACGGCGATATTCGGCAATGAGTTCGGGATTGTCGCGCAGGTCAAGGGTCTGGCAATATCGCTTCACGGGCCCGCTGTACTGCTGTTGGCGATAGCCCGTCTGGGTGGTTTCTTGCGTCATATAATATATAGGAGTCTAAAAGAATAGGGTCTGCAAAATTACGAAATATTCGCGTACCCCACGCACCGCCCCTGGGTTTTTCGTGCGGACTATTCGAAGAAGCTGTTGAAGAAGCTGTTGGATTGGGAATAATTTATGGTAGGGTTTTCGCACCTTTCTGAGAAATTCAGAAGACCGTTTTCGCACCTTTCTGAGAAATTGGGCAAGAAGAAGCCAAACAGAATCTATACTATGTCCCTTTTCTGTAGGCGGTTTTTGGGGTTGTGAAATACTAAGGTCTGGGTGTTGATTCTCATTGATGAGTAGCGTACCGCACGTTGCTCGTGTGAGTAATGGGTTCGTTCTCATTGAAAAGGCAATATATCGAACGTTGCTAGCAACGTGTGGCCCAGCGGTTTATAGGTTTTCATATTGATTGATGATACAAACACAGAATTATACCTTTTTTACTGGGCCACTCGTTTCTAGCAACGTGCGGTACATTGCCTTAACAAACACCAACCAACATTTGAGACTAATTTATAGAACCTACCTTATAAAACCTACCTATAGCGAATCAACGCTATCGAGCTAGCAGCCGTAAGGCTGCGTTGAAACCAGGGGACGAAGTCCCCGAATGAAACTAGGAAGCCACAGGCTTCCGTTGAAACTAGGCTGCAAAGCAGCCGTTGAAACTAAGGTCGCGCAGCGACCGACACGAGGCAGAGGGAGCGCAGCGACCGCGCCTCGTAATATAACACATCCGCGACCCGAGGTTGTGCAAAACTCGTCTTTTAACATTTCATAGATTGTTGCGAAATGTTAAAGCGATTTGCATTTCGCAGAAAAATATATTATCTTTGTACTAGCGAAGAGGAAAGAGCCCGAAACACGGGGTTCTTTCCTCTTTTTTTTGCCCATTATAAAGGAAAAAATACATCGGAAGTTGGAAATTCTATATGCTTTTGCGGATTTTCTAAATGCTTTAGCGGAAATTTTCTTGGCTTTATCGGTGCGCGAATTGACGATATAGAGATTTTTTCGCGGCAGAAAATATAAAAGATATTAAAAGTTTTTGAGCGAAAAAATTCGGATTTAACATTTTGGGTAACTACTCAGGTCGTTCTAGATTGCGAGGCAACGTGTGGACCTTCGGTTTGCGGTATTTATTTTAACACGAATCATACGAATCTTTCTAATTGCG
>SFID01000155.1 GCA_004555425.1 Bacteroidales bacterium
CTCGCGTATCATCGAATTAAACCACATGTTCCTCCGCTTGTGCGGGCCCCCGTCAATTCCTTTGAGTTTCACCGTTGCCGGCGTACTCCCCAGGTGGATCACTTAACGCTTTCGCTGTGCCGCTTACATTCTATCGCAAACAGCTAGTGATCATCGTTTACTGCGTGGACTACCAGGGTATCTAATCCTGTTCGATACCCACGCTTTCGTGCATCAGTGTCAGTCACGGCCTGGCAGGCTGCCTTCGCGATCGGGGTTCTGCGTGATATCTATGCATTTCACCGCTACACCACGCATTCCGCCTGCCCCGTACGTACTCAAGCCAACCAGTTTCAACGGCAGTTCAATGGTTGAGCCACTGACTTTCACCGCTGACTTAATCGGCAACCTACGCACCCTTTAAACCCAATGAATCCGGATAACGCTCGCATCCTCCGTATTACCGCGGCTGCTGGCACGGAGTTAGCCGATGCTTATTCATAAGGTACATGCAAAACACCACACGTGATGTCCTTTATTCCCTTATAAAAGAGGTTTACAACCCGTAGGGCCGTCATCCCTCACGCGACTTGGCTGGTTCAGGCTCTCGCCCATTGACCAATATTCCTCACTGCTGCCTCCCGTAGGAGTCTGGTCCGTGTCTCAGTACCAGTGTGTTGCCCCGCCAACTACCTAATGGAACGCATGCCTATCTATCAGCGATGTATCTTTAACAAATATCCCCATGCGGGGCCCCTGTTTCATGCGGTATTAGTCCGTCTTTCGACGGGTTATCCCCCTCTGATAGGCAAGTTGCATACGCGTTACTCACCCGTGCGCCGGTCGCCACCCGTGTATTGCTACACCGTGCTGCCCCTCGACTTGCATGTGTTAAGCCTGTCGCTAGCGTTCATCCTGAGCCAGGATCAAACTCTTCGTTGTTGAAATTGTTCTTTTATATCCTCAGCCCGGATTCCGTCTCTTCATCGTAGCCCAAGGTCATCTAAATTGACGGTACTCTTTATCGATATACTCGATTCCGATTCTTGTACTACTTGTCGTATTATGTAAATATCCTCAAAGATCGCTTTCGCAACCATCGTTGTTTCTCGATTGCGGGTGCAAAAGTAATGTTATAAAACATATCTACCAAACATATTCGCAACTTTTTTCAAAGAAATTTTCTTTACCAGCCAACGTATATATAATGTTCGCGTGCGAACAGAAAGGTTATTTTCGGATGACTTCCAACCAGATTTAGAAGAAAAGCAGCAATTCGTCCCCCTGTTTCAGGTCAACGGAGAGCAATCCGTCCACAATCGGCAAGGATGCGGCCTTTTGATTGATCTTTATGCTTAACCTTTCCGAGGATTGCGGCAGACGGATACGGAACGAACCTTCATGATGCGCCTTTAAGCTGGCCTCAATCAATTTCCCTTCCACCCAGCGAGCAGACACCTCTCCGCCTTGACGCACACGCAGCCCTCTGAAGCTACCATTCGGCCACGCGGAAGGTAACGCCGGCAAGAACTCGATCAAACCACTTTGACTCTGCACCAACATTTTCGCCACGCCAGCCGTGCCACCAAAGTTCCCATCAATCTGGAAAGGGGGATGTGAGCAGAAGAGGTTGGGATAGCTACCGCCACTCACCTCTCCCTTTTCGTTGATGCAGGGATGCAGCAGGTCGCCCAACAATTTATAGGCGTGATCGCCATCGTGCAGGCGTGCCCAGAAATTGATCTTCCAGGCCATCGACCAACCGGTGCTCTGATCACCTCTTGCCTCTAACGTCTTGCGTGCGGCCTCCGCCAACTCCGGCGTATGCTCCACCGTGATCTCATCGCCCGGATAGAGTCCATACAGATGCGACACATGGCGATGGTGCGGCTCCGCCTCCTCGAAAGGCTCTAACCACTCCATGATGCGCCCATCTTTGCCGATGGTCGTAGGCATCAAACGAGCCCGTTTCGCGGCCAACTCCTCCGCAAAGGCGCTATCCACGCCTAAGCGATGCGCCGCATCAATCGTATTACTAAACAACTCACGCACGATCTGATTGTCCATCGTCGAGCCGGCACAGATATTCACCACCTGCCCATTCGGCAGGATATAGGCATTCTCCGGGGAAGTGGTCGGCGCGGTCACTAAATATTTCGAGCGGGGATCCACCACCAACATATCCACGAAGAAGAGCGCCGCGCCACGCAGCGTCGGATAGATCTCCTGCAAATAGGCCTCATCCAACGTATAGAGATAATGTGTGTAGAGATGCTGGCAGAGCCAAGCGGCCGACGTGTTGGTCGCGCCCCACGAGGGATGCTCACCCGGTGCCGTAAACTCCCAGACATTACCCAAGATATGCGTCACCCAGCCACGGGCATTATAGAAGGCCTTGGCGGTTCGCTCGCCACTCGCCACCTGCTGTTTCGTCCATTCCACCAACGGTAGATGCAGCTCCGAGAGGTTGGTCACCTCCGCCGGCCAATGATTCATTTGCAGATTGATGTTCAGGTGATAGTCGCCATTCCAAGGCGTATGGATCGTGTTGCACCAGAGCCCCTGCAAGTTGGGAGGCAACAGGCCGACACGCGTAGAGGAGATCAACAGATAGCGACCGAACTGGAAGTAAAGCGCCACCAACGAAGGATCCTGACGATCCGCCGCGAAGGCGGCCAACCGCTTGTCGATCGGCCAATGGTCGCGCTCCGTCCGCCCTAACTGCAAGGAGACCCGATCGAACAGCGCCTGATAAGCCTGGGTATGCTCCCGGCGCAACGTCGCATAATCCTTACGCTCCGCATCAGCCAGCTGTCGGTCGAGCGCAGCCTCAAACCGATCCGGCTCCCAATAATTGGTCGCCAAGCTCACCAACAGAACAGCTTCCGAAGCGTTCCGCACCGTGAGCGCCGTGTCTGAGGGCACCAACTCTCCCCCCTTCGGCAAGAGCACACGCACCTTCGCTGCGAAACGCATCCCCTTCATCTCCACGGTATCCACGCCATCCGGCAACCGCCCCTTCATCACCAAGTCATGACCATCCAGGGAGACCTGCGCATGTTCCGGGCGGCTCAATCCCAAGGTGAAATGCAACGCCTTATCCTCATCCGCCAACAGATGGATCACCCCTAAATCGCCCGCGAAAGAGGTAAACTGCTCGCGGGTATAAGTGATATTCCCCCGCTTGAAAGCGAGCGAAGTGGTCGCATCGCTCAGGCTCAACGTACGGCGATACTGAGAGACGGTATCT
>SFID01000080.1 GCA_004555425.1 Bacteroidales bacterium
CCAAAAAAAGAGGAGAAAGCCCCGTGTTTAGGACTCTCTCCTCTTCGCTAGTACAAAGATAATACATTTTCGTGCGAAATACAAATCGCTTTAACATTTTGCAACAGTCTATGAAATGTTAAAAGACGAGTTTTGCACAACCTTGGGTCGCGGATGTGTTATATTACGAGGCGCGGTCGCTGCGTGACCTTAGTTTCAACGGCTGCTTTGCAGCCTAGTTTCAACGGAAGCCTGTGGCTTCCTAGTTTCAGTCGGGGACTGCGTCCCCTGGTTTCAACGCAGCCTTACGGCTGCTAGCTCGATAGCGTTGATTCGCCAGAGGCAGATAGCGTTGATTCGCCAGAGGTAGATAGCCTTGATTCGCCAGAGGTAGGTTCTATAAATTAGTTTCAAGGGAGGGCAAGGCTTCTATTGCGACTAAATTATCGAACCCACCTTATTCATTCACTTTTCCCGCTACCCTTCCCCCCACGAAAAACAAAGCCTTCGGCACGACAGGTGCGAACACATCGGAAGCAGAGTCGTAGAACTTACCATTGCAAAACACGTTGGGGGGATGTTGCAGATGATTGAAAGGTCTTAGATTTCGTTAAAGAAGCGCGATTTTGAATCTCACTTTATTGGCCACTCGGACGGAAATCCATAAATTTGCGGCATGGGAACACTCTATCTCGTACCTACACCCGTGGGCAACCTCGAAGACATCACGCTTCGCGCCCTGCGGATTCTCAAAGAGGTGGACCTGATTCTGGCGGAAGACACGCGGACATCGGGGATGCTCCTCAAACATTTCGACATCAAGAACCGACTGAGTTCTCACCATAAGTTCAACGAGCACCAAACGGCCGAAGCCTTTGCGGCTCGCATTGCTGCGGGCGAAAACGTGGCCCTGATTTCCGATGCTGGCACGCCCGCCATCTCCGACCCCGGATTCATGCTCGTACGGGCCTGTGCGGCGCGCGGTGTGCGCGTGGAGTGTCTGCCAGGAGCGACCGCCTTCGTGCCCGCCCTCGTATCGTCGGCCCTACCCTGCGAGCGGTTCACCTTCGAGGGCTTCCTGCCGCAGAAGAAAGGGCGCGCCTCGCGTCTGGCCGAGTTGGCCACGGAGCCGCGCACGATGATATTCTACGAATCGCCCTATCGCGTGGTCAAGACGCTGGGACAGTTTGCCGAGACCTTTGGCGCTGACCGTCCGATGGCGGCCGTGCGCGAGATTTCGAAGGTGTTCGAGGAATGTGTCCGCGGCACCATTGCCGAGGTGCAGGCCCACTTTGCCGAACACGAGCCGAAGGGTGAGTTTGTACTCCTCGTGGGCGGTGCACCCGAAGTCAAGAAGAAAAAGAAGGAGCGCGGTCCCAGACCCGATGCGCCTGCCGAAGAGGACCAATAGGCCTATTTCAAAACATTTACCCTGGAAATTTGCAGTGTCAAACCAGACACTCACCCCCTTGCGAACCGAAAAAATTCATCATGAAACGTTATTTCCTAACCCTGCTGGGTCTCTGCTTTGCTACCGCCCTACTGGCGATTCCTGCCAAGCGCATCAAGCGCACCATTACCCTTACGGACGGTAGCCAAGTTACTGCCACCTTTGGCGGTGACGAATATCTGCATTATTATACCGATGCTTCGGGCAACCGCTACGTAGCACAGGCCGACGGTCGCTATGCCCCGCTCAGCCAAGAGCGCCTCGCCTTGGGCCAACAGCGCCGCGCTGCTGCCAACAGGGCCCGCATAATGCGCGGGCAGAAAAGCCGTGCCACCTTGGGCGCTACCTCCAATCCCGTCAGCGGTCAGAAAAAGGGCCTCGTCATCCTTGTGAACTTTGCCGACAAGGCGCTGCAATACACGCAGGCCGATTTCAACGACTATTTCAACAAGGTGGGCTACAACAAGCACGGTATGGAATTTAGCGTCCACGACTATTTTTACAGATGTAGTTATGGACAATTTGACCTCACCTTCGATGTGGTGGGTCCCGTGACTGTCAGCAAGAATATGTCGTACTACGGCAGCAACGACGCCGACGGCAACGACCAGCACCCTGCCGAGATGGTGAGCGAGGCTATCCATCTGGCCGACAAGGCAGGTGTAGATTTCACAAAGTACGACTGGGACGGCGATGGCGAGGTGGACCAGGTCTATGTCATCTATGCAGGCTACGGTGAAGCAAGCGGGGCAGACGCCAACACCATTTGGCCCCACGAATGGGTGCTCTCGGCCGCTGTGCAGATAGGCGATGGCGATGGCGTCATCACGGTGGACGGCGTTCGCGTTGATACCTACGCCACTTCCAACGAATTTCGCGGCATCAGCGGCGGCATCATCGACGGCATCGGCACAGCCTGCCACGAGTTTAGCCACTGCATGGCCATCCCCGACTTCTACGATACGAGCGGCAACGGCTATTTCGGCATGGACTGCTGGGACCTGATGGACTACGGCTGCTTCAACGGCCCAACGGAGAACGGCGAAGTGCCCTGGGAGTACACCAGTTACGAGCGCATGTACTGCGGATGGCTCACTCCGACCGAACTGAAAGACCCTACCTCCATCCAAAATATGAAACCGCTGGCCAGCGAGCCCGAAGCCTACATTATATATAATGAGGGCAACCGCAACGAATACTATCTCTTGGAGAATCGTCAGCAGATAGCAGGCGATGCCTACGGCTACGGACATGGCATGCTCGTGCTCCACGTGGATTTCAGCGCGGATTCTTGGATGGAAAACAGCGTGAACTATTATAGTTCGCACCAGCGCATGACGATTGTCCCCGCCGATGGTTCACTCAAAAGCATTGGCTATGGTAAAACCTACATCGCAGGCGACCCCTACCCTGGCACACGCGGCAACACCGAACTGAGCAATATGTCCACGCCCAAGGCTGGCCTGTTCAACAAGAATACGGACGGCTCGTACCTCCTCAACCATTCGCTCTCAGAGATTAAGGAGAATGCCGACGGCACCATCGCCTTCCTCTTCGACGGCGGCGCACAACTCGACACGCCCGCCCCATCCACGGACGAGACTAGTGCGAATGCTTTCTCCATCAGTTGGAGCGCGGTGGAGGGTGCCACAAGTTACGAAGTGCGCCTGACGACCAACGACAACCAAGGCGTAGATCCCGAAGACGCCATACTCCTGCAAGAGAAATTCCAGCAATTCAGCGGCAAGAGCACCACGGACATCGCCTCCCAACTGGACACGTACACCACAATGCCAGGCTGGACGGGCGAGAAAGTGTATGAATCGGATGGTCTGGGCGCAAAGATTGGTTCAAGCAAGGTGGCAGGCCACCTCACCACGCCTACACTCAACTGCACCTCGGGCCGCATCACATTCGCAGTGGAACTAGCAGCCTACAATGCGGACGAACCGACCGTCATCGTACAGGTTAACAACAAGGATGCTGCCTTCTTCTTCCCCACCGCAACCGCTAAGACATATATATATGGGGCCAACGTGGACGGCGACTTCACCTTCACTCTCCTCGCGGAGAATGCCAAGGAGCGTTTCTACATTTCGCGCCTGACCATCTACGATGGTGATTTCTCGCCCGAGGACCTCACAGCCGCCACGCTGCACAAGCGGAAGACACAACAGGTATTTACAACCACCGAAACGTCCTACAATTTCACCGACCTCAATCCCGATTACTCCTATTCCTACGCCGTGCGCGCCCTGTCGGAGAACGGCGTGAGCCCCTGGAGCGAAACCATTCCCGTCAGCCTCAACACGGGCATTTGTCGCCCCGCCGTGGTCATCGAAAAGAATGCACCCTGCTACGACCTCTCGGGCCGCCGCATCCTTGGCACGCCCAAGGGTGTATATATCCAAAACGGCAAGGTCCTGATACGATAATCAATATTCAAATTTCGTCACATGAAACACATCCTCTTATTTGCCATAGCCCTCGTGGGCCTGAGCACCATCATCTCCTGCGACAGCAAACGCGAGAAGGAGGAAGCCGCACGAATGCTAGCCTTCTCCCGCGAAGATTCCCTGCAACAGGTCATCAACCAAATGCAAAACGAAAGCAGCGACCTACACGCCATGCGCCTTCAAGTGCAAGACATCATGCAGCAAATCAATGCCGCTGAAGGACGCATTACGAATCTGCAATCGGAAGGCGGCGACAACACGCAGGCCATCGTTGAAAACATGGCCTTCATCCAACAGAAAATGCGCGAATACCGCGAATCCATCGAGGAAATGCAGCAACTCCTGCGCAATGCCAAGCAACTGTCGGAGAAGGAAAAAGAAGCGCTGCGCACAGACATCGCTGGCTATCAGCAGCAACTGGCGCGCAAGGACAGCGCCATCGCACAACTCCGCCAACAGGTGGCCCAACACGAACAAACCATCGCACAACAAGGGCAAACCATCGCACAGCAGGACCAAACCATTGCCCAACAAAACAACCGCGTGAACGAACTCACCAACGAAAATGCCAACAAGGAGCGCGCCATCGTTGAACAGGACAAACAGTTGCACACGGCTTGGTACGTGTTCGGCACAAAAAAGGAACTCCAAGAGCAGCACATTCTCGTGGACGGCCAGGTGATGCGCTCGGCCAGTGCCAACAAGGGCTATTTCACCGAAATTGACATTCGCGTGAAGAAGACCATTCCCCTCTACTCAAAGAAGGTCTCCCTCCTAAGCAACCATCCCACCAACTCTTACAGTCTGGACAAGGACGCCAACGGCTTCTATACACTGCGCATCACCAACACAAATGCCTTTTGGAGCAGTTCGCGCTATCTGGTTGTGCAGGTGAAATAATATCCGGCCAGCGGCTGCGACTTGCTTGCAACATGTTTGCGCCAGGCATTTGGCGTTCGTACTTATTATAGGAAAATTAGGAGGTGCAACGAAACCGTTGCACCAAACAATAAGGCTGCGGCGTTTCGCCGCAGTTCCTATTTTGATTGAACACTACTAAAAACTCAACAGCACCAAAAACGCTTCTCATCCCCCCTAACCATCTCCATCGTGTCCCACTATTCCGCAACCCTCCGCTTAGGACTACCCATCGCCATTGGCCAGTTGGGCGTCATCATCTTGGGTTTTGCCGACACCCTTATGGTTGGCCGTTATAGCACTGACGCCTTGGCAGCCTCTGCCTTTGTCAACAATCTCTTCACCCTCTTCACCTTTCTCCTGATGGGCTATTCCTACGGACTGACGCCCATCGTCAGCGCACTGTTCGGCCAGGGCAAACAGGCCGAAGCGGGTGAGCAGTTGAAGCCTGCCCTCCTGTCGGGCACGGTCTTCTGCTTGCTACTGATGGCGGTCTGGGGCATTGCGTTCTTCAACTTGGAGCACTTCGGCCAACCCGACGAACTCCTTCCCCTCATCCGTCCCTACTTCCTCGTCATCCTCGTGTCGATGATATTCGTCATGCTCTACAACGAACTGCGCCAGTTCACCGACGGTCTGACGCATACAACGCTGGGCATGTACACGCTCATAATAGGTAACGCCTTCAACATTCTGGGCAACTGGCTCCTCATCTACGGCCCTGGCCCCTTCCCCGAAATGGGGCTGCTAGGCGCAGGCATTGCCACCCTGCTTGCCCGCGTACTGATGGTTGTGCTGATGGTGGCTGCCCTTTGGTGGAAGAAGGGTTATGCACCTTATCGCGAGGGTTTTGCCCGCTATCGCGCATCGCTAGATGGAATGCAGGCCATTGTGCGAGCGTCGCTGCCCATCGCCATACAGATGGGATTGGAGTGCGCGGCCTTTACGATGAGCGCGGTGATGGCGGGTTGGGTCGGCAAGGTGGAACTGGCAGCCTATCAGGTGATGGTGACGATCGGTACGCTGGGCTTCCTGCTCTATTATAGTTTCGGCGCGGGCACAAGCATTCGCGTGGCCACCTTCTACGGGCAACACGACCGCACGAACGTATTCCATGCCGCTGCCGCAGGGCGCAATCTCTTGCTCCTCATGGCCGCCTGCTCGTCCCTCCTCATCTATCTACTGGCCGAGCCGCTCATCCGCGTCTTCACGACAGATACAGCGGTCATCGCCATTTCCCTCTCGCTCATTCCCTTCCTCGTCCTCTACCAGTTTGCCGACGCCATGCAGATTTGCTACGCCAACATCCTGCGCGGCACGGGCCACGTACTCGCCATGGTGCGCATCGCCATCATCAGTTACCTAATCGTCAATATCCCCGCAGCCTTCATCCTTGGCTTCTCCCTAGGTTGGGGCGTAAAAGGAATCTTCCTAGCCTTCTTCATCGGCCTATTCACCGCCGCCACCCTGTTCTTCAAGGAATACCGCAAGGCCATGCGGTGAGGCGAATGAATAAGAGTAACGTGAAAAAACAACTACTCACTCCTCACTATAATGTACCGCACGTTTCAACGTGTGGTACATTATAGTGAGGAGTTGTTTTTTATGAGTTCGAGCACCTTACTCACACCTTGCAAGGTTCTATACTTTCACGCTACTCCCCTGTTCACAGAACTCCTCACAGAACTACAAAAAAACATCTCTTGGTAAGGGATTTACTTGAGAAAAATAGGAGGCGCAGCGATTTGCAGCAGCGAGGGTTGGGCGTGTATTATATAACACCCTTGCTCTAGGCTCAAACGCCCTGTCTATCGTCTACTTCGATTCACCGAGTGAATCACCTCGCCCTGCTGGTTAATCATGTCAAGGCGCAGGTTATCCTTCGTGCAACTGAGGATGGAGAAACCCGGTTGGCCACTGACGAAGATGGTTCCCTCCACGGGATTCACCTGCTGGCGCGAGAGAGAGGCGGAGGAGTTGACCACATAGTCAATCTTGGAGCCTGCAGGGCGAATATGCTGGAAGTTGTGGATATGGCCGCAGATGTACATATTGACGTTGTGGCGACGCAGGATGGGGTCAACGCGCTTCTGCATATCCATGCGCTCGTTGGGACTCTTGGGCGTGTCGGCATAGATGGGGTGATGGCCTACGACAACGACCCAATCCTCGTTGGCCTGCTGGAGTTCCTTGTCCAACCAAGCCAACTGGGCAGCCATGTCCTGCTTGGAAACGTCGGGATAGTCCTGAGTGTCCTTGTGGTATTTGTCAATCAGGGGCGTGGTGTCAATGAAGACAACGCGAAGGGTCACGCCATCGTCCTCGAACACCTTGGAGTAGTAGCGTGCGGGCATTTGCCAGCGACGGCTCACCTGCGAATAGTCAAGGACGGCCTGTGTGTTGCCGCGGTATTCGTGATTGCCCAAGACGGGATACCAAGGCACTTGGAGTTCGGGATGGCTATAAATCAGCTCGAAATTAGTCATCCACAACGGGTCGTTCACACTCTGCACGCCCATATAGTGGTGGGTATCGCCGAGGGCGAGGATGGCTTCCACGTCGTGTTCTTCGGCCATGCGTCCCATTAGTTCGGCAAAGGGCTTCTGTTCGTAGTGACCATTGCGGCCGACATCGTTGGCCACAAACAATTCTATCTGAGCAAAGGCTACTGCAGACCCGATGAGGGCGAGCATTAGGAGGGAGAATATCTTTTTCATTTTGTTCCGAGTGCACCAAAGTAGGGTTGGACATTAGGCGAAGTATAGGTGCGGTTACCGATTTGCAGACCGTTGGCAAAGTAGGGAGAGACGCTACCATTGGCACCCTGAAGGGCGGGAGAGTTGGCAGCGAGATGGAGGTCCCAATTACTGTCGTAGGCAAAGGCCGTCAGCGATACACTGCTCGTGGGATAGGAAACGAAGCCAGGGTCCAGCAGGTGGTCGGGCGTTGCGATGAGGCTGTGGGTATCGACGTTGGGGCTGTAGTTCTTGTTGTTTTGGTTGTAGCCTTCGGCAGCGTTGCCCACGGTGGCATCGCCCACGATGGGTGTGGTCTGCGGGCCAGCAGCGTAGAAGTTGTAGTCAATCACGGACTTGTCGTCATAGCCAGCGTCGGCCTTGTTGGGGTCCTTGTATTTCGGGGTCATCGTACGGAACTTACAGTTGACCATCAGGTTGTTGACCACCGTCACAAGGGCGTTCTTCTCGACATAGATACTGCCGCCCTTCTCGCCATCGCGACGCCAGCCAGCGTTGAGAATGGTGTTGTTGTAGGCAGTGGCGAGGAGTTGTCCGCGCGTTTCGCTTTGGCCAGAAGAGGAAAGTTTCATACCGTTCGTGTTGGGCGAGAAGATGATGTTGCCTGCGATGTCGGCCTTGACGCCAGCCTTGAGGTTGATGGCGTCGCCGCCAGTATAGCCGATGGCCACAAACGTATTGTTGGTGATAACGCCATTGCCGCCCATCATATAGATACCGTCGGAGGCTCCGTTGCGGATGATGGAGTTTGTCAGGGCATAGCGGCCGTTGAGGTTGCTGGTTGTCACCTGCGGATACATATCGTCGCCTGCGGTATAGATACCTGCGATGGCCGCGGGCGAACCTTCGATGACCTGTGCGCCCGTGTATTCAATCACAACATGGTCGAGGGCCATTTCTTCGCAGGATTCGTAGGCCACGATGCCGCCCCAGAGTCCCTTGAAGGTATTCTCGGCAGTGCGCAATGCGGGGTCAACGGTGAAGGTGACGGGGTGATCTGCCGTACCAAGGACATAGAGGTTACCCTTCACTTCGATTTCCACGGGCACATGGTTCACGCCCACGCCCTTCTCGTCCACAATCACCGTCACACCAGGTTCGATGGTCAGCGACTGGCCTTCGGGAATCACAAGGTGGCGGTCCAGGTGGACTACTTCGCCACTCTTCCACACGCCCGAAACGATGAGTTCCGTTTCGGTGGTTTCCTGTTTCACACTGGGTTCGTCGTCTTCGCTACAGGCGGTGAGCATGCAACCGCCCATCAGTACAGCCGCGAGGGCTGCGTAGAATTTTCTCAGTTTCATAATATATATGTATATAGGTAAAGTTATTTCAGTTTATAGCGAACGCCGATGAGGAGGGTTTGTCCGTAGCGTTCACTGCGCTCATAGATATTGCCGCGATAGCGGGGAAAATCGGTGACGCTGGCCGTGTGCGGTCCGTTCTGCACGTAGCGAACGAGGGGCAGGTTGAGCAGGTTGGTGGCTTTGAGATAGATTTCGATGCCATTGCTCCATGCTTTCTCGGCCGAGAACTCCATGCGGTAGTATTCGTTTTCCCAGATGTCGTTTTCGTACCAGTTGGACACGTCGGTCAGTCGTTTGCTGATGTAACTGCCCGTGAGTTGTGCGTTCAGTCCATGCTTGGGACTCTTGTAGATAAGGGAGAGGTTGGCCACGTGGGCGGCTTGTCCGGCCAAGGGGCGCGACTGCATGGCCGTGGTGACTACGTTGTTTTCCATCACGCGTTTCTCCGTTTGGATGCGCGAGTGGGTGAAGGTGTAGTTGAACTTGATGCCGAAGCAGCGGAAGAATTTCGTCGCGTCTATCTCCACGCCCGTATTGTTGGCCGTACCGAGGTTGAGGGGCGTATAGTACGTATCCTGTCCTTCGTTGATGAGGCCGTACTCAATCGGGTTGCGCAGGTGTTTGTGGAAGATACCCACCATGATTTGCTCTGCCTGACGTGGGAAGTACTCCCAGCGCAGGTCCAAGTTGTCGGCCACGGTGTGCTTGAGCGCGGGATTTCCCTTTTCCTTGTAGTCCTCGTTGATGATGCTGTAGGGCACAATCTCAAAGAAACTGGGGCGATTGATGGCGCGGGCATAACTGAGGTGGAGGTTCATCTTCTCGTTCAGATGGTACTTCAGGTGGGCATCAGGCAGGAAGTCCCAGTATTTCTGTTGGCCCTTGCCGTCGGTGCTACGGGGATATTTGAGCGTGTAGCCTTGGTTGGTGTGCTCGGCGCGCAGACCTACCACCACCTCAAGGGCTTTCCACTGATAGTTGGCCATGACATAGGCAGCCCCGATGCGCTCCGTGGCATTATAGTTGAGGGGGTCACCCACGTTGCCATACGCACGGGGCGTCATCAGCAGTTCGTCCAGATTCTGCCAGTCGGTGCCGAACACCTGGTATTGGTTCGTACCCGTGGAACTGTCGAAGGTATATTCGTTGAAGAACGAGGTGCGTCGTTTGTCGCGGTACATACCGCCGGCCTTCAGCGTGAAATCATCGTTGAAGGCATACGCCAGGTCTGCGTAGGCCGCCTTGTCCTTATCGTCGTTGTGCTCCCAGCGGCGCGTGGCGGCCTTGTTGGTTTGCAGGTGTGTGCCTTGGAGGAAAATCTCGGCGTTGTCGGGCGTCTTGTTGAAGGCAGCGGAGACCACGCCTCGCCAGTTGAGGGTCAGCGCGCGGTCCAAGAAGGCGTGTTCGCCCTGCAGGGTGCTGTTGAAGATATGCTGCTGATTGTGCTTGAGGCGGATGGCTGATTCCTGCTCAGCCTCCGTTGTGCGCACTTGGTCGTCGCTCATGGCCAGATAGCCGTTGTACCACATCAACTTGTGCAGGGGCGAGAACACATAGTCCACCTTCGCATGGAGGGCCAACCGCTGTTTCCAGTCGGAGTAGGTGCGATATTGGATGTTGCCCGAGGCTTTCGTATAGTCGTAGTAATCCATGTTCTTGCCGCGGTGCATATTCTGGTAACTGGCCGAGAGGAGGAAGCCCAGCCGGTCGTTCATCACGCGGTCGCCATAGGCCAGCGAGGCCAAGAGGTCGGGCAGGGGTCGCTTGGACGAGACGCGCAGATTTTGCATAGTGAAGTCTGTGGCCGACACGCGGTTTTGTCCGATATTGCCCAGCCGCTCGTCGGGCGACTTGGAGGCAATGCTGCCATGGTTGAAGGAGAGGAAATCGCGGTTCAGGTAGAGCGCGTTGTAGCCCGTGGAGAGGTTGGCCGTCAGCAGTCGGCGCGCCGGCGCGTCCTTCATGACCAGATTGACCGCGCCACCGATGCCGTCGCCTTCCAACTCTGCCGTGAGCGACTTGTTCACCTCAATGCGCGAGAGGATTTCGGAGGGGAAGAGGTCCAGCGGGACGAAGCGATTCTTGTTGTCGGGGCTGGGAATCTTGATGCCGTTGACGAGCGTATAATTGTAGCGCTTATCCATGCCGCGGAGAATGGCATATTGGCCTTCGCCCGAGGAGTTTCGCTCAACGGTGACGCCCGAAATCTTCTGCACGATATTGCCCACCGTCACGTCGGGAGCCAGTTCCATGGCGCGCGAACCGAGCACGTTGACTACGTTGGCCGAGAAGCGTTCTATCTCCATGGCCTTGGCATCCGTGCTGCCGTTGAAATTGGACTTGATGACCACCTCGGAGAGGCTGCGGTTGGTCTCTTCCATCCGAATCGCGAGCACCGTGTCTGCGTAGGCCACTTCCACGGGCCTATAGCCTAGGTAGGTGCAACAGACTATGGGCTGTGCGGCCTGTGTCTTGATGGCGAAGGTACCGTCGAGTCCAGTCGTAGTGGCCTGCTTTGTCTGATTCTTCACGCGAACAATGGCGCCGATCAGTGCTTCGCCCGAAGCGGCATCTGTCACCACGCCCTTGATTACTTTTGTGGCCGACTGCGCCCAGGCGGCGTTTGCCAAGAGCACCATCATCATGCCAAGGAGGATTCTTTTCATCTTTTGTTTTCTCATTTGTTAAAGGTAGGAGACGCTGCTGCGCGCCCTGAAATCCGGTGCAAAAATAGAGGTGATTTGTGAAAAGGTTGTTGCGAAGGTGTTACGAGAGCGTTAAGGAGGGCTGGATGGTGTATTGAAGGTTCACAAGTTTAGGAAGGTAGTATATATATACTTGCGATGTATTTAGTAACTACTCAGGTCGTTTTTTGCTCGAAAAAACCAGTTTGGCTGGGAGGTAATTGTGGGTGGAATGATGCTGTCTGTGCGCCCCTAGCCAGCAATAAGAATTGCGCTCATCGCGCTCTCGTAAGCCAACCTGCAAAGCCAACCTGCAAAGCCCGCCTCGTAATATAACACATCGCGAGCCCTCGCGTGTGCAAAACTCGTCTTTTAACATTTCATGGATTGTTGCGAAATGTTAAAGCGATTTGTATTTCGCACGAAAATGTATTATCTTTGTACTAGCGAAGAGGAGAGAGTCCTAAACACGGGGCTTTCTCCTCTTTTTTTGG
>SFID01000081.1 GCA_004555425.1 Bacteroidales bacterium
TCTTCGCTAGTACAAAGATAATACATTTTCGCGCGAAATGCAAATCGTTTTAACATTTCGCAACAATCTATGAAATGTTAAAAGACGAGTTTTGCACACACGAGCCTTCGCGATGTTGTATATTACGAGGGCCAAGCGCTATGTGCGTCAACTGTTGCGCGGGAAGGGTGTGGCTGCTTATTTCGTCAGGGCCACTTCGATGTTGTTGCCGATGATTTCGTTGCCAGGATAGCCGCCCGTGGAGAGGTTGCTGAAGGCAGTGCTGCCGTCCTTGTTGATGAGGATGTAGGCGGGGATGCCGGGAATCTCCATTTGGTTGCAGAGTTCGCCCCACTGTTTGTCCGTCAGGCGATAGTGGTCGCCGTGGATGTTGGGAACCATCTCCTTCCATGTGTCCATGGGAGAGGTTTCGCCCGTGATATAGACAAAACGTGCGCCCTTCTTCATCAGCGCGGGCTTGATGGCATCAATTTCCTTCATGGCGCGGCGGCAGGGCGGGCACCACGTAGCCCAGAAGTCGATGAGGACAACCTCGCCTTTGTAGGTGGCCAGGATTTTCTCCCATGCCTGCTTGCCGCTCAGTTTCGGGTCGATGGTGCGGATGGTGTAGGGCGCTTTGTCGTCGGCAGTGGCTGCGGCGCTCTCAGTGGCAGCCATTTCGGGCGTTTCGTTGGGGATGTTTGCGCTGGCAGTTTCGGTTTTCTTGGCACAGCTAACGCCAGCGAAAAGCGTCAGGGCCAGAACGAGAGTGGTGATTTTCTTCATAGGAAATACGTTTTGAGGGTTGATTTACATGGCGAAAGTACGAAAAATGGTCCGACTAACCAAACGATAGCCCCCATCCACTGAATTTTTAATAAAAAATAGCGTTCTATCTGTCTGCCGCTCAAAACCTTTCCGTAAATTTGCGGGAGTTGGTATACACCTGCGGCAAACTGAGAAGTCTGCCACGGCAGTTGCACCGCCCCTTCCAAGAATCTTTCAACTTAAAACTATATCTATGAAAACCATTTTACGCCTACTGATTACGGTGGTGCTTTTCGCGCCTGCTGCTTTGGGACACGCTCAAACGGCAACGGGCAACCTGTACATCCACCTCAAGGATGGCGGCCTTGATGTCATTCCCGATTCGCTGGTGAAGAGCCGCGCGGAGACGGGCAGTGAATTGCGCATCACGCTACGCACGGACTCGGTGATTACGTATAGCCTGTCGGCCATCGCTTCCATAGAGAGCGAAGCACCGAGTGCGCTGCCGCGCTTCACTTCCTACAAGTTTAACAACAAATACAACGACCAGCTGCCCGCCGATGTCATCGCCACGATTGGCGAGAGCGACACCATCCGCGTGGAGGTGGGCGCTATCGGCAAGCGACTGACGGCTTCGTTCCAACTGGACCAAGCCGACGCCTTCGCCTTCGTGAATGGCGCGCAGCAGGAGAGCAAGGTCTCGCGCCTGCGCTTCGACAAGGACATCGTCTATACCCTCGGCCGCCCTGGCCAGCGCATCTTCACCTTCCGCAAAGTGCAGGACGAGGTGTGGACCCAGCCAGGCGACAATCAGAAAGAGGAGCGCGTCAACCTGACGGCCGAGATGCTGACGACCAATGCGCCGTCCAACTATCCCGATCGCGAAGACCTGAGCATGGTGCTCGACGGAAATCCGCAAACCTTCTTCCATTCCACATGGGGATCGGGCGACTATGAGAAACTGCCTTTGAACGAATATCCCTACATTGAGATACGGCTGCCCGAGGCGCTGACACAGTTGAAGTTCACCTACATGACTCGTCCCGACGCGCAGCGTTATCCGCAGGAATTGGTGGTTCAGGTGAGCACGGACGGTGTCAACTGGACCGACGTAGCCACTCTCAAGGACGGCCTGCCTACAAGCACTGGCGCTTCCTACACCTCGCCCGTCATTGACCTTGGCGGAACGTACGACCTGATTCGCCTCGTGCAAACGAAGGCATCCTACAAGAACTACCTCTGTATGGCCGAACTGGCTGTCTATAAGGTGACCACCCTCGCGGGCAGCGAACCGACACTCGTCTCGCCCGCCAAGTACGCCTACGAATGGCGACCCTATGGCCGCAATGTGGTCGTGAGCGTGGATTGGCTGACAGACCATGCCACCAACGTGCCGCGCATCGACATCAACATTGAGGGCGGCATTCTCCCGCCCGACAAGGTGACGTACCTCAAGGCCGACATCACCATCGATGGCGGCGGTGTCTTCCCCAATATGACAGACAGCGTGCAAATCCGCGGCCGCGGCAACACCAGTTGGGCCGGACAGAACGGCAAGAGCCCCTACCGCCTGAAGTTTTTTGCCAAGAAAAAGCCCTTCGGCCTAAAGGCAGGCAAGAGTTGGGTGCTTCTGGCCAACAGGCAGACGGGTTCCATGATGACCAACCCCGTAGCGATGAAGGTGGCGCGACTGGTCGGCACTGCCGCTGCCAACGACATGATTCCCGTGGAACTCTATATGAATGGCGAATACCGCGGCAGCTACGTCTTCACCCAGCAGGTGGGCCTCTCCAACAACAGCGTAGATCTGGAGGACGACACGAACGCCACGCTCCTAGAGTTGGACAGTTATTACGACGAGGCTTACAAATTCCACGACAACTACTACACCCTCCCCGTCAACGTGAAGGACCCCGACTTTGAGGAAGCCCCCGACCCCGAACGCTTCCAACTGATTCAGGATGACTTCAACGCGTTGAGCATCCTCATCCGCTCGGGTGTGAAAGGGGCTTTCGACGACAAACTCGACCCCGAGATGGCAGCACGCTACCTCTTTGTCAATCAGTACGTGCACAACTGCGAACTCATGCACCCGAAGAGTTGCTACCTCTATCGCGAAGACGTGCGCGCCCTGCATTGTCCCTACATCCTAGGTCCCGTATGGGATTTCGACTGGGCCTTTGGTTATGACGGCTCGTATAAGTATTGTCTCTACAAGACGACCAACGACATGTTCACCTCCATTCAGAACTATACGGGCGGCCGCTTCTACAACGCCATATTTAATAATAGCGATGCCGTACAGCGCGCCAACTATCGCATCTGGCGCGACTTCATGGAGAAGTATCAGGAGGAAATGCTGGAGTTTGTGGACGACTATTTCGCCTACGCCCGTCCCTCGTTCGAGCACAACAGTACGAAGTGGGGCGATGGCTCAGCCTACGACGTGGAAGTGGCCAACATGAAATCCTGGCTGGACACCCGCGCGAATTATCTGTACGCACGACAGAAGGTGTTCGACCTTGACACGCCCGTCAGCATTACTCAGGGCGACGTCAACCTCGATGGCGCTATCACGGCGGCCGATGCGGTGTGCGTGATGAACGAGGTGATGGGCCTGGAGAACGAATCCTTCGACAGCGATCAGGCCGACGTGGACGGCGACAAGCGCATCACGGTGAGCGATGCCGTGCACATTGTGGCCATGGCCCTGCGCCAGCCCGCCCTCTTGCCGCGCCACCTAATGCTGCCCACGGCAGAGGCTTCCCTGCGAATGGAAGATTTCTGCCTGACGGCCGCCTCCACCAACGCTGTGCCCGTGCATCTGACCCTCCCCGAGGCAGCCTATTCCGCCTTGCAGTTTGACGTGGTGCTGCCCGAGGGACTTGCGCTCACCGATGTGGAACTGCCGAACGCTTGGAAGGGATGCCAGACGCAAATCTCCGAGCCCGATGAGCAGGGCCGCGTGCGCGTCATCGTTCTCGGCAATGCTGGCGAAACCTTCCCCGCTGGTACGGCCACGCTCCACCTCAATGTGTGGACCGACCGCTTGATACCGAGCGCGCAGCGCATACTGACGATAGACCAAAGCCTCCTCGTGAATAAACTCGGCGAAGACAACCGCCTCGCTACGCGCAGTGCAGCCTTTGAGATGGAGAGCACAACGGGCATCACCGCACCCCAGACGTCCTGCGTGCGCGGCGGCAACGGCAGCCTCGTCATCGAGCGTCTGAATGCAGGCAATGCAGAGGTCTATACCATTGACGGCCGTCTGGTTCGCCGCTTGCAGTTGTCCGCAGGCACTTCGCGAATCCAGTTGCCCGCAGGCGTGTATATTGTCAACGGACAGAAAGTAATCGTTGAATAGTTATCAAAAAGGCAAGCTCCCTCGTGGAATGTCCGCAAGGAGCTTGCCCAATGTTTCTCGCCCTAGAACCAACCTTAACCCCAAGACCATGAAATTCCAAAACATACTCTTCCTCTTCGCCTGCCTCTTGCTCGGCACCAATGCTTGGAGTAAGGAAGCAGCCCCCGTATTCTCAGTGACCGCCGACGAGACCACACCAGGCTACGAATGGTTGCTGCATATCAATATGGAGAATGCGGACAACGACAACCTGACTTCTTTCCAACTGGACCTGCACTTGCCGGCTGACCTGACCTACGTGGAAGGTTCGGCCGAGGCCAGCGCGCGCCTAGCCAACCATACGCTCTACGCTAATCCGCAAGCCAACGGCAGCCTTCGACTGGCCACACTCAGCCTGACAAGCGCAGCGATTGCAGCCTACGACGGAGAAATCTGCACCCTGCGCGTGCGCAGTGCGCGCGGTCTGGAAGCGGGAAACTACACCCTCTCGATGGACGGCATTCTCTGCGTGGCGCGCAACGGCGTGAACTATGAGGGCGAAACAGCCTACGGTACCCTGACAAGCAGCGGCACCTCCGCCACGCCCTTGTCCTACACACTGACGTATATGGTTGATGGCGAGGTGTACACCACCGCATCCTATGCCGCCGGTGAGGCCATCACGCCTGCCGAAGCCCCCGACAAGAAGGGCCACACCTTTGAGGAATGGGAAGGACTGCCCACCACGATGCCCGCCCACGACCTGACGGTAACGGCCAAGTATTCCGTGAATGCCTACACCATTACTTATTATCTCGACAACGAACTATACGCCACGCAGACCGTTGATTACGGCGCGAAGATTACGCCGCCCGAGGTGCAGAACACGGAGACGACCACCTTCGAAGGCTGGCAGGACGTGCCCGAAACGATGCCCGACCACGACCTCAGCATCTACGGCACGATGAAGTCCATCAGCACACAAATCACCGCTCCACAGCGACAAGAACAAACCCTCCGCATCTACAACCTCCAAGGCCGCCGCATACAGCAAGCCACCCGCGGCATCTTCATTATCAATGGCCAAAAGGTGCTGAGAAAATAAAATAGAAAGTTTGTTCCACTGAAATGAAAAGTGCCGCACCTTGTTTGCAAGATGCGGCACTTTCACATTGCGCCCTACTCGGTATGGCGCAGAACGCTGAGCGCAAAGCGGCTTAGAAGGACACGCTGGGAGCCTGGCTGGCGGCAGCGTCGGCCTCGAAAGCCGTCTTCTTCTCGAAACCGAACATTCCGGCTAAGATGTTCGTGGGGAAGCTGCGGACGGATTGGTTGTATTCCTGCACCGTCTTGTTGAAATCCTGACGGCTGACGGCGATACGATTTTCCGTGCCTTCGAGTTGAGCCTGAAGTTCCGAGAAATTCTGGTTGGCCTTCAGGTCAGGATAACTCTCCGACAGAGCGAGGAGGCGGCCAAGGGCTTGCGAGAGTTCGCCCTGTGCCGACTGAAACTTGGCCAACTGCTCGGGCGTGGCATTCGTCGGGTCAACGGTAATCTGCGTGGCCTTGCTGCGGGCTGCAAGTCATCCGCGGCATCTATAGAATCAATGGCCGGAAGGTGGTGTTGAGATAGGCGCACATCCTTCTTACTTCCATCATATTGCATGCTAAGAATGAATGCGCTGTCAAACTTGGCTGCCAGAAAAGCAATTTGGACTTGAAAGACTTAACAGAATTCCCTAGCCGTTTGATTTTAGTCTGTGCCCCATGGGAAATAAGGTCTTTTGATTTCAGCCTTAAATGTATCAAATGATATACTACCAAAAGCATATCGAGAAATCAATATTTCATCTGGTACTTCCCTTGCGATGAATCCTCTATTGAGGGTAGCATCCAGATCAGCGGAAGCTTTTTCACTGTATGCTATGATAACAGGCGAGTTCCGAATGGTTTGCATACGCTTTTCGTAATCCCTTATTTTGTAATGCTCTGGGTTTATTTGCCAATATGTGATGTTGCCTTCAGACGTTTGAGAAACAAGTTTACCCATTTCATAAACTGCAGACTTGGTATAATCGTATGTGGTCATAGCTGCTTTGGCAGGTATGGGATTGGCTACTTGCTTTTCGAAATGTCTTTCGGTTGCAGTACCATGTATTATGGCCTTTCCATCTTTCAAGATATATGGAATCGTAATTTTGTAAATTTCTCTAGGCAACCTTGAATAGTCAATAACATATTCACCCTTAGATGAAATGTTCAAGGACTTTATATATTCGGAAGCTTGTGCAACTTTTCTCTTGTACGCATCCCATTCACCACTTTCAATGAGGATGTTCTTTCGATGCTGAAAATTGATTTGTTTTACCATTTCAAGCGTACGTGCGAACATATCCTTGCTGATTTCTTCAAAATCTCTGCTTTTGAAAGCATGAATACAACTATCACGTAATTGTTCGTTTTCCTCAAAATGAATAGTCCAATCGGGCCTAGGGTCAAGAGAAGGAGCCTCCGTTAATGAGTAATTTTTGAGATACCCTAGATTAGCAGTGTAGTACATTCTTGAGAGGTCACTGAACGATATAATGTCTCTCAAGTCAAGATGTTCACTACAAGCAATCGGGCGAAAATATTTTTCAACAAATTCATTGGTAATGTCTGAATTCTCATTTCTCGCCAGTTCGTTCTCATATTGTTGTGTCAAACTGTCAAGCAAGGCTACAGCCGCATTATAGCGACTGCCCATTATTTCACATTTAGAACGCAACTTCTTTCTCTCCAAGGAATAGTAATACTGAATACTTGATGTAGCATTATGGAACTCTATCAAGTCTTTATCTTTTACTCTTCTTCCTTGAAATATTTTATTGGCAATAGTTACAATGCTTTTGTTGGCACTTTCGCTCTTTACATAATATGCCGCTAACTGATGGTCTGACAATGCCTCCTGTGCATTACAGACTATGGGGAACAACGTAATGATTAACCAGATTTTTCTCATAAGATAGGTGTTATAAGGCAGGTTCTATAAATTAGTTTCAATGGGAGGCAGGGATTCTATTCTGCTTGCGATGGATTCACGCCTCTTGGCATCGTAACTTTTTGTTTTTTCACTCAATTCGCGTAGCTCGCTACCCTTCTTTATGGAAAACAAAAAACTACGGCACGATAGCCGCGAATCCATCGCAAGCTAAAGAAACCTACCTTTATGAAGCGTACCACGAGATTTTCAGCCCTCGTCTGTCTGATGGCGGATGATACTGACAAAAACGCATGTGGCTCAGAGAAAAATGGGCTTGCTTATGAAAAAAACGAAGCAGCATTTCACTGAGTCACATGCTCTCAAAATATCTTGCGGTATATTGCTTTCAACTTCTCGGTGGGGGGGAAGGACCCTTAGAAGGACACGCTGGGAGCCTGGCTGGCGGCAGCGTCGGCCTCGAAAGCCGTCTTCTTCTCGAAACCGAACATTCCCGCGAAGATGTTGGTGGGGAAGCTGCGGACGGATTGGTTGTATTCCTGCACGGTTTTGTTGAAATCCTGACGGCTGACGGCGATACGATTTTCCGTGCCTTCGAGTTGAGCCTGAAGTTCCGAGAAATTCTGGTTGGCCTTCAGGTCGGGATAATTCTCCGACAAAGCGAGGAGGCGACCAAGGGCTTGGGAGAGTTCGCCCTGTGCCGACTGGAACTTGGCCAACTGCTCGGGAGTGGCATTAGTCGGGTCAATGGTAATCTGCGTGGCCTTGCTGCGGGCAGCGATGACGGCATCGAGGGTTTCCTTCTCGTGGGCGGCATATCCCTTCACCGTGTTGACGAGGTTGGGAATGAGGTCGGCACGGCGTTGATACTGCGCCTGCACGTTGGCCCAGGCGTTGTTGACCATTTCGTCCTTGTTCACAAGACCGTTGTAGGAAGTAACGCCGGCGATGAGGAGTACGGCCACAACGGCCAGCACAATCCAGAGAGTTTTGTTCTGTTTCATAATGTTTGGAATGGTTTTTTTAGATGAATATTCTTGGAGATAAAATGAGCAGAGATACTGGGGGAGGTATCCGCCTGAAAGATTAGAATCGGCCGCCCGAACCGCCACCGCCGAATGAGCCGCCGCCAAACGAACCGCCGCCGAAGCCACCGCCGCCGAAGCCACCGCCGCGACGTTGTCCGCCGCCGATGATGATGGGACCTGCACCTGCGCTGCCGCCGAAGGAGTCGTTGCCAATCTGTTCGGTCGTTTCGAAGGTGTGGTTGCACTTGGTACAGTGCCAAGTGCACGTTTTCTTCCGGCCCTTGGTTATCGTCTTGACCAGGCGAACGTGCTTGATCTTACCGCATTTGGGACATTTCTTGCGCGCTGCGATGGTCACAACGATGCCTATGACTGAGGCCCCTACAATTATGCAGGCCATGACTATGAGAACGGCCGGCAGATCATCGTCGTCCGAATCGTTGTCACCAACAATTGTGCTGTCGCCGCGGACGACTTGGTCGAGGGCGCGCACTGTTTCGAGGATGGCTGCGTCCCAGTTATTGTTTTTCAGTTGGGGCACCATGATGCGGTCTTCCACGCGGCGGCAGATGGCATCGGGAAAGGTGCCTTCCAGGCCGCGGCCCGTCAGGATTTGGTACGAGCGGTCCTCGGTGGCGAGGATGATGATGAGGCCCGTTTTCTGTTTGTTGCCAATGCCGTACTTGCGGGAGAGGTCCATACCGAAGGTGAAGGGGTCGTCGCCTTCAAGATGCTTGACCACGACAACAACAGTCTGCACACCCTTGTCCACCTCAAGGCGGCGCAGGATGCGGTTGGTGGCCATGCGGGCCGAGTCGCCCATCACGCCATCGGGGTTGCATACGTACTGGGTGGAGTCTTTGAGATACACCATCTCGAGGTTGTCCACGCTCCATTTTTGTGCCAGGGCGGGGAGGGCTATGGCGAGCAAGAGGGAACACAAGAAGAGGGTTTTGAGTTGCTTCATAGGGGTGAGTGGTTGGTGCCCGGAGACACGTGTATGCCTGCAAAGGTATGAATTTTCTGTATTAGCGTTCTGGTAAAGCCGAGAATTTTGCGTTTCGGCCACTGGGTGGGTTTGCCTTTGCCAGCTGTTTGGAGTTGCTGCCCACACCGTCAGATGGCAGGTCCTATAAAGGTTGGTTCTATCAATTACCTTCAATGGATTCCCTGCCTTCCATTGACGCTAATTGCTAGACCTACCTTATAATAAAGGCAGAAGTCCGCGTGAACTCCTGCCTTTTGTTTTTTGCGCAGTGCTTGCTTTGCACAGCGTCCTGCTATATTTCTGTGGGCTTGGCTTTCCCTTGTTGATAGCAAGGGGAGGTTTCGCCTAGCCTTTCTGTTCGTTGTTGTCCAGCACCTCGTAGCGCGAATGCTTGCTGATATATTCGGGCACGATTTCCTTCATTTTGGCCACGGTATCCATGTCGTTGTAGGTGGCGGCGATGTCGCGCAGTTCCTTCAGGTGGCGTTCGGCCTCCTCGTATTCATAGTTGCGCACCATAGCGATGCGGATTTTCTTGTGGAAGGAGGGAAGCGAATTTTCGTTCTCGTTGAGCACTTCTTCGTAGAGCTTTTCGCCTTCGCGCAGGCCGGTATAGACGATTTCAATGTCCTTCATGCCGCTGAGCCTAATCATACGCTTCGCCAAGTCGGCAATACGCACGGGTTCGCCCATGTCGAAGACGAATATCTCGCCGCCCTTGCCGTGGGTGCCTGCTTCGAGCACCAGTTTGCAGGCTTCGGGGATGAGCATAAAGAAGCGGATGATGTCGGGGTGCGTCACCGTGAGTGGGCCTCCCTGTGCCAGTTGTTTGCGGAAGAGGGGAATCACCGAGCCGTTGGAGCCGAGCACGTTGCCAAAGCGGGTGGTGACAAACTGCGTCACGCCCTGCACCTTTCTTTCCTTGATAGCCTTGTCCAGGCTCTGCACGTAGATTTCGCAGATACGCTTGGAGCAGCCCATGACGTTGGTGGGGTTCACCGCTTTGTCGGTGGAAATCATCACGAACTTCTTCACCTGGTATTTCACACTGAGGTCGGCGATGACCTTCGTGCCCCACACGTTGTTTTGCACGCTTTCGCTGGGGTTGTCCTCCATCATGGGCACGTGCTTGTAGGCTGCGGCGTGGAAGACGTAGTCGGGGCGGAACGTGCGGAAGATTTCCTCCATGCGGTCCTCCTTGCAGATGGAGGTGACCACGGTATGTGCTTGAATGTCGGGGTATTGCTTGGCCATCATCAGGCGGATGTCGTGCTGCGGTGTTTCGGCCTGGTCGATGAGTATCATTTCTGCGGGATGGTAGATGGCGATTTGGCGCACCATCTCCGAACCGATGGAGCCTGCCGAACCTGTAATCATCACCTTCTTGCCGCGGAGGAGTGCGCCGACGCTGTCCATATCCACCTGTATCTCGTCGCGCGGCAGCAGGTCCTCAATCTTGACTTCGCGCAACTGCACCTTTTCCTTCTCGCTCTGGTGAATGTTCCACTCTTCGGCATTCTGCGCGATGTATATCTTCACGCCCAGTTCGATGAGCATATCCTGGAATTGCTGGTTGTGCACGAAGAGGTCGTGTTTGAGGGGGCTGACGAGCAGGGCTTGAATGTGCTTCTTGATGATGATGGAGCGCAGGTCCTCCTGTGTGGAGTAGATGCGCTTGCCCATGATGCGCTCCTTGTAGTGGGCCTTTTTGTCGCCGATATATCCCTTGATGAGGAAGCGGACGGGCTTGGTGTTGAGCGCGTCGTTAGTCATGGAGAGGGCGCCGGCGTGGGTGCCATAGATAAGGGCGTTTTTGGCGGTGCGGCCAATGATGGCACTGTCGAAAGTTGTCTTGATGAGCACGCGCGAGGCGCACAGCAGGGTTGTGGAGGCCAGATAAACCACAATGGTCATGCGGCCGGTGAGTTCATAGAAGTAGTTGCTCCAATCAAAGAAATCGATACATTGGTCAAATACCAAGGCCATGATTAACGATAGCAACGACGCACCCGCCACCCGCACTAGGTCAATAAACTGCGAGTAGCGCAGAATGCCCGAGTAGGTATGGAAGATGCGAAAACCAATGAGGTTGAAGACCCCGAAAACGCAGAGCGTATTCAGAAGAGGGAAACGATTCTCCACAAGCAGCGACAGCGGATGGCGCATGAGGAGTATGAAAAGGGCTGCCGTGAAACAGATGATCAAATCAAAGATGATGACGCACCAATAGGGGAGGGCGCGGCGGCCAAAGTACCAGTTAAACATGCCAAATGTAGGTGTCATGGTGTGATAGTGACGTTACGGAATCTATCTATAAAATGCGTCTAAATCGCCAGATAATCTAAAAATATGTTTTTTATAAATTGCAATATTACAAAGAATCATTAAAAGCAACAAGAAAATAAGCCGAAATTTCAGTAGATTGTGCACAAAAACCGCGAAATATCAACAAATACCAACTGCATTTTGCATATAGGGGGGGGTAAAATGAAGAGTTCATATTTCAAAAAAACACGAAAAAAAGGAATTTTCTTAGCCCCCAGGATCGCGTCTGAACTATCAAGGTGGGTTCTGTCAATCAGTTTGCGATGGATTCGCGGCTATCGTTCCGTAGGTTATTGTTGCCATGAAGAAGCGCAGCGGGCTATTTGATAGAATGAGGAACAATAGATGTTACTACTCAGGTTGTTTTCTTTGCAAACAACTCCCAACTAAGTTTTAGGCCCAAGTTCAGGTTAGAAAGACAAAAACCAAGATAAACCCCTTGAA
>SFID01000156.1 GCA_004555425.1 Bacteroidales bacterium
GAGGTAGCGATCTGCCTCTTGGCGATGCTCAATTCGTATGTGACGGCTAACGCCCGTTTCCTGTTGGGAAAGGATGACATCAAGGGCTTCAACCTGACCCTCATGCTGCAAGGCGGATTACTTTTCTTTGTCCTGATGGGATGTTATTTTGGCTTAGGCATTCCGACGGTGGGCGCCTATGTAGCCGGCTTATTCGTGACCAATGGCATTGCGTTTGTCGTGAGCGCACTACGGTTGTGGCCCTACGTGCGTCAGGAGCGACCTTTAGCGGAGCCAATCGCCACCCCTCTCCTGCTGCGGAAGATGTTCGCTTACGGCCTTTGGGCGGGAGCGGATAACCTGGCGGAGAACTGTACGACCCGATTAAACTATTTCTTGGTGGAGCGTTTCGGCGGATTGGGCAGCGTGGGTCTATTGGATGCAGGCACGAAGGTGGCGGAAAGCGTGTGGAACATCAGCCGGAGCGTCAGCTTTATTGAATATGGCGAGGTGGCGAAGACGACCAATGGGGATTATCCTGTGTGTACCGGAATGGTTCTACACGGAATGGCTATTCAATAAGGAGTTTGCTGGGATTCGGCAGGTGATCATGGGGCTCTCGGTCGGCATTGTGACCTTGGGATGCAATAGCGTGTTGAGCCACTATTTCATTGGTAGCGGGCGCATCCGTTGGAGTGCCGCCAGCTCTGCTGTCGGGTTAGTGACGCTTTTGATCGCTGGCTCCATACTGATTCCCGCCTATGGGGTAGTTGGCTCCGCTGTGACGAGCAGCGTCGCTTTCACCGCCATGTTGCTCTTCTCTTGCCTTGTTTTCAAACGTACCCAGTAACGCAATTCGCAAACCACAGCTCAAAAAATCAATGAAAAAATAGCTTGAACAGGTATTTGTCTATTGTTTGTCTATATGAAATTCTTTTTTCATTCCGATAAACGGCTACTTTTGTATCTTCAAATGTAACAACTATAAAGTAAGTTCTATGAGAAAACAATTAGCTCTTTTAGCAGCGGCGTTATTGGCTCTCCCCATGGCGGGCAAGACGGTCGATGCGAACCAAGCGGCACAGACGGCCGCACGATTCATGAGCGGTCGTTCCGCACTGCGTAGCGCACAAGACTTGGAGTTGGTTTATACCGGGCAGACCGAGAGCCAGCTTCGGGCAGGTGAGGCTCCCTCCTTCTATGTGTATAACGTGAAAAACGGCACCGGCTTCGTGATCGTTGCCGGCGATGACGTGGCTCGCCCCATCTTGGGTTATTCGTTCCAAAACTCCTTCAGCGCCGATGTGCCCGCTCATGTCGAGGCCTTCTTGGGTCGATACGACAAGCAGATCCGCTGGGCGCAAGCCAACGGACTGAAGTCTGACGATGCCGACATCTTTCCGAATCCGGATGAAGGCAAGTTATTAGAGACGGCCTTGTGGAATCAGAGTGAACCCTACAACTGGGAGATGCCGATCTTGACCAATGCCGAGGGCGAGGAGGAGCAAGCCGTCACGGGTTGCGTGGCCACCGCCGCTGCCATCATCATGCAATATCATCAATATCCACAGAAATTCCAGGGTGGAGAGCACACCTGGATAAGCAGTGCGGGCTTAACCGTCACCTTGCCGGATGGCACAACGGTCTCCAACGAGAGAGAGCTGACGGTCAACATGGACGAACCCACCTTCGACTGGAGCAAGCTGCTTTACGCTTATATACCCGGCATGTTTAGCGAGAAAGAAGGCCAAGAGGTGGCCAAGCTGATGAAGTATATCGGCGCAGGCATCGACATGGGATATGATCTGGCCGCCAATGGAGGTAGTGCCGCCTTTGACGATGATTTGCACAAGGCTTGGATCAACTATTTCCAATACACGGGCGCACGCCAAATTGATCGGCCGCAGCTGACCGATGCCGCTTTCCAACGCATCCTACACGAGGAAATCGATGCCAATCGGCCGATGGTTTACTCCTCGATGAGTGGTGCACACGCCTTTGTGTGCGATGGCTACGGCCCTGAAGATTACTACCATTTCAATATGGGCTGGGGTGGCCTGGACAATGGCTACTATCCCATCGACGCAATCCTGATTGAAGATGAAGGGGGTGCCGGTGCCAGCACGACCACGGATAATTATTCAGGCGGCATCACCCTTCACTACAACCTGATCCCCTCCGCCAAGGAAACAACAACCGACTTTTTCACCTACTGCTCTATTGGGTTAGAAGAGGAGGAGGATGAGGAAATACCGGTGGGTATTTTTCAGACAGACCTCTCCGAAACAATCGAGCCAGGCAAACTTTTTGACATTGATCTGTTGTGCGTAACCCCGATAGACCTGTTCGGAGCGAAGACCGCTCAGATTGCCGTGGCGCATTTCGCCAACGATGGCACTATCAAGGAGTTGGTTTGCACGCCACAAACGTACGAATTCAAAATCGACTTGAACTCCTACATCAACTTCTATGACGAGATGGAGAAATACTCCGAAGAGCAATGGGATCAAGTGATCGCATCAAGTCCGGATTTGAGCCGGGTGTTTCAAATCATCGAGTCGATAAAAGATGCCAATTTTGAGGCATTGACTTGCCAAATCAACCAACCCATCGAAGCGGGCGACTACTTAATGGCTGTCTCTTCGCAAGATGGCGGCAAACAGTGGCTGCCAATCGTGAGTCGGGCGAATCTCCATACAGACACGAAGCTAAATGTGGATGTCATTGAACTAACAGCATCGACTGATGATGACTCCGATTTAATGGCTCCAACCGCCAACGCCTCCATCGAGGCAGCTGATCAAGCCAACATCTATGGGACTGAGGGCAAGCTCTGCATAGAGAATGCCGAGGGCGAGGTGAAGGTCTATACCGCTACAGGCGCTTGCATAGCGACTCGCCAAGTGAAGGGAGCGGCTCAGATCGCTTTGCCGAAGGGTGTTTATCTCGTGAAGCTCGGCAAGCAGACAACGAAAGTCATCATTTGATTAACTATCCAATGAAAT
>SFID01000157.1 GCA_004555425.1 Bacteroidales bacterium
GACCGAATGAAAAACAAAAAGATACGGTGCGAGAGGCGAAAAGGCATCCAAGCAAGATAGAAACTACCTTCCATTATAACTAATTTATAGAACCTACCTTAAGTTGGCCACGCATAAGTAAAGAACCCAAAACCATGCGCAAACTCCTAATCCCCCTCCTATTCTTCCTATCCTTGGCCGCCATTCGCGCCACAGACTACACCCGTCTGGTCAACCCCTTGATGGGCACGCTGTCTTCCTACGAGTTTTCCGCGGGCAATACCTACCCTGCCATTGCACGGCCCTGGGGTATGAACTTCTGGACACCGCAGACGGGTAAGAATGGCGACGGCTGGCAATACACCTATACGGCACGGAAGATTCGCGGCTTCAAACAGACGCACCAGCCCAGCCCTTGGATAGGCGATTACGGCCAGTTCTCGCTCATGCCCGTGGTCGGCGGGCCCGTCTATGACGAGCAGCGGCGCGCCAGTTGGTTCAGCCACAAGGCCGAGGAGGCTTTGCCCTATTATTATAAGGTATATCTGGCCGACTACGATGTGCAGGTGGAACTCACGCCCACCGAGCGCGCCTGCCTCTTCCGCTTCACCTTTCCCCAGACGGAGGCGGCCTATGTCGTGGTGGATGCCTACGACAGAGGGTCGCACCTGCGCATCCTCCCCCAGCAGCGACGCATCGAAGGATATACGACGCGCAACAGCGGTGGTGTGCCCGACAATTTCCGCAATTACTTCGTCATAGAGTTCGACAAGGACTTCACCTATCGTGCCACCGTTGGCGATGGGCCGCTCACGTCCGACACGCTCCAACAAACGGCCGAGCATGCCCTCGGCGTAGTGGGTTTCCACACCCAACGGGGCGAACAGGTGCACGCCCGCGTGGCCTCATCGTTCATCAGCCTTGAGCAGGCCGAGCGCAACCTCCAAGAGTTGGGCGCAGACTCCTTCGAAACATTAGTAGCCAAGGGCCGCGATGCTTGGAACGCCGTGCTGGGACGCATTGCCATCGAAGGCGGCACGGAAGAACAGCAGCGCACGTTCTACTCCTGCCTCTACCGCTCCCAGCTCTTCCCGCGCGCCTTTTATGAGAAGGACGCCAATGGCCGCATCGTTCACTACAGCCCCTACAACGGCGAGGTACGCCCTGGTTATATGTACACTGATACGGGCTTTTGGGACACCTTCCGCTGCCTCTTTCCCCTGCTCAACTTGATGTACCCCACCGAGAGCCGCCAGATGCAGGAGGGCCTGCTCAATGCCTATCGCGAGAGCGGTTTCTTCCCCGAATGGGCCAGCCCTGGCCATCGCGGTTGTATGGTGGGCAATAACTCTGCCTCTGTCCTAGTGGATGCCTACCTCAAAGGTGTACAGGTGGACGACGTGGCCACCCTCTACGAGGGCCTGCAGCACGGCACCCGCCATGTACATCCCGAGGTTTCGAGCACAGGTCGCCTCGGCCACGAATATTACAACCGCCTGGGCTACGTGCCCTATGGCGAAGGCATCCACGAGAGCGTGGCGCGCACCCTTGAATATGCTTACGACGACTGGTGCATCCTCCAACTGGCCCGCGCGCTGCACCGTCCGCAGGATGAACAACTCGAACTGGCCCACCGCGCCCTCAACTATCGCAACGTGTTCGATGCTGAAACGGGCCTCATGCGCGGCCGCCGTGCTGATGGCAGTTGGCAGTCGCCCTTCTCGCCGATGAAGTGGGGCGATGCCTTCACCGAGGGCAACAGCTGGCACTACACCTGGTCCGTTTTCCACGACCCCGAGGGTCTTATGCGCCTTATGGGAGGCCGTGAGCGCTTCATCGCCATGCTCGACTCTGTCTTCAAGGTGCCGCCCGTCTATGACGAGAGTTACTATGGGCAGGTGATTCACGAGATTCGCGAAATGACAGTGATGAACATGGGCAACTATGCCCACGGCAACCAGCCCATCCAGCACATGATATACCTATATAATTATGGTGGCGAACCCTGGAAGGCGCAATATTGGGTGCGCGAGACGATGAACCGTATGTACGCGCCCCAGCCCGATGGCTATCCTGGCGATGAGGACAACGGACAAACTTCCGCTTGGTACGTCTTCTCCGCCCTCGGCTTCTACCCTGTCTGTCCAGGCACGGACCAGTACGTCATAGGCGCACCCCTCTTCCCCGCGGCCACACTGCACCTCGAAAACGGCCAGACGCTCCACCTCAAGGCCACCGACAACAGCCAGCAAAACCGCTACATCCGCTCCATCCGCCACAACGGCAAGGCATACACGAAGACCTACCTCCGCCACGCTGACCTGCTGAAAGGCGGCACCTACGAATTTCAAATGTCCGCCAAGCCCAACCGCCAGCGCATCACCTCCCCTGCCGACCTGCCCTACTCTTTCTCGCGGGAGAAGGAAGGAAAGTGAGCCTCTGGCACGAGTACTCTCAAAGAATACTCTGCTGAATAAGGCGGAGTAAGAATGACGGAGCATCTCATAGCAAGGCAATGTATCGCACGTTGCTTGTGGGTATGTGACTCAGTGGAAGGAGAACACCTTATATATAATAGGACACCAGCTAACTCTCGTTTTAGCGAGAAAAACAAAAACAGGAAAAACCCCTTGCGCTTGGTTCTGCTGGAAACATCACGGAATATTCTGTAAGAAGAATGGATAACAGCATTCTGTTTGCAGCGGTAAGTCTGGTACAATCCTGAAAAGGATAGGCTGTATCTCTTGCAGGAAATGTTTTTTCTGTTTATCGCCTTGAAGAGGATGTCAGCCTTCTGAAAGAAGGTGGGGTTAGGCTTTCGGTTTGGGCGTTAAGAG
>SFID01000082.1 GCA_004555425.1 Bacteroidales bacterium
ATTATCTTTGTACTAGCGAAGAGGAAAGAGCCCTAAACACGGGGTTCTTTCCTCTTTTTTTGCCCCATTATAAAGGAAGAAATACATCGGAAGTTGGAAATTCTATATGCTTTTGCGGATTTTCTAGATGCTTTTGCGGAAATTTTCTTGGCTTTATCGGTGCGCGAATTGACGATATAGAGAATTTTTCGCGGCCGAAAATATAAAAGATATTAAATTTTTTCGCGCGTAAAAAGTTTGGATTTAACATTTCAGGTAACTACTCAGGTTGCTCCAGATAGCTAGTCAACGTGTGGCACTGCGGTGTGCGTTGTTTCTTTAAACACGAATCTTACTAATCTTACTAATCGCGCGGGGTAGGACCTCCAAGAGGGAGGTAATTCGATTCGTGTTTCTTTAAACACGAATCTTTCTAATCTTACTAATCGCGCGGGGTAGGACCTCCAAGAGGGCGTGTTAAAGAAACACGAATCGAATTGTTTCCTTGTTGGAGGTTAACCCCGCACAATTAGAAAGTTTCGTAAGATTCGTGTTAAAAAAACAGGTTGTTATATAGAAGGAGTTAGGAGTTAGTATCGGTTGGGGGAGCCCCCAATAGAAATCTAAATAACAGGGCGCGCAGGCATCGCGGTGTTTTTTTTAACACGAATATTTCGAATTTTGCGAATGCTGAAGAGTGTGTTTTCTTTTTTCCACCACGAATTATACGAATCTTGGCCGCGTGGGCTGCTCTCACCTGCATTCGTGTGCTTCGGATAGATTCGTGTGAAACACGAATCGAATTGTTTCCTTGTTGGAGGTTAACCCCGCGCAATTAGAAAGATTCGTAAGATTCGTGTTAAAATAAATACCGCAAACCGAAGGTAAGATTCGTGTTAAAATAAATACCGCAAACCGAAGGTCCACACGTTGTCTCGCACTCTAGAACAACCTGAGTAGTTACCATTTCAGGGTAACTACTCAGGTGGATTTTTAATTGCAAATTGCGCTGGAAAGAAATGTACCGCACGTTGCAAGCAAGGTGCGGTACTTTCACGTTACTCTTTTGGCCTTGGGAACAAAGTTCCCGTTGAAACCAGGTCGCGCCGCGCGTTTATTTCTTCTCCAGATTTCCCTTTGCGTTGAGCGTAATGACGTAAGCCTTGCCGCGCTCGGTGGGGAAGGTGAGCGTGTGGCTGCCATAGCGGAGTGTGCAAGGCTCGCCGCTGTCGCTGCTGACGATGGCGCGCTGCAGGCGTCCGCCTTGCCAATAGATATCAACGCCGAAATTGCCTCGGGCGCGCAGCCCCGTGATGCTGCCTTCCTGCCAGGCATCGGGGAGCGAGGGAAGGAGGTGGATGCAGCCCGCATGGCTTTGCAGGAGCATTTCGGTGACGCCTGCTGTTCCGCCAAAGTTGCCGTCAATCTGGAAAGGCGGGTGCACGTCCCAGAGGTTGTCGGCTGTGCCGTTCTTGAGCAGGTTGCCGTAGAGCGTATAGGAGTGGTTGCCATCGTGGAGGCGTGCCCACTGGTTGAGTTTCCAGCCCATGCTCCAGCCCGTGGCACCATCGCCGCGGTGCTCCAGGACTACGCGGGCGGCTTTCGCCAGTTCGGGGGTGGTCAAGGGCGAAACGGTGTGGCCCGGGTGGAGGCCGAAGAGGTGGTTGACGTGGCGGTGTTCGTCCTTCGGGTCGTCGATGTCGCGGCTCCATTCCATGAGTTGGCCATAGCGGCCCACCTTGTAGGGAGCCATTTGTGCGAGGATGGCTTCCCAGCGTGCAGCATCCGTTTCGTCAATGCGCAGCGTGCGTGCCGCTTGGATGCAGCGCATCAGAATCTCGCGGGCCACGGCATGCGTGAATGTTGTTCCCTCGTCGATGGGACCATGCTCGGGCGAGGTGGAGGGCGCAGCCGTCAGTGTGCCGTCGGGTTTGCGCCAGAGGAAATCCTCGGTGAAGAGTGCGCACCCCTTCATGAGCGGATAGGCCGTAGTGCGCAGGAAGTCTGTGTCGCGGGTGTAGTCGTAGTAATCCCACAGGTGGGTGGCGAGCCACGAGGCGGCCATCGGGTTGTAGTTCCACGACATATCCATGCCCTCCAGCGGCGCGGTGAAACCGAAGATATTGCCCGAGATGCCTGCGGCCCAGCCCCTTGCACCCCAGTATGCCTTGGCCGTGCGCTCGCCGGGCTTCTCCAGCGTGCGGATAAAGTCGGTCAGCGGCTCGGCACACTCGCTGAGGTTCGTCATCAGCGCAGGCCAGTAGTTCATTTGCAGGTTGATATTGTTGTGGTAGTCCACGCGCCAGGGTCCGTCGACGTTGTTGTGCCAGATACCTTGGAGGTTGGCGGGCATATTGCCTGGACGCGAAGAGGCGATGAGCAGGTAGCGGCCGAATTGGTAGTAGAGCGTTTCGAGGCCTTGGTCCTTGGCGCCCTTGCGATAGGCTTCCAGGCGTTTGTTGGTGGGCAGGGCGGAGGTCGACTTGTCCAGTTGGAACTTCACGCGGCCGAAAAGGGCGGTGTAGTCGCGCAGGTGGATTTGCAGGAGTTTGTTCCAGGAGGTTTTGCAGGCCTTGCGCATCCATCCCTCGGTCGTTGCCAGCGGATTGACGCCCACATACGCCTTCGCATCGTTGAGATCGGGGTCGTAGTTGGGCTTGTAATCGGTGTCGGCTGTGAGGAGAATCACGACCTCATCAGCATTGCGCACCACGAGGGTGTCACCTTCGGCCGCAAGGGTGCCGCCTTTGGCTTGTGCCTGAAGGCGAACGACAAACTGCATTCCGTTGTTGTCGAGTCGTCCCTCGTAGAGCAGGTTGCCGTTGGCCGTTGCCGTGACCTTACCTTCAGCACAGGGATTTGGCGTATAGGCCAGGCGGAGTTGCTGCTTGCCCTTCTCTGAGGCCGAGAAGCGAATGGCCATCACGTTGTGTGGGTAACTGATGAACGTCTCGCGGCGATAGTCCACGCCGTTTGCCGAGAAGGAGACTGTGGCAAAGGCCGAATCGATGGACAGGGCGCGGCGATAGTGGCGCGCATCCTTGTCGCTGAGCCCCGTTTCTATGCACAATTCGCCCAGAGTGGTGAAGGAGCCGAAGCGGAAGGAGCGTTCGCCCTTCGCTTCATAGGGCACAGTGCTGTTGAAGTTGCGCATCGTGAGTTCGGCAGCCTTATTGAGGTCGCCGTCGAGGAAGGCTTGGCGAATCTGGGGAAGCAGGTGGGCACTCTCTTTGTTCTGGTTCCAATAGTGTGCGGGGCCATCGGCTGTGCCGGGGCCGCCGCGCCAGAGGGTTTTCTCGTTGAGGGTATATCGTTCGGTGGCGATACTGCCCATCACGTTTGCACCCAGCGAGCCGTTGCCAAGGGGCAGTGAGCGCTGCTCCCATTCGCGGTCGCGGTTCCAGTTTTGCTCGCCCGCATTGACGGGTTTGTAGTCGGCGGGAGCGCCTTCTGGGATTTCCTGTGTCCAGATGGCGTGGCCGGCAAAGCTTGTCGGCTCGTCAAACCAAACGGTATGCTGGGCTTGGGCCACTACACTGGGATTTGTGGCGGCAAAGAAGGCAGCGATGGCTGCGAAGAAGAGGTGGGGAAGGTGGTGTTTCATAGCATGGGAAAGGTTAACGCAAACCGCCGAGCGGCTATTAGGGGAAAAGGCCTATCATTGCAAAAACCGGGGAAGGGACTCAGCACGCGCTGGTCGCTTCTCCGGTTTCGGCAATAGGTATTCGTTAGAAATTAGCAAGGATTTTTGCAGCGATAGCCTGCATCTCCTCAGCGGGTAATTGGAGTTTCTCTTTGCGGAAATCCATATCGCCTTCGCTCTGAAGGGGAATCAGGTGGATATGGGCGTGGTTGACCTCCAGGCCCAGCACTGCCATGCCTACTTTTCGGCAGGGGAAAGCCTGCTGTATGGCTTTGGCCACTCGTTTGGCAAACACGGTCATGGCCGCAAGGGTTTCATCGTCGAGGTCAAACAGGTAGTCCACTTCCTGCTTGGGCACTACGAGTGTGTGGCCCTTGGCCACGGGATTGATGTCGAGGAAGGCGTAGAAGCGGTCGTCCTCGGCGCATTTGTAGGAGGGGATTTCTCCTGCAATGATACGACTGAAGATTGTCATGGGATGGGTTGAGTTGTTACGCTTCGGGATGCGCATTGCTCCGCGTGCGGATTCGTCTCCGCCGTGCGGATTAGTCAATGCTGATTTTCAGAATCTCGAGTTTGATGATGCCTTGCGGAATCTTGATTTCCACTACATCGCCCGCCTTCTTGCCGAGCAGGCCCTGTGCGATGGGCGTGGTCGAAGAGATTTTGCCTTCGCGCAGGTTGGCCTCGCTTTCGCTGACGATGGTGTACTTCATCACCATGTTATTGGCTAGATTTCTCATTTCCACGGTGGAGAGAATCTGCACGGTATCGTTGCTCAGGCGGGAGGTGTCAATGATTTTTGCTTCGGCAATGGCCTGTTTGAGTTGGTTGATTTTGGTTTCGAGCATTGCCTGTGCCTCTTTTGCAGCATCGTATTCGCTGTTTTCGGAGAGGTCTCCTTTGTCGCGGGCTTCTGCAATCGCTGCAGAGGCTGCGGGACGCTCCACCGATTCCATGTGGCGGAGCTGGGCTACCATCTTGTCGTAGCCCTCTTGAGTCATGTAAGCCATATAATAGTTAGAAGTTAGGAGTGAGGAGTTAGGAGTCCTTGGCCTGAGGGCTGCGCCTTGGGCCTTGGAAACACTAATCCAAATCTTGTTTAAAAATTCAAAGGACTTGGAAATGAGGAGCTGAGCGTACGCACCCCGATTCCATGTTTGGGATAGATTCTGTTTTTTAAGGTAACAAAAAAATACCGAAAGAATTTCCGCCCTCTTGCTTTGTATTCAGGCTGAAATCCTTTCCGTCAAAAAACCTTTGTCTTGCCGATAATATCTATCGTATCGGCCTTATTTGCGTGGGCAAAGGTAGTCCTTATTTTCCACCGCACCAAATATTTCCCCCAAAAAAGCGGATTTGCTGCGGCTTACTGACGTCTGTATTGCCATCCACACTCCGCTTTTTCCTCTTTCGGAGGGCCACAAGGGCGCTGGCAGCCCAAAAACCCTTGCACGAATTTTGCTATCCTATGAATTTTCAATAATTTCGCAGCGTAATCAACCTGTAAACACCTAATATATTATGGCAAAGAAAGCTCTCCTGATGATTCTTGATGGTTGGGGCATTGGCGCACACGGCAAGGGTGACGTCATTTTCCAGACTCCGACTCCCTTTATGGACCACCTCAACGCCACGTATCCGCACTCTCAGTTGCTGGCTTCGGGCGAAAATGTCGGTTTGCCCGACGGACAGATGGGCAACTCTGAGGTAGGCCACCTCAATATCGGTGCTGGCCGCATCGTCTACCAAGACCTGGTGAAAATCAACCGCGCCTGCGCCGACGGTTCCATTCTCCAGAACCCCGAAATCGTTCGCGCCTATTCCTATGCCAAGGAAAACGGCAAGCGCGTCCACCTCATGGGCCTCACCTCTAACGGCGGCGTTCACTCTTCGCTCGACCACCTCTTCAAACTCGTTGACATCGCCGGCGAATACGGCGTGGCCGAGCGCACCTTCGTACACTGCTTCATGGACGGCCGCGACACCGACCCCAAGAGCGGCAAGGGATTCATCGCCCAGCTCACCGAACAATGTGACAAGGTAGGCGCACACGTGGCCAGCATCATCGGCCGCTTCTATGCTATGGACCGCGACAAGCGTTGGGACCGCGTGAAGGTGGCCTACGACCAACTCGTGGAAGGCAAGGGCCGCGCCTGCGAAGACATGGTGGAAGGCGTGCAGAGCTGCTACGACAGCGACAGCGAGGACCACAAGAATACGGATGAATTCATGGAACCCCTGGTCAACGCCAAGGTAGACGGACGCATCCAGGAAGGCGACGTAGTCATCTTCTTCAACTACCGCAACGACCGCGCTAAGGAACTCACCATCGTTCTCACCCAGCAGGATATGCCCGAACAGGGAATGAAGACCATCCCCGGCCTGCAATATTTCTGCATGACGCCCTACGACGCTTCCTTTACAGGCGTGCACATCCTCTTCCCCAAGGAGAACGTCAGCAACACCCTCGGCGAATACCTCGCCAGCAAGGGCCTCAAACAACTCCACACTGCCGAAACGGAGAAGTACGCCCACGTGACCTTCTTCTTCAACGGCGGACGCGAAACTCCCTACGAAGGCGAAGAGCGTATCCTCGTGGCCTCGCCCAAAGTGGCTACCTACGACCTCCAGCCCGAAATGTCGGCCTACGAAGTGAAGGACAAACTCGTGGCGGCCATCCGCGAAAACAAGTACGACTTCATCGTGGTCAACTTTGCCAATGGTGATATGGTCGGCCACACAGGTGTCTACAGCGCCATCGAAAAGGCTGTGACCACAGTGGACCAGTGCGTGAAAGAAGTAGTAGAAGCCGCCAACGCCACGGACTACGAAACCATCATCATTGCCGACCACGGCAACGCCGACAACGCCATCAACAGCGACGGCACGCCCAACACTGCCCACTCGCTCAATCCCGTGCCCTTCATCTACGTGACGCAAAACAAGGATGCCAAAGTCATCGACGGCGTACTGGCCGACGTGGCTCCCTCCATCCTCCATATTATGGGACTGGAGCAACCTGCAGAAATGACGGGCAAGAACCTGATTCAGTAAACCTTTGCTGTATCGCAATATATCAGCCAGAGGGACACCGCGCGGTGTCCCTCTATTTTTTTGCACTAACCGAGGCTTCGGAATCAACAAATAAAATCTCGCTCACAATCTGCTGCACAACATATTCACAAAAAAATAATTGATTTGGTTTTCACTATTTTTTTGAACAGTTTGGTGGTTTTAGCAAAATAATATATATTTGTGGCGGTTCTGAACGAGAGGAACCACATCGGGCGCACAGCGGAAGCCACTCCGCTCTCTTTACTCCCGAAAATATAAACCTTTGTACCCCTTCAGCATTCCCTTACGCATTAAAGCGACAGACCACAAACGGACCCTGTGGTCCCTGCTGCTTCCATATATTGTTACAAATCGGGTCCACCAAAAATTCTAATCATTATGAAAAAGTTAGTTCTCGTATTGGCCGCTGCCGCCTTGACTCTCACGTCTTGCTCCATTTCCAAGCAGACTGCACACACGCAGCAGATTTGCACCTCTATCAGATCGGGCGCAACAGCCACCCTTGAAGTTTCTCCCAAGAAGATTTCCTACACCTACGTTCCCAGCAAGGCTGTGCGCAAGGGTGGTTATCAGAACTGCATCAACGCTGCTGTACGCGAAGCTCTCTTGCAGAACGGCAACGCCGACGTGCTCGTAGAAATGCAGAATACCGTTGTTGAGCGCGAAGGTCTGATGGGCAGAAAGGTGAAGACCGTGACCGTTACAGGTTACCCCGCTACCTACAAGGAAATCAAGAGCCTTGACCACAACACGCTGCGCGGTGGTTGCTGCAAATAAGACATAGGACAGACACACAGATTTAACCTTATAATGAGGGGACGAAACGCATATAGGTTTCGTCCCTTTTTCGTTGTGGTGGTGCTACGTGAAAGAATCGGACCTTGATTGAAGGCTAGCAGACCAACCAGCCGCTTGAAAAGAGGATTAAGGTAGGTTCTAAAAAAAATGATTCTGGAGAAGCATTAAAAAAAAACAGGGGAGACCGCGCGGGCCTCCCCTGAGTGTTTTATAGGTAGGTTCAATATTTCAGCAACTTGTGTGTGCGGACTGTTTGGCTGCCCTTGCTGAGCACGACGAGGTAGGTGCCGCGCGGCTGTCCTTTGAGGGAGAGGGCGAGGGGCGCACCTTGGCTTGTGGTCTGGGCTATGGTCTGGCCGCCGATGTTCGTCACCTTTACCTTTGTGCCTGGGGCTAGGCGGTTGTCGAGGGTGACGGTTTCGCTGTCGCGGTCGTAGCGAATGGTGCAGTCGTTGGGCGTGGTGGTATTGGCGATGCCTGTCTCTGTGCCTGTTCGGGCCGACCAGCGTAGGGTGAAGGTGTGCTGGCCAGAGTTGGGGCAATTGTATTGGCTGAGTGTGCCTGGGCCGCAACTGCCGTTACCCAAACCGCGCTGCATATAGTCGAAGTGGGCGTACACCTCGGGATGGCGCGTGATGTCCCACGTATGGGCTATCGGCTTGAGGAACTCTGCCTCGTCGTAGTGTGAGAGGGAGAAGGAAACTTGACCTTGGGATTCAATGCGCACTTGGTCACCGTTCGTGGGATTGGTCAGGGTGAGCATGCGCATATCCATGCGGTTGCCCATGGACTGCGGATGGGTGTATTCCTCGAAGAGGTCGGTGACGGTTGTGGTATATTGGCCGAGATACGAACCTACCTGGCGGTCCACATAGTTCTCCCACGGGCCGCGGGCGTAGTAGACGACATCCTCGAAGTCCTCGCTCAAGCGCATATCCAGTCCGATGCGGCGCAGGCCAGCCTTGGTGGGCGAGAAGGTGACGGCCATGTCGACCGTACCCGTATTATATATGGTGTAGTTGATGACGTAGGGGCACTGGTCATCGGCAGCGGTGACGCGGACGTTGCAGGTCGTGCCGCCTGCACCCAGTTCGGAGGTGACGGTGGCGGAGTTGATGCTCGTGATGGTATCGCCGAAACTGTGGTTGCCGTAGGGGCTTTCGTTTTCAATCCAGCGGATGTTGCTATAGATAGGCTGCTGCTCCATAGATGCGGCGAGGAGGTTGATGCCCTTGACGTTCCATTCCTTGACGAAGCCTTGCGCGTCGAGGACGAAGCGGATGCTGTCGCCCTGGATGGTCGTTGTGCCAGCGTTGCTGGTCCGGGTGAGGCGGCCGTTGGCTGTTGTCGTTTCAAGGGTGGGCAAGGTGGCGGCGCGCTCTTGCAGGGTGAACTGTGCATTGGCCATTTCGTAGCCTGCTTCGCACCAAGTCGTAGCCTCCTGATGGCGCAGGCCCACGTTGAGCATATATTCGCCGTCCGTGGCGGGCGTGGTGGTGAAGGGAACGGAGAAGGTGCTCGTTGCACCAGCGGCAACTGTGCCTAGGTCAAAACTGCCGTGCTCCACCTCGAGGCCATTGCGGAGGATGGTGTAATGGAGGTCGTAGTGCTGGAGCGGTTCGAAGGCTTGCTTGTTGCGAATGGTGAGGGCGCGGGTAGCAGCGTCGTAGGCGAAGGCCACAGGCTGGTAGATGCGCTTCACTTCCGTGAGTTTGGGTGTCCATGCGCGGTCGGCCGTGATGACTCCGTTGTTGAGGAAGTTGCCTTGGTGGGGACCGGGATAGTCATAGCCGCTCATGTATTTATCGAAGCCGTTGACCTTGGTCTCACCGCTGAGGATGGCTTGCGGGTCGATGATGGCCTGGTCCACCCAGTCCCAGATGCAGCCGCCGATACCGAGGTTGCTATTCTCGATGATGTCCCAGTATTCCTTGAAGTTGCCAAGGCCGTTGCCCATGGCGTGGGCATATTCGCACATGAAGAAGGGCTGGTTGCCCTGGTTGCTGGCGGATTTTCCTTGCACATAGGTCAGCGAGGGATACATGATGGAGTGGATGTCCGTCCACTGCGTGCTACCCGCGTTGGTAGAGCCTTCGTAGTGGATGGGGCGCGGGTCGAGGGCGCGCACAGCGTTGTAGGAAGCCGTGAAGTTGCAGCCTACGCCGCTCTCGTTGCCCAAGGACCAAAAGATGACGGAGGGGTGGTTGCGGTCGCGCAGCACAGTGCGGATGCTGCGGTCCACAAACTGGCCTTCCCATGACGGTTTGTTGGAGATGGCGCCCCAGTTGCCGTTCTTGTTCCAGTCGCGGTGGCACTCCACGTCGAACTCGTTCATGCAGTAGATGCCGTAATAATCGAACATAGCGTACATCTTGGCCTGGCGCGGATAGTGGCTGGTGCGCACGGTGTTGACGTTGGCTTGGCGCATCAGGGTGATATCCTTGAGCATGGTTTCCACATCAATGGTGCGGCCGCGGGTGGGGTGCGTATCTTGGGTGTTCACACCGCGGAAGAAGACGCGCTTGCCGTTGATTTTCACCAGTCCACCATTGATTTCCACGTGGCGGAAACCGTATTTCGTGGCAAAGGCCATGGTCTCTTGGCCCGCTGCATCCTTCTGGCGGATTTCCACGGTGTAGAGGTTGGGGGTCTCGTCGTTCCAGGGCAGGAGTCCGCTCAGGTTTTCAAAGGCGAGGGTGGTCTGTATGCTGGATTGGCTGCCCGAATAGGCGATGAGTTTCTCCTGCGTGGCTACTTGCTCGCCCGTGGGGCTGATGAGGGTGGCCTCGACGGTCATCTGGCCGTTCTGCAGGCCGCGATTGTCGATGGTGAGGGCCACGTTCATCGTGCCGCTCTGGTAGTTGTCGGCCGCATTGAGCGCAGCGGTGATATAGTGGTCGCGGATGGCGACGGTGGGCGTGGCGTAGAGATAAACGTCGCGGTGCAAGCCCGTCATGTGCCACATATCCTGACCTTCGAGATAGGAGCCGTCGCTCCAGCGAATCACCTGCACGGCGATGGTATTCTCGCCTGCGTGAACGTATGCGGTCAGGTCGAACTCGGCATCGTTGTTGCCGCCTTGCGTATAGCCCACGTACTTGCCGTTGAGCCAAACGAAGGCTGCGCTGTAAAGGCCATCGAAGTGAAGGAACACGCGCTTGCCCGTGGCCCAGTCGTCGGGCAGGGTGAAGGTGCGGCGGTAAGAGCCCACGGGGTTCTCGTCAATGCCGTTCACCTGACTGCGAATGAAGGGCGGGTTGCACACGAAGGCGTACTCCACATTGACGTAGATGGGCTTGTCGTAGCCCTTCATTTCCCAGCAGGAGGGCACTTCGATGTCGTCCCAAGCCGACACGTCGGCGGCTGTGCCCCAGAAGTCATCTTCTCCGGGCCGTACAAGGGGGTTGGGGGCATAGTGGAATTTCCAGGTGCCGTTGAGCGAGAGGTACTCTGCCTGCTCGGGCGTCAGCCAAGGATAGGCATAGCACGCGTCGGCGCGCATGGATTCTGTGGAGGCGTAGGGAATGAAGGTGGCGTGGCCGTCCTCCTTGTTCTCCTTGTAGAAGGTTTCGTCCTCCCATACGTTGCGGGAGTTGGAGGGCAGGAGTTTGAAGCGGAAATAGGTGTTCTCGTCCGTGCCATCTGCTGTTGTGATGAACTTGTCCGTGCCGTTCTTGCACAGGTAATAGGTGTTGCCTTGGTAAGTACCTGTGATTTGATAGACATTCTCCTCGCCTTCAACGGGGGCGAAGGTGAGGTTTTGGTTGTAGTTGGCTTTGTTCATCGTATAGACCAGGGGTGCGCTGGCGTGGTTGAGGCAGAGGTCGATGTAGTAGCCCGATGCTTCGTGCTGCAGCATCATGGCCGTGTTGCCCTTGCCTACGAGCCACACTTGCGAAGCGTTCTGCGCATCGGCTTCTTCGGGATAGATGAAGGATTCCTCGGCCGTTTCGCCGCGCAGGGAGAGGGCTGTGCCGTCGCGGTCGATAATCTGATAGCGCAGGCTTTGAACGGGTGCGGAATATTCGCTGTTTTCCACGATTTCAAGGCGAAATTGTGTGGTCTCGCCCGTGCCACCGCTGACCATGATGGGCGAGCCGTCGGTGTGAATGCCCAGCACCTGCGTCTGGTTGTTGGCATTGCAGATTTGGTAAATGTCTTCGTCAACGTTCACGGCTTTGAAGGTCATCTGCTGGTTGACGTTTGAGGTATTGACATCCCATTGCACGGGATGGCCCACGGTGGGGGCCATGTCGAAAGCCTTGGTCGATTTCACATTGACCAGGACAAACACATTGGCGCGGCCCGTGCTGACGAGTGTCCATTGCTGCGACTGCTGGCCAGAGGCGATCGTTTCGTACAGGAAGGAGGCATCGTTGGCCAGGTTGCCACCATTGCTCAGTGCCTTGCCTGTTGATACATTGATAAGGCGGTAGGTCTTGCCGCTCTGCGGTGCAGCCATAGCCTGGGTGGCAAAGATGCAGCACAGCACGAGCCAACCCATCCACCTAATAGCATTTTGAAGGGAAGAGGTTTGCATTTATTCAATTAGGAATTAGGGATTAGGAAATTACCTTGCAAATATACGAAAGATTTTTTGCTGGAGGGATTTTGTGGCTTTTTTAATTGGGGATTGGGGATTGTATAGAGAATTGGCTCTGCGCCTAAGGCGCAGAGCACGTGTTGGCTTGAATAGGGTATCGGGCTAGCAGCCGCAGGCTGCGTTGAAACTAAAATGGTAACTACTCAGGAGGTTTGGTGCCCGAAAAAACGACCTGAGTAGTTACCAGAAATGTTAAATCCAAACTTTTTTCGCGCGAAAACTTTTAATATCTTTTATATTTTCGGCCGCGAAAAAATTCCTATATCGTCAATTCGCGCACCGATAAAGCCAAGAAAATTTCCGCAAAAGCATTTAGAAAAT
>SFID01000083.1 GCA_004555425.1 Bacteroidales bacterium
CAGCGGCCATAATTAACTTAATTTCTTTCATTGTAGATATGATATTTATGGATATTTATATTTTCAGATTCATTTCCATACCGAAGTAAGGGGAGGAGTAGCGGCGCTGCACTATGCCATACTGCATATAGTCGGGGGTGATGCTGATGAGGCGGTTGACGTAGAGCGCCAGCCCTATGCGGTCGCGCCAGAAACGCTTTGTGGCCTTGATATTGAACTGTGTGGCCACAGGCACTGCCCGCACATCGAAAGCTGTGGAGGAATAGCGGCGGATGAGTTGCTGCAGATAGGGGTTCTCGGCGTCGGCGCCGGTCCAGGGATGAATCTCCCCGTCGATGCCGATATATTGCGTCGGCATACCGCTGCGGGGCAGCTGGCGGGTGGAGGTGAACCACATATTCTGCACCGTCAGTGATACGTTGAGGCCAAGCCGGGGCACATCGGTGTCGAAGGTGAAGTTGGTGTTGATCGACTGGTAAACGCTTCCGTCGGGGTCGTCGTAATATCCGGCGTAATAAAGCTCTTTGCCGTTGACGATAGTCGAGGGCTTGTACCATAGTCCGTCGGAATTGGTCAGCCGGGTGTGAAACCAGGCGCCGTTGACTGTGACGCGTGTGCGGATCATAGGAATTCGGCGCGATGAGAACGTGAACTCCACACCCTTTTTGTCGATTAGCGAGGCGTTGGTGGGGCGGCTCACCATCTGTATGATTGTCTCCGGAGTGAAGGAAAGTTTGTCGATGGCGGGGGCGCCGTCGACTGAGGGATTCCATCCGGAGGGGTCGTAGCGGTTGTAGGTATGAAAACGCACCTCAGATGCCATACGGAAGGCATCGTCGGTGTGTTCGCGGAAATATGTGATTGAGAAGTTATTGCCCCGGTAATTGACGTCGGCACGGATTTCCCATTTCAGGTTGCGTGCCGGGCGCAGGTCGAAGTTCACGCGGTCGTCGATGCAGGTCATTACATTCATTGTGCGGTATTCGGGCACGTTGTGATAGTAATTGAGCTGCACGTAATCGTTGAAGAGGCGGTCGGGGTAAAGGGATGCCGCCACCGGCATTTTGGTGTGGAGGCCTACACCGCCGCCCAACTCGAAGGTGAGAGGATATGAGGAAACGAACAGTGCCGGGAATGTGAATCGGAGGTTTGCCCTGGGGTCGAGGAAGGGGCGCCACGACAGATAGTAGTCGCGGCTTATGCCGGGCATCTGTGTTTCGCGCAGACCGGCCTGCAGGTGGAGGGTGCTTTGGCCGAGGGAAATGTCGGTTTGTGCTTCGGCGTAAAACGAGAGTTGCTGAATGGCCGGGATGTCGGAGAAGGCGCGCCGACGCGCTGTGTTCCCGGCGGTGAGGGGGCGGGTGAGGTCGTAGACGGCGCCACGGCCGAAGTTCTTGGAGTAATTGTATTCGGCGCCGGCCTTTAGGAAGCCGGAGAAGCGTCCGGTGTTGTAGCGGAAACGGGCGGCAGGCTTGAGGAAGAGAGTAAGAGGCTTGCCGTAGACATTATAGTCGGCAAGATAGAGCATTGGGAGGTAACCTACGTAGTTGGGCCCGGCAATTACCGATACCGGAAGGGGGTAGACAGTGGGAGGAGTCACGGTTTTTTCCTGGCGCAGGTGCTCGTAGCTCATACTCAGACCGGTGGTGAGGCTGAGCGAATTGAGGAAGCTGCCCGACGGGCGGAGAAGCACTAGGGAATTATTCCAGGAGAGTGTGTTGACGTCGTTGGTGTAGAAGTCGATAGTGTTGTTGACTGTGAGATCGGGGTCATGCTTGTCGCGCTCGAATGTGCCGGTATAGTTGAGCGAAGTGTCCCAGGCGAGCTTACCGCGAGAGGTCTGACGGCGTAGGTTGCTGCGGGCAGAGAAGGTGACGTGCTTGAAGTTGTCGCGGTTGTTGCGCGGGTCGATGCGCGAGTCGAGGTAGCTTGCCGAGAGGTTGATGTTCCAGTCGGGAGCGGGCATTGCAAACCCTTTGCCTACATAGAAGAGCTGGCTCTGCATATCGGCCTTGAATCGTGCTTCAATGCCGGAGGGGCCGCTCTTGCGTTTGATTTTCACCAGCCCGGAGGTGAGGTCGCCATACTCAGCGGAGGGGATGCCGCGCACGATTTCCACGCTCTCGATGTCGTCGGTGGAGATAGCACGCATATCCACACCCTTTCCGGCGGTCAGACGGGCAGAGCGCGAAGAGTCGGAGGTGGTCTGTAGCTGGGAGGAGGTATTGATTGGCACTCCGTCGATGAGGAAAGATGTGCCCAGCGAGGATGTGCTGTAGTTGTCGCCGGAGGTGGCCTGGGGAGCCTGACGCAGTGCAATGAGATTGGCCTCTCCCATCTGTGGGTCTTTTGATACAAACCCCGGAAGCAGCGCGATAAGGTCGGAAAAACTCGAAGGCTGCAGGTGGGCCATAGCCTGGCGGTTGATGAGCGAATCAAGTGCGGCACTGTCAGCGGCGGCAATAATCGCAGCACTGTCAGCGGAGGCGGCAGTCGCGGTGCTGTCTGTGGCGGCGGCTTCCGGCACTGATTCCGGTGGTGGAATCTGATGCGACGGAGGCTTTGGCAGGCTGGAAAATTAGCGCAGCCGGCAGCAGTATTGACGTGAAAAAGATGACGTATGAATGCCTGAAATGTGCCATATTGGTATGGCAAAGTTAGACACATAAATCTTCCCAAACAAGCCCTACAGGGGCTACAGGGCGCAAATTACCTACAATTAATGATTGAAGCCGGGTGGCTTATCCGGCAGTGGCTACAGATAATTTCGGCCCGAATACTCACTTTTAAGTATTGGCCGCGACAAGTGTTCGGAAAGATTGTTGAGCCGGAAGGTTGCTAATGTGGTAAAGATTCAGTAACTTCGCTGCTGATTATCACAATTCAACCGCGCATTTCTGTATGGCAATGAATGATAGCACTGAAAATACCAATATTTCTCGCGAAAAGAAGATATATCGCGTGACATTGATGGGAAGTCTCGTCAATGCGGTGCTTATGCTGTTTAAATTTGTAGCCGGAGTATTGGGCAATTCGGCAGCTATGATTGCCGATGCAGTACATTCGCTCTCCGATTTTCTTACCGATATTGTGGTGCTCCTGTTTGTGCGGATTTCCGTAAAGCCGGAGGATAAAAATCACAACTACGGACATGGCAAATTCGAGACCCTGGCTACAGCCATAATCGGTTTGGCTCTGCTGACGGTGGGCGTGATGCTCTGCTACGACGGTGGATTGAAAATCTATAAGGCGATAAATGGTATTCCCGTGCCGCGACCCGGATTTATAGCGTTTGTTGCCGCGATTGTGAGTATTGCACTGAAGGAATGGACTTACCGTTTTACGGTGAAAGCCGGAAAGGATGTATGCTCGCAGGCTATGATTGCCAATGCCTGGCATCATCGGTCCGACGCACTTTCGTCGGTGGGTACGGCGATTGGTGTTGGCGGCGCTATGTTCTTTGGGGCTAAATGGACGGTGCTCGACCCGATCGCGGCGTGTGTGGTGAGCATCCTGATTATGACCACAGCCTTTAAGCTGCTCAAGCAGGCGCTTGATGAACTTCTGGAGCGCAGTCTGCCCGATGAGGTTGAGGAGGAGATAATGCAGATTGTAGAACAGGAACCGAACGTGAGCAATATCCATCATCTGCGCACGCGCCGGATTGGAAGTAATATATCAATAACGATGCATTTGCGTTTGCCCGGCGATATCACGCTGTATGAGGCGCATGAGCACGCCACACATATCGAACGAAAACTGCGTGAGCACTTTGGCCGGGACACTTACATTGGCATTCACATCGAGCCTACAAAGGTCGATGGCAGATATCAGGCACCACAGAAAGCATAATCAGCCACTGACAGGATTCCGATTAGTCTAATTGGTCTAATGAGGCTGTATCAAAATAGCTCACAATGATACGTTATTTATATTTTGATACAGCCCGATTGGCTAATTGGGCTTGGCTTCCAGACGGCGGGTGAGGATTAGCGCCGGTTTGTCGCCCGAGGGGGTGGCGAGGGTGGCGCCATACAGCCGCATATCATCGCCCGGTTTCAGGCGCGTTTTGCGGCGGAGAATTTCCGGAGCGAAGCCTTTGAGATTGCGCACGGCGATGTCTACCTTCACCTGACGGCCTGGATTCTCGGGGAAGTAAGCCTCAGAGGCGAGTGCGGGAAGTCGCTTTAGCACAGAGGATGAGAAGGGCCACGCCGCTTCTACCATATACTGAGTACCTGGAAAGTCGCTTAGGGCAGTGGTAGTATCCGTGGCAACATAAAGGTGGGTATTCGGGTGCAGCGGTGCGATGCCGAATCGCGATGCCAAGAGCGCAAACGGAGCAGCCTTCATTGCGGCGGCAGATGGCTCAAGAAGAATCTCGCCGCGTCGTGGCAGCCTGCCGAGATAATGGGAAGCGCTGCGCATATCCTCAGCTGCTGCGGCCTCCTCCGCCTGGGTGAAAGCGAAGTCCTGATACCGGTTGCCGGAGAAGCGGTCGATGATGATTTTTATATCGGAAAGTGGGGTGGATGGGGTGAAGTCAATCAGCGCGAGAATCTCCTTACATTCGCCCGACTCCTCCACGATGTGCAGTTCGCGTGTGCAGGGAAGGTCGCGCAAGGTTTGCGTGACATCGAGCATCGGCGACAGCTTTGCCATAACGAATGATGTGTGGCGACGGAGCAGCGGCAGCAAATCTATGAGGTCGGGCTGGCAGTCGTGCAGATTGAAGAGCCGCTGGCCGGAATCGCCGCGTCGGGCCGGGTCAATGAAAATCAGGTCGAATCGTTCACTCTCAGGCAGATTGCGGAGATACTCCACCGAGTCGGCACATTCGATATCCACACGTGGACTTTCTTCGGTGAAGTTTACGCTGGTTCCCTCCTCGACGAAGTTTACGCGGGCTGCGTCGACCAGCAACGGATTCAGGTCGAAGGCCTTTAGCGTCGCGTCGGAGAATTTAGCCAACAGCATCCGTGCATCCATCCCCAGGCCTAAGGTCATATCGAGAATGTGCAGCGGGAGAGGGTCTTTCCAGAACATTTCGGCTGCGAGGGTGGCGTGAAGATTTGCCACACGTGCCGATGTAGCCTGCTGGGCGGATAGTTCAACCGGAATCACTCGCGGCGTGAAATCTTTGTCGCCGATTTTGAATTTCCCACCTTTTTTCAGTGCGGCGATGTTGCCGATTGCCGGGGCTATCCACTCGCGGCTGTCGCCGTGGAAGCGCAGACGCAGCGATGCCGGATCATCGGCAAGATGCTCTTTTACGAAGGTGAAATATTCCTGAGGAAAATCCATTTTGGAAGGCTAATTTCCGGAAGATGTGAGGTCTATTACCGGAATGTGTGGGGGTTATTTCTGGAAAGCGCGGGCCATAGCGCGGGCGTCTTCGCGCTCTTTTATGCTCTGTCGCTTGTCGTATTCCTTTTTGCCCCGGCCGATGCCGATAACCAGTTTGGCATATCCGCGGTCGTTGATAAACAGGCGCAGGGGCACAATGGTGAAGCCTGCCTCTTTGCCGTTCTTCTCCAACTGGCGTATTTCCTTGCGGTTGAGCAGCAGTTTGCGCTCGCGGCGCTCGGTGTGGTTGTTGTAAGTGCCGTAGAAGTATTCGGCGATATACATATTTTTAATCCACACCTCGCCGTTGTTGACGTAGCAGAATGTATCTGCCAGCGAGGCTTTGCCTTGCCGGATAGATTTTATTTCAGTGCCGGTGAGCACCAGCCCGGCGGTGAAAGTGTCGCCGATGGCGTAGTCGAATGTGGCGCGTCGGTTTTTGATGTTGACGTCCTTGAATTTCATTTTTGCCATAGCCGATTACAATAGCACGTTAAACAGAAAACTGAGGCCGTAGACAGCCCCGAGGATTGTAGCGGAGGCCATAATCATATACAGACCGAGATTCCGGTCGGGCACTCCCATATATGTGGCGCCTTTCCAGATTATAAATATAACGTATATGGGGAGGAATTGTATCAGCGCCACATTCACTTTTATAAGATTGCCCAGCAGAAACACCAGGGCTATCACTGAAATACAGTGCATTATCAGCAACGCGGAGCGGCGCGGGTCGGGTTGCTCGTCGATGCTCATAAGCCGGGGCAATGCCAGCGAGAACACATATATCGCTATGTGATAGGATAGAAAGAGCGAGAAAAACTGAATGATCGTCTGCTGCAGCGCCTGGAGAAAATCGGGGCCGCCGGTGTAAAGCATCCGCAGAAAGTATGTGGCGGCGCACACCGCAATGAGCGGGAGGAAGCTGCCAAGGTAAACCTCGCGAATGTCGGTAAGGCCGCGGCGGCCGTCGGTGCGGCGGTCATCGGCGGCAATATCCTCCCAGCCGCTGGCCGGTGAGATTATAAGCTGAATAATATTTCCGAGAAATTTCCACATAGCTATGCAAAGTTACAATTTTTTTCTGAAAACTCATTTGGCACTCCGGGCGTTAGAAGTATATAATCTGTGTAATTTTTATATTCATCAAATGAAAAGCCGTGAGCAATTGAAGAAAGTGGTGGTGATAGGCGGAGGATTCGCCGGTCTGAATTTCGTAAAGCATATAGATATAAGCCGGTTTGATGTCACGCTTATCGACCGCAACAACTACCACAGCTTCCCGCCGCTGTTCTATCAGGTGGCATCGTCGGGCCTCGAACCGGCCAGCATCTGTTTCCCCTTGCGGCGCGAGCTGCGCAAGCGTCACTCCGACCGTGTGCATTTCAATATGGGTGAGGTGACGGCAATCGATATGAAGCGCCGCGTGGTGCTGACGCCCCTTGAGGAGGTGCCTTTCGACATACTCGTGGTGGCGGCCGGAACGACCAACAATTTCTTCAATATGCCTGAGCTTGGCAACAGCGTCTACACGCTTAAATCCACCGCCGAGGCAATTCGCTGCCGCAATGATGTGCTGTCGTTGTTGGAAAGGGCGTCGATGGCTCCTACACGAGAACTTCGGCGCCGCCTGCTCAATTTCGTGGTTGTGGGCGGTGGCCCTACCGGTGTTGAGATTGCCGGCGCTCTCGGTGAGATGAAGCGCTACATTCTGCCGCGCGAATATCCGTCGATAGATCAGGATGATGTGACTATTACCATCGTGGAAGGGAGCGACCGGGTGCTCCGCACTATGTCGGAGAAGTCATCGCAAGCGGCAGCGAAGGCGTTGCAGTCGCTGATGGTGAACCTGCGTTTAGGCGTGAATACGAAGCAGTATTTCCCCTACGAAAAGCGCGTGGAATTGCTCGACGGCAGTTCGCTCGACGCATCGATGGTAATCTGGACGGCCGGTGTTACCGCAGTGCCGTTTGAATGGCGCAATTGCGATACCTCGTTCATCGGGCACGGAGGCCGATTCCAGACCAATGCCCTGTGCGAGGTGGCCGGTTTGCACGATGTCTACGCTCTGGGCGATATAGCGCTGATGCAGGGCGACCCGAATTTTCCGCAGGGGCATCCGCAGCTGGCGCAGGTAGCGCTCCAGCAGAGCCGGTTGCTGGCCCGAAATCTCAATGATGTGGCAAAAGGGAAAGTCGACGAAGGCGGGCGCCGGAAGTTTGTCTATGTCGATAAAGGCTCGATGGCCACAGTGGGCCGCAATCGCGCGGTGGTGGATTTGCGCTGCGGTCATTTCCACGGGTTTGTGGCGTGGATGGTGTGGATGTTTATCCACCTGATTTCGATTCTCGGAATGAGAAACAAAATCACCGTGCTAATCAACTGGATATGGGCGTATTTCAACTATTCAACCTCGCTGAGGTTGCTTATTCATCCGGCGCGTCTGCCGCTTGCCGATGAATTCCGCTATTTCAGCGATGATGATGCTAAGGATGCGCCCAAGCCAGATGGCAAGTGAAAGATAGCCAGTTTGTTGGATGTCGGGAGATGGTTTGCGTTTATCGGGCGAGGAGAGATTCGGGAAGGCGGGCGCCGCGAAGGTAGTCGGCGGCATCCATAGCCTTTTTGCCGGAGGGTTGCAGGCGGAAAATTTCCACGGCTTTGCCGTCGCCGCACTGGATGGCCAGACGGCCGTCGGTGCTGACGGCGCCGGGAGCTGCGCAGGGTATTCCGTCAATCACTCGCGTGGCAATCACCTTCAGGTTGAGCAGAGGGGCTGCGTCGGCTTTACCTCCGGCATCGCTGTCGGCGCTGTGTGGCTCTTGGTCTGATGTCTGCGAGGCGGGGGAGGGGTAAAGCTCGGTCCAGGCGCAGGGGTAGGGGGAGAGGCCACGCACAAGGTTGTGAACCTGCAGGGCCGGGCGGTTCCAGTCGATGCGGCAGGTGTCTTTGAAGATTTTGGGAGCCGGTGTAGGCTCTTCACCGGCGGTGAGCAGCTGTTCCTGCGGGACAGTGCGCAGGTTTCCGTCGATGATGCGGCGGATTGTGTCAAGCACAAGGTCGCGCCCCAGCAGCATAAGCCGGTCGTGTACGTCGCCGGCGTTGTCGGTGGGGAGAATGTCGACTTTCTCCTGGGCAATCACGTCACCGGTGTCAATTTCGTGTTTGAGGAAGAATGTGGTGACGCCGGTGCAGGTGTCGCCGTTGATTACGGCCCAGTTGATGGGGGCTGCGCCGCGATAGCGGGGGAGGAGCGATGCGTGGAGGTTGAAGGTGCCCAGTGGAGGCATCTGCCATACCGCCTCGGGGAGCATACGGAAGGCGATGACGATGAACAGGTCGGCACCGATGCTGCGCAGTTCATCGAGGAATTGCGGGTCTTTGAGTTTGACCGGCTGCAGTACAGGGATGTTGTGCTCCACAGCGTAGCGCTTAACCGGGGATTCAAACAGATGGTGGCCGCGTCCGGCAGGTTTGTCGGGCATAGTCACCACAGCTGCAACATTGTATCCGGCGTCGACGATTGCGCCGAGGCTTTCTACGGCAAATTCGGGTGTGCCGAAGAATACTATTTTCAGGTCTTTACCGGGCATATTCAGGTCTTTACCGGGCATATTCAGGACTTTACCGGGCATATTCAGATGTTTTGGGTTTGAAGTGCGGCCTGCCAGAGCGGATCGTCGGGCACAGGCGCGGTGATTGAGATAAGCTGCTTGCTCACCGGGTGAACAAACTCAATGTGGCGGGCGATGAGCGAGATGGAGCCGTCGGGGTTGGAGCGCTTGTCGCCATATTTCAGGTCGCCCTTGATGGGGCAGCCGATGGAGGAAAGCTGCACGCGTATCTGATGTTTGCGGCCGGTGAGCAGTTCCACCTCTATAAGATGGAAACGGTCGGTCGACCCCAGGAGCCGGTAGCGCAGACGTGCCTCTTTGGCTCCTTCGCGAGCCGAGGAGTAGCAAACCGACTTGTTTGTGTCGCCGCCAAGAGTGCGGATGTAGCCGGTGAGTTCGCCCTCCGGTTGTTTGGGTAGATTGCGGGTGAGCGCCCAGTAGGTCTTGTGCACCTGACCGTTGCGAAACATATCGTTGAGCCGGGTGAGGGCCTTTGATGTTTTGGCGAACACTACGAGGCCGCCAACAGGGCGGTCGAGGCGATGCACCACGCCCACAAATACATTGCCCGGTTTGGCATATTTCTCTTTCAGCCAGCGGCGCAGAGTGTCGGCCAGCGGTTCGTCGCCGGTTTTGTCGCCCTGGACGATTTCGCCGGGCGCTTTGTTTACCACCACAATGTGGTTGTCTTCGTAGAGTACTTCCATCGGTGAGAGTATGCAGTGGGGTCAGTCGTTGAAATCTGATTCGTCGAAATCCCAGCCGTTTTCATTGCCGTCGTCAAAGTCCCAGCCATCTTCGCTCTGCCAGGATTCCATCGATGGACCGGCGTAGAAATCATCGGTAAATTCGTGGAGCTTGCGCCCTTCGCGCTTGGTGGGGCGGCCAAGCCCTTTGCGGCGGTCGATGAAGCCCTGTGCGCGGATTACGTCGAGCAGGTCGTACTGGTCTTTTGTTGTGACATTCTCCAGATATTCCGGCACAAGTTTTGCCCCGAGGCGATTCTCAGTGAGGGCCAAAACTTTAAATGAATAAGTAATCGGCGGCTTGCGCACACGCACCGTCTCGCCCACGTGAATCATCCGCGAGGGTTTTGCCACAACATCGCCTGCGGGAGTGGCTATCATCACACGCCCTTTCTTGCAGGAGTCGGTGGCCACGGTGCGCGTTTTGAACACACGCACGGCCCAGAGCCATTTGTCGATACGTATTTCGCTTTTCATTTGTTGTTGAAATCGCACATAGCCGTCTGCAGACCTGCAAGCACGGCGGTTTTCACGGCGTCGACGGCGATGTCGACACGGGTGGGGAGCATCTGCCGCTGGTCGAGGGTAAACTGGCCGAGCACATAATCTATCTGGCAGCCGCGGGGAAAGTCGTTGCCTACGCCGAAACGCAGACGCGGGTATGCCTGGGTGCCGAGCATCTGGGCAATGTTCTTAAGCCCATTGTGGCCGGCGTCGCTGCCCGAGGGCTTGATGCGGATAGCGCCGAAGGGGAGGGCTATATCGTCGACGAGCACCAGGATGTTGTCGATTTCGATTTTCTCCTTGTCGCGCCAGTAGCGCACGGCATTGCCCGAGAGGTTCATATATGTTGAGGGCTTGAGGATGGTGAGCTCCTGGTTCTTGAGACGGCCGGAAGCCACGTCGCCGTAGCGCTCGGTGGAGAATGTGAGGCCCAGCGAGTCGGCCAGGGCATCGGCAATGCGGAAGCCTATGTTGTGACGTGTGCCTTTGTATTCGTCGCCGATATTTCCTAAGCCTACGATAAGATGCCGCATTTAAGTGAATTTGAGATTGAAGGGGTAAATTGAAAGAGCGAGAGGATGCCCGGGGCTTGAGGCCTTGAGGCATCCTCTCGTTATGGCAGGATAGGGGAGGGATATTACTCTGCGGAAGCAGCGTCGGCAGCAGCGGCACCGCGGGCGGCGCGGGTGAGCTGAACAGCGCAGACAACGGCTTCCTTGGGAGTAACCATTTCGAGGCCTTCGAAGTGGAGGTCGCCAATCTGGATGGTCTTGCCCAGGCCGAGGGAGTCGACGTTGATTACGAGGCGTTCGGGAATTGCGGTGTAGGGAGCGCGCACTTTGATTTTCTTCATCGAGAGTGTGAGCTTACCACCGGCCTTAACACCTTCGGCGTGGCCTTCAAGCTGAACGGGCACCGAAATAACCACGGGCTTCTCGGGGGTAACTTCGAGGAGGTCGATATGGAGGATGTTATCTTTTACGGGGTGGAACTGAACTTCGCGGAGCACTGCGTGGGTCTTGTCGCCGTTTACATCGAGGTTGATGGTGAAAATCTCGGGAGTGTAGATGAGCTTGCGCACAGCTTCGTTGGAGAGGGTGAGGTCGGTGGTGATGATGCCGCGGCCGTTCTCGATTTCAACGAGCTTCTGCCCGGGTTTGAGAGTGCCCTTGAAAGGAAGTTCTACGGTCTTGCTGCCATTGAGCACAGCAGGAATCAGACCTTTTTCGCGGAGAGCTTTGGTAGCTTTCTTGCCAAGCTCAACACGGGGAGTGGCTTTCAGATCAAATGTCTTCATTTCGCTTAGATGTTTGTGTTACTCAAAATTAAATTAACTTTAATTTCCCATCACACGGGAGTCTTTTTGGCCATTGCCAAAAGCGACTGCAAATTTAACACTTTC
>SFID01000084.1 GCA_004555425.1 Bacteroidales bacterium
TCTCCTCTTCGCTAGTACAAAGATAATACATTTTTCCGCGAAATCCAAATCGCGTTAACATATCGCAACACTTCGGAAATGTTAAAATCGCGGTTTTTTTATTTAGAATTTCTGAGGAATGGGGATTAGGCCTGGCGATAGTCGGCTAGCTGGGCGGCATCGAAGTGCATTACCCAGGCATAGTGCTTGGCTATCTCGGCCTCTACGAAGTTGGCATAGACGCGGGCAGAACGCTCGAACATCTCGGGCTGAACAGTGGCGTTGTACATCAGCAGGTGGAGCATGATGACATCGGCGGCCATCTCGACGAGGTGGCGGGCACAGATGTCGTGCATCTCTTGGTTCTCGGCTGCCTTGACGTGCTCAACGGCTTCGGCAAACTTGTCGGCCATCGCCTTGGCGCGGGCCTGAAGGGGCTGCATGGCTTCGCTCACCTGGGCGGTCTCGAACTCACGCATCTGAGCGAGGTAACTACCGTTGGTCACGTAGCGGATGGCGGCCACCACCTGCAACTGCGTGGTGCCTTCGTAGATATTGGTGATGCGGGCATCGCGGACGTAGCGCTGGATGGGATAGTCCATCATAAAGCCCGAACCGCCATGAATCTGGAGTGCATCGAAGGTGTTCTGGTTGGCATACTCGGAGTTCATGCCCTTGGCCAGCGGTGTGAGGCTGTCGGCCAGTTTGGCGTACTTCTTCTGCTCCTGACGCTCGTCGGCTTCGAGTTTGCGCTCGCGGCTGATGTCGTCGAGGGCCTTGTAGATATCCACGTAGCGGGCGCACTGATAGAGGAGGGCGCGGCCGGCGTCGAGTTTGGCCTTCATAAGGGCCAGCATGTCGTAAACGGCGGGGAAGTTGATGATGGCCTTGCCAAACTGTTCGCGGTCGCGGGCATAGGCTAGGCCTTCATCGTAGGCGGCCTGCGAGAGGCCCACGCTCTGTGCGGCAATGCCGAGGCGCGCGCCGTTCATCAGGGCCATTACATACTTGATGAGGCCCAGTTTGCGGCTGCCGCAGAGTTCTGCCTTGGCGTTCTTGTAGACGAGTTCGCAGGTGGGCGAGCCGTGGATGCCAAGCTTGTGCTCGATGCGGCGCACATTGACGCCGCCGTCGCGCTTGTCGTAGATAAACATGGAGAGGCCGCGGCCGTCGGTGGTACCTTCTTCGGAGCGTGCGAGGACGAGGTGGAGGTCGGCATCGCCGTTGGTGATGAAGCGCTTCACGCCGTTGAGGCGCCAGCAGTCATTCTCCTCGTCATAGGTGGCCTTGAGCATCACGCTCTGGAGGTCGGAGCCTGCGTCGGGCTCGGTGAGGTCCATCGACATGGTTTCGCCGGCGCAGATGCGGGGGATGAAGCGCGAGTGCTGGTCTTCGTTGCCAAATTCGTAGAGCGTTTCGATGCAATCCTGGAGGCTCCAGATATTGCCGAAGCCAGCGTCCTTGGCAGCCACGATTTCGGCGCACATCGTGTAGGGCGTGATGGGGAAGTTGAGGCCATTGTAGCGGCGCGGCATGGTCATGCCGTTGAGGCCCGCCTTGACCATAGCGTCGAGGTTTTGGGCCGTGCCCGAGGCGTAGCGCACGCGGTCGCCTTCGTGGTGGGGGCCTTCGAGGTCAACGCCCTCGGCATTGTCGGCAATGGTGGTGCCCGTAATTTCGCCTACGATGTCGAGCACGCGGTCGTAACTGTCCATGGCGTCCTCGTGGTCGAGGGGCGCATAGTCGAATAATTCTTTGTCGCGGAAATTTCTTTCCTTCAACTCCACGATACGCTTCATGAGCGGATGGTTGAGCTCGAAGCGCAGTTCGGGATGGTCGGTATAGCAATTAGCCATGTTTGTTGCTTGTTTATTTGGAGAGCCAACGCCAGCAAGCGAAGGGGCGGGCGCGGGCTGCGAAATCACTTACTGTTTTCCTTGTAATACTTAATGAGTTTGGGCACTACCTCTTCGACGCTGCCCGTGATGACATAGTCGGCCAGTTGGTTGATGGGTGCATTGGGGTCGGTGTTGATGGAGATGACAATGCCGCTCTCCTTCATACCAGCCACGTGCTGGATGGCGCCGCTAATGCCACAGGCAATATATACTTTGGGACGAACGGTGACGCCCGTCTGACCGATTTGCAGGTCGTGGTCGCAGAATCCTGCATCAACGGCAGCGCGGCTTGCGCCTACCTCGCCATGGAGTTCTTCGGCCAGTTTGCGCAAGAGGTCGAAGTTTTCCTTGCTGCCCACGCCGTAGCCGCCAGCCACGATGATGGGTGCGCCCTTCAGGTTGTTGCTGGCTTTCTCCACGTGACGCTCGATGACCTTCACAACATAGTCGGTCTCGGGCACGTACTTGGCCACGTCTTCATAGACAATCTCACCGTTGTAATATTCGGCCACTTTCTCGGCCTTCATCACACCGCTGCGCACGGTGGCCATCTGCGGACGGTTGTCGGGGTTGACGATGGTGGCCACGATGTTGCCACCAAAGGCGGGGCGAATCTGATAGAGCAGGCCCTCGTAGTGCTTGCCCGTCTTCTTGTCGTCGTAGTCGCCAATCTCGAGGGCCGTACAGTCGGCCGTCAGTCCGCTGGTGAGCGAGGAACTGACTCGCGGACCGAGGTCGCGGCCAATGACGGTGGCGCCCATCAGGCAAATTTGGGGCTTTTCTTCCTTGAAGAGGTTGACGAGGATGCTGGTGTGGGGCTTGGAGGTGTAGGGGTAGAGGCCCTCGGCATCGAAGACGTGGAGTTTGTCCACGCCATAGGAGAGGATGTCCTTCTCCACCTTGCCCGTGATGCCGTGACCGGCAGCGATAGCCTCAAGCTGTACGCCCAGTTCGTTGGCCAGCTTGCGGCCCTTGGTGAGGAGTTCAAAGCTAACTTCCTCGACCGTATGCTTGTCTATTTCGCAGTAAACAAAAACGTTATTCATTGTATTGGGTACGATTGCTAAATGGTTATCCGATAGTATGGCTTTCGAGGAGTTCCTTGACGAGGTCTTCCACATCGGCATCGCTGGCCGTCAGTCGTTTGCTTTCCTTGGCCTTGAACACGATGTTCTGCACGGCCTTCACCTTGGTGGGCGAGCCAGCCAAACCGCATTGGTTCAGGTCGCCATCTACATCGGCCACACTCCATTGCGTCACGGTGAGGTAGGGTTTCTTCTCATATTCTTCGGCATAGGGCAGAGCGCCATCGGCGGGACGCTCCATGGGGGCGAGTGCACGCTTGTACTTCATGACGAGTTTGGCGTTGCGGGGGCGGCAGGGCGCAGCATTGCCATTGACCGTCAGGAGGATGGGCAGAGGAGCTTCAACGCGCTCGATGCCGCCGTCGATGGTGCGGAGGAGGCGGATTTTGCCATCGACCACCTTCTCGATGCTTGTCACGTAGGTCACCTGGTTGAGGTCAAGTTTCTGAGCCACCTGCGGGCCCACCTGTGCGGTGTCGCCGTCAATGGCCTGGCGACCGCCAATGACGATGTCGGGCATGCCAATCTTCTTGATGGCCTGGCTTAGGGCGTAACTGGTGGCAAGGGTGTCGGCACCAGCAAAGGCGCGGTCGGTCAGCAGCACGCCGCCATCTGCACCGCGATACAAACCTTCGCGGATGACATCGGTGGCACGCGGGGGACCCATCGTGAGAATCGTTACTGTGGAGCCAGGATGCTGGTCCTTCAGACGAAGGGCTTGCTCTAGGGCATTCAAGTCTTCGGGGTTAAAGATGGCAGGCAGGGCGGCACGATTGACGGTGCCTTCGGGTGTCATAGCATCTTTTCCCACATTGCGAGTGTCGGGCACCTGCTTAGCAAGTACTACAATTTTCAGACTCATAATTGTGAGTGATATTTAGGTTAATAGAAAACAATTAGAAAAGTGGCAGGTCCATAGCCTGTCAGCAGGGCAAAATTAGAGAAAATCCACGGGTGAACCAAGAAGTTGCCCCTTTTTGTCAGCGAAAGGACCTAGTTTTTAGCCCTATTGGCTGTTTTTTCAGGAATGCAAGGGCAACCTTTCGAAAATAAAACGTACATTTGTCCATATCAAAAGTATCTCCTGCCTATGTTTAAGCTAGCCGAAAAAATCCAACGCATTGAAATCTCCAGCCTTTGGGGTGGCCACAAGCACATCGTCTGGGAACTGCGCCCCGAAGTCAACGTCCTGAGCGGCCGCAATGGCGAAGGAAAATCCACCATCCTCAACCGCCTCATCCAGCACCTGCGCTCCATCCCCTCGTCGGGCGAAATCGTGGGCGGACAGCAGTTGGGCGTGAAGATTGACTTCACCCCGAGCGATGCCACCTGCATCCACTACGACATCATCCGCAGTTTCGACCGCCCGATTGTCCCGACAGCCGACCTCCCCGCCATTGTTGAAACGATGCCGGGCGTACACACCGAGCTCGACTGGCAACTCTACCTCGTGCAGCGCCGCTACCTCGACTACCAGGTCAACGTGGGCAACCGCATGATTCAACTCCTCACGAGCGGAGCCCCCGATGCGCGCGAACGGGCCACGCAGGCCGCCATGCTCAAGACGCGATTTCTCGACATGGTGGACGAGCTCTTCAGCGAAACGGGCAAGCGCATCAACCGCCAGAGCAACGAGCTCTCCTTCATTCAATACGACGAGCCCCTCTCGCCCTACAAACTCTCCAGCGGCGAGAAGCAGATACTGCTCATCCTCCTGACCGTGCTCACGGAGGACCAACAACCCTACGTACTCTTCATGGACGAGCCCGAAGCGAGCCTGCACTTTGAATGGCAAAAGCAACTCATCTCGATGGTGCACGAACTCAACCCCAACGCCCAAATCATCCTGACCACCCACTCGCCCGCCCTCATCATGAACGGCTGGGAAGATGCCGTCACGGAGGTCAGCGAGATCACCGTCTGATTCCCACCAGTCTATCCTCCACACAAATGTCCCTTCAGCATTACCTCAACTCCGACTATATACGCGCCGCCAACCGTCTGGGCGGCCGCAATGCTCGACGCAAGATTGTGGCCTACGTCGAGAGCTTCGACGATGTGCTGTTCTGGAGCAACCTCCTACGCCCGCTGGAGACGGGCGAGGTTTATTTCGAGGTGATGCTGCCCTCGCGCACCTCACTCTCGAAGGGCAAGAAGATTGCCCTCTCCAACCGCCTCGGCCCCTACATGATTGCCTGCGTGGATGCCGACTACGACTACCTCATGCAAGGAGCCACGGACACCTCGCGCACCGTCTGCATGAGCCCCTACGTCTTCCACACCTACGCCTACGCCATCGAAAACCACCAGTGCTACGCCCCCGCCCTCCAGCAGGTATGCGTCATGGCATCGCTCAACGACCGGCGGCTCTTCGACTTCGAGCATTTCCTGAGTGACTATTCTCGCACCATCTGGCCGCTCTTCGCCTGGAACGTCTGGGCCTACCGCCGCGGCTACCACGCGCAATTCTCCCTACTCGACTTCGCCCACATCGTTGCCCTCGACCACCTAGACCTCTACCATCCCGAGCGCTCGCTCGAAGCCCTGCGCCGCCGTGTGAATGCGAAGGTCTCGAAGCTGCAACGCCAATTCCCGCAAGGCCGCTCCACCTACAAACCGCTCCAGGCCGACCTCCAGCGACTGGGCGTGACACCCGAGACGACCTACCTCTTCATGCGCGGCCACGACCTGGTGGACGGCGTAGTAGTACCGCTCCTCACGATGGTCTGCGACACCCTGCGGCGCGAGCGAGAGCGCGAAATCCAACGTCTGGCCGAGCACGCGCTCCAACTGCAAAACGAACTATCAGCCTACCAGCACGCCTCAGCCTCCATCCCCGAGATGCTGCGCAAGCACAACGGCTTCACCGAAGCTCCACTCTACAAGCGCATACAATCCGAGGTAGCCGCCTTCCTTCAGCGCAATGCCACCAGCCCCACGCCAACAAACCCTTCAAGCCCCAATCCCACACCATAATATAATAGGTAGGTTCTATAAATTAGCTTGCAACCGCAAATTGCCTTGCAGCTAATTTATAGAACCTATCTTGAAATAATCCAAAAGATATTTATTTTCAACCCTGCATTTTTACATTTCAGGGTAGTCTCTCCAGTCGAAAATTGTTGGAAAAGTAGAAAGTACCGCATCTTGCAGCAAGGTACGGGACTTTCTTTTAGCAATGAGAACAAAACGCCCTACTCACGTAACAAATTTGGAGCAAGCAAGGTGTGTTTTTAACTCCTGCGTACAAACAACTACTTCGAGAGTTGCATTCCCACGAGCATACCATCGTAGGAGTTAATCAGCGAACTCAGAGAGTTGACGGTGGAATTAGAACTGAGTTTGCCCACCTTCTGTACCATTGAGAGGAGTTTGTCGCCCTCGAAGAGGAGGCTGATGGAGGCACCTGTCTTGACAACCTTCGGACTGATACGACCGATGCCAGCGAGGTAGGTCATCGTGAGCGTGTTGGATTTGGTATTGAGCGTGTAGTTGCCCGTGAGATTGTACTGACCGATGGTGGCTACATAAGTGCCGTCGCTGTTGAACGTGAAGGAGCAAGCACCGGGGGTGATGCCCACCTTGCCTAACTGGCTCTCAAGCTGCGACTCTATCTTGGTGGCTGCCATTTCGCCACCTGCCTTGAGGAGGAGATTCTGGGTTTCAAACACGCAGTCGGCCTTGCGATAGGTCCACGTGCCTTGCAGGTCGCTGGCCGTTACTGCGCTTGAGCCCCCTAGGAGGCTGGTGAGCACGCTGCCGAGAGCAGAAGCTGCGCCGCCAGTGGTGCCAGCATTTGCGCCAGAGAGGAGGCCTGTGCCTTGAGTGCCAAGCGCGGTGGTGCCGCAGGAGCTGAGCAACAGCGTGCTGAGGAGCGCAGCCATAATGATTGGTTTACGCATAATTTTATTACGATTAGTGATTAGTTAATGGTTGGTTCTATCAATTAGCTTGCGTTGTATTCGCGGCTATCGTGCCGTAGGTTTTTGCTCTTTGTGAGGGAGCGTAGCAATCTACGTGACCGATTGAAAAACAAAAAGATACGGGGGCAAGAAACGTAAAGACAGCCAGGCAGAATAGAAACTCTACTTTCCTTTGAAACTAATTTATTGAACCTACCTAATATCTATTTAGTTGGAAGAATCTAGGCGCAAATTTCGGAAATCCTCTGTGATAGAGCAAATTTTCGAGGGGCTAATTTCTTCCTTCCCCCTTTGCCATCCCCCCTTGTTTTGCTAATTTTGCAGGCAGATACGTAGGGTTTACCCCTTCCTTTTATACTGGTTTATTGAATTTATGAAACGAATACTCTTCTCCCTCACCCTTTTCTTGAGTGCCGCATGGCTGCTGGCACAAGTGCCGCAACCGAAGCGCGAGTTCAGAGGCGCATGGATCCAGGCCGTCAACGGACAATTTCAAGGTATGACGCCAGACGCAATGCGGCAGAACCTGACGCACCAGCTTGACGAACTGCGCGCCTGTGGTATCAACGTCATCATCTTTCAGGTGCGCCCGGAATGCGATGCCCTCTATGCCAGTCCCTACGAGCCTTGGAGCCGTTTCCTAAGTGGGAAACAGGGAGAGGCGCCTTCGCCCTATTGGGACCCCCTCCAATGGATGATTGAGCAATGCCACAACCGCGGCATGGAACTCCATGCGTGGATAAACCCCTTCCGCGCCAAGACGAAGGGCACAAAGGACCTGGCTCCCCTGCATCCCTATATGCAGCACCCCGATCGCTTCTTCAACTACGACGGCCTCTATATCCTAGACCCCGGCATACCGCAAAACCGCGAATACACCTGCCGCGTGGCTGCCGACATCGTGCGCCGCTACGATGTGGACGGCCTCCACATTGACGACTACTTCTACCCCTACCCTGCTGCGGGCCAGAAAATTCCCGACGAGGAAACCTTCCGCCGCTACCACAATGGTTTTCCCGACGTGGAGGACTGGCGGCGCTACAATGTCAATGTCTTCATCCAAGCCCTCAACGACAGCATTCACAACGTGAAACCCTGGGTAAAATTCGGCGTCTCGCCTTTCGGCATCTACCACAACGCAAAATCGGGCTCCTCCATCCCAGGCAGCAATACGGCGGGCCTGCAAAACTATGACGATCTCTATGCCGACATCCTCTTCTGGGTGGAAAAGGGCTGGGTAGACTATCTGGTGCCGCAGATTTATTGGGAAATTGGACACAAGACGGCCGACTACGAAACGCTCATCCAATGGTGGGCACGACATACCTCGAATAGCGTACTCGTCATCGGGCAGGACGTAGAGCGCACAGTGAAGGCTCCCGACCTGGAGAATCCGCAAATCAACCAGATGCCCGCGAAGTATCGACTGCAACGCACACTGAGAGGCGTGCAAGGCAGTTGCCAATGGTACTCGGCGGCTGTCGTACGCAACGAAGGCGGCTATGCCACCGCGCTCAAGCAGGCTTACCACCGCACACCCGCACTGCAACCGCGTATGCCGCACCTTGACAACAAGCCGCCCAAGAAACCCAGCCACTTGAAAGCAATGTGGATGCCCGATGGCTACTACCTCTTCTGGACAGCACCGAAAGCGAAAACCTTAATGGACGAAGCCAAGAGCTATGTGGTTTATCGCTTCGCTCCAGGACAGAAGAGGAACCTCGAAAATGCCGACAACATTGTCTGCATCACGCGCGAGAAAATGCTGAAACTGCCCTACCACAACGGGAGAACAAAATACACCTACGTGGTGACAGCACTGGACCGCCTGCAAAATGAATCGAAAGGCGCAAAGGTGAAGGTGAAATTGTAACGACAAAGATTATCTACCAAGTAGGGAAACAGGCGTATGGTAGGTTCTACAAATTAGCTTGCGATGGATTCACGGCTATTGTGCCGCAGGTTGTTTTGCATTCGGTCACTTAGGCCGCTACGCTTCCTCACAAAAAAACAACCTACGGCACGATAGTTGAAAACCCATCGCAAGCTAATTTTTAGAACCTGCCTAGACAGAAACCTACCTTCCACTGAAACCAATTTATAGAACCTACCATACTATATATATATGAATAAACTCTCAGGAGGTCGCGTGCTCAAATTCGGCGGTACGTCCGTGGGCACGCCGGAAAGCATATTGCGCGTCAAGGCTATCGTTGAGGCAGCCCCGCAACCCATCATTGTGGTCGTTTCGGCCCTAAGCGGTGTGACGGATGCACTCATAGCCCTCGCCGAATGCGCGCGCCAAGGCAGCGATGCCTATCGCCAGAGTCTGGACGAACTTCGCCAGCGCCACCACCGTATGGCGGAAAGCGTCATTGAGCCGGCGAAATGTGCCGCTGTGACGAAGCAGATGGACGCCCTCATTGACGAACTGGCCAGCATCGTCTATGGCGTTTCGCTCATCCAAGACCTGCCCGCCAAAACGGCCGATGCGATTGTGGCTTACGGCGAGCGGTTGAGCTCGCTGATATGCGCGCACCTCTTCCAAGGTGCCGTCCACTACGATTCGCGCACCTTCATCAAGACGATGCGCAAGAACGACAAGCACGTAGTAGACTTCGACAGCACCACGCCGCTCGTGCGCCAGACGTTTGCGGATTGCCAGCAAACGGCAGTGCTGGGCGGATTCATCGCCTCGGACCGCGACAGCGGCGCAACGACCAACCTCGGACGCGGCGGCAGTGATTATACGGCTGCCATTGTGGCCGCAGCCCTGGACGCCGACGCCCTTGAAATTTGGACCGATGTGGACGGTTTCATGACGGCCGACCCGCGCGTGATACCTTCGGCCTATACCATTGACGAACTTTCGTACAACGAGGCCATGGAACTCTGCAATTTTGGCGCAAAGGTGGTGTACCCGCCAACAATATACCCCGTCTACCGAAAGGACATACCCATCTACGTCAAGAACACCTTCAATCCGACAGCCTCTGGCAGCATCATCCGCCGCGATGCCCAACCCTCGGGAAGGCCCATCCGCGGCATTTCTTCGGTCAACGAGATGAGCCTTGTGACCGTCAGCGGCCCTTCGATGGTCGGTGTGATTGGCGTGAACCGCCGCATCTTCGCCACGCTGGCTCGCGGCGGCATCAGCGTATTTATGGTGGCACAAACTTCTTCGGAGACCAGCACGTCGATGTGCGTCACACCGCAAGACGGACCGCGAGCCTGCAAACTGCTTGACGAGGAATTTGCACGCGAAATAACAGACGGCGCGATGAACCCCGCCCTTTTGACCGAAAACATGGCCACAGTGGCTGCTGTGGGCGAGGGATTGAAACACACACCGGGCATTGCGGGCAAACTCTTCAGCGTATTGGGCCGCAATGGTATCAATACGTATGCCATGACCTTTGGCGCGCTCGAAACAAACCTGTCGTTTGTCGTTGACAAATGCCAGTTGCGCAAATCGCTGGAAGTTATCCACGACAGTTTCTTCCTCAGCGAACACCAGGACGTAAATATCTTCCTCTGCGGCACAGGCACAGTAGGCAACAGCCTGCTCGAACAGATTGCCGCCCAGCGCGAAACACTACTGCGCGAACACAACCTGCGCCTCAACCTCGTAGGCATCTGCGGTCGCTCGCGCTCTGCCTTCAACCGCCAAGGCATTGATCCCGCCCGCTACCGCGAGGCGATGGCCGAAGGTGGCACTGGCGGCGTGGAGGAAATGGTGAGTCGCATCCTGGAAATGAACATATTCAACTCGGTTTTTGTTGATTGCACAGCGAGCGAGGAGGTGGCGGCCTGCTACGAGCAACTGCTCGACCACAACGTGGCAGTCGTAGCGGCTAACAAGGTGGCCGCGGCTTCGTCCTACGCCAACTATGCGCACCTGAAGCACATCGCTCGCGAGCGCGGCGTGAAATTTTTGTTCGAGACGAATGTAGGCGCGGGCCTGCCTATCATTCACACCATCGGCGACCTGCGCAGCTCGGGCGACAACATTCTGCGCATCGAGGCTGTGCTGAGTGGCACGCTCAACTTCGTATTCAACACGCTCGCGGAGGACGTCTCATTCAGCCAAGCCGTTCGCCTGGCGCAAGAGTTGGGCTACAGCGAACCCGATCCGCGCATTGACCTGAGCGGAAAGGACGTTATCCGCAAACTGACTATTCTGGCCCGCGAGAGCGGTTTCGAGGTAGAAACAACGGACATCGCACGCCACGATTTCATCCCTTCTCCGCTATTCACTGGAACGCTAGAAGCCTTCTGGAAAAGCCTTCCCAACCTCGATGCTGACTTCGAGCGCGAACGCAAACGCCTGGCCGCGGAAGGCAAACGCTGGCGATTCGTTGCCACCTGGGAGGATGGACACGGCAGCGTGGGCCTGCGCGAAATTCCGCAAGGCCATCCCTTCTACGACCTGGAGGGATCAAACAATATCATCCTGCTTACCACAGAACGCTACCACGAATATCCGATGCTGATTCAAGGCTACGGTGCGGGGGCCGCCGTCACCGCTGCCGGTGTGTTTGCCGACATCATGCGCGTGGCAAATGTGTAGGCGCAGGAGAAGCAACGCTATCGAGCTAGCAGCCGTAAGTCTGCGTTGAAACCAGGGGACGAAGTCCCCGACTGAAACTAGGAAGCCGCAGGCTTCCGTTGAAACTAGGCTGCAAAGCAGCCGTTGAAACTAAGGGAGCGTTGAAACTAAAGGCGCGCAGCGACCTCGGCCTCGTAATATAACACGTCGCCAACCCTCGCTTGTGCAAAACTCGTCTTTTAACATTTCTCGGATTGTTGCGAAATGTTAAAACGATTTGCATTTCGCGCAAAAATGTTGTATATTTGTACTAGCGAAGAGGAGAGAGCCCCAAACACAGGGTTCTCTCCTCTTTTTTTGCCCCATTATAAAGGAAGAAAAACATAGGAAGTTGGAAATTCTATATGCTTTTGCGGATTTTCTAAATGCTTTTGCGGAAATTTTCTTGGCTTTATCGGTGCGCGGATTGACGATGTAGAGAATTTTTCGCGGCCGAAAATATAAAATATATTAAAAGTTTTCGCGCGAAAAAAATCGGATTTAACATTTCGGGTAACTACTCAGGTGGTTCTAGATTGCGAGGCAACGTGTGGACCTTCGGCTTGCGGTATTTATTTTAACACGAATCATACGAATCTTACTAATTGCGCAGGGGTTAAACTCCAACTAGGAAACAATTCGATTCGTGTTTCTTTAACACGAATCTTTCTAATCTTACTAATTGAGCGGGGTAACGACCCGACTAGTTCCATGAAATGGTAACTACTCAGGTTGTTCTAGATTGCGAGGCAACGTGTGGACCTTCGGTTTGCGGTGTTTATTTTAACACGAATCTTACGAATCCTTCTAATTGCGCGGGGTTAACCTCCAACTAGGAAACAATTCGATTCGTGTTTCTTTAACACGAATCTTTCTAATCTTACTAATTGAGCGGGGTAACGACCCGACTAGAACCATGAAATGGTAACTACTCAGGTGGTTCTAGATTGCGAGGCAACGTGTAGACCTTCGGTTTGCGGTATTTATTTTAACACGAATCTTACGAATCTTACTAATTGCGCAGGGGTTAACCTCCAATAAGGAAACAATTCGATTCGTGTTTCTTTAACACGCCCACTTGGAGGTTCTACCCCGCGCGATTAGTAAAATTAGAAAGATTCGTGTTAAAAGAAACACG
>SFID01000085.1 GCA_004555425.1 Bacteroidales bacterium
TCTTCAAGGGGTTTATCTTGGTTTTTGTCTTTCTAACCTGAACTTGGGCCTAAAATTTAGTTGGGAGTTGTTTGCAAAGAAAACGACCTGAGTAGTTACCACGAATATTACGAATTTTTCGAATGTGGCTGAGAGGCTAACTGAAGGAATAATTCGATTCGTGCTTCACACGAATCTATCTGAATCACACGAATGCAGGTGAGAACAGCCCACCCTGCCAAAATTAGAATCATTCGTGGTGGAAAAAGAAAACACACTCTTCAGCATTCGTAAAATTCGAAATATTCGTGTTTAAAAAAACACCGCGATGCCTGCGCGCCCTGTTATTTAGATTTCTATTGGGGTCCTCTCCAACTCCTAACTCCTAACTCCTAACTCCTAACTAATAACAACCTGTCTCCAACTCCTAACTCCTAACTCCTAACTCCTAACTAATAACAACCTGCTTTTTTAACACGAATATTACGAATTTTTCGAATGTGGCTGAGAGGCTAACTGAAGGAACAATTCGATTCGTGCTTCACACGAATCTATTCGAATCACACTAATGCAGGTGAGAGCAGCCCACGCGGCCAAGATTCGTATAATTCGTGGTGGAAAAAAGAAAACACACTCTCCAGCATTCGTAAAATTCGAAATATTCGTGTTTTAAAAAACACCGCGATGCCTGCGCGCCCTGTTATTTAGGTTCCTATTGGGGTTCCCCCAACCGATCCTAACTCCTAACTCCTAACTCCACTAATACTCCACGTCCACCGCCACAGGGAAAAGCCGCAGGGGGTCGCCGAATACTTGTGCGGACTGGGCCAGACTTTGCACGGAGAGGCGAGGACGGCCGTTATAGACTTGGCGGCCGTTGACCTTGACGATGACGGGGCGGGTGAGTTTCACCAGGTGCTCGTTGAGGAAGAGCGTCAGGCGGCCGTTGGTGGCGGGCGTGTAGGTGCGGGCGAATTTCAGTTCGATGCCCCATTTGGGGTCTAGTTCCGTGCAGGTGTAGGCCACGTTTTCGATACTGATGTTTATCTCGTTGTTCTCGATGTGGAGGTCGTAGCGCGTGCGGAGGGTGGAATCGGGGCGCGTGTGAATCCAGAGGTTGTAGAAGCCCGTGCGGTGCTGGCCGTCCATCTCGTAGTCCTCCCAGATGAAATGCTTGGGCCAAGGGTTGCGCTCGAAGGCCGCGAGCCAGGGCGTGGTGGGGCGGTAGTCAATGTGGTGGCCGCGCTCGGGGATGAGTTCCACGCGGTGGCGATAGCCTGCGGGGTAGAGGTGCTCGAGGCTGTCGAGGGCCTCGCGGGTGTAGCGCGTGAGGCGTTCGCGGTAGAAGCCATAGTCCTTGGCGCCCGTGCGGAGGGAGAAACCGATGTTCGAGAGGTTCTCGGCGGGTGCATTCTTGAGGGGTTCGCCGCCCGCCATTGGTCCTGCTGCCGCCAGATAGTCGGCATAGAAGGAGGCAAGGCGTTGGCTGCCATAGCCGCCCTCGGAAATGCCGAAGACGTAGAGACGCCGCGGATTGACATCCTGGCGCACAAGGGCCTGACGCAGAAGGGCGTCCCAGGCATATTGCTTGCTGCGCTGCCACCAGCGGTACCACTGACCCTCGTTGGGAATCTGGGGCACGAAGTACAGGGACGGGGCATCCTCAAAGGACTGCGCCAGTTGCAGGCCGATGGACCATTCCTGTGCCTTGGGACCCGAACCGTGGAGGTAGAGGAAGAGGGGATAGCCCGATTCGGGGCGCTGGCCCTTTGCGCCGAAATAGAAGGGCATTGTGGCATTGGGTTCGAGGGCCGCGGGGAGAGGCCAGGCGTGGGCCTGGGCTGCCGAGAGGCTGTCGGGCGCGGGCAGCACAAGGTCGGTGCGCGTCTGCGTGTATGCCTCGCACCAGGCTCGCCAGACCATAGCGCGCATTTCGTCCAGTTGCTTGACGGAGAAACTGCCAGCGGGCGGTGTGGCCGTTTGGCCCTTCAAGTGTTGGAGGAAGTAGTCGTGCACCTCGGCGTATTGGCGCGCGGTCTTTTGGCTGGTGGCGTGGTGGACGGGGAGGAGGAGGAAGAGTAGGAGGAGGGAGAAGTTACGCATATTTCTTTGGATTTTACTTTTGGACTTACTGTTTGAACACGGATTTATTCTCATTCGCCAGTTTTTTGAACACGGATTTTACGGATTATTCTGATGCAATGAGAGTGCCGTTGGGGTTTTGAACACGGATTTTACGGATTATACTGATGCAATGAGGGGGGCTGCTGGGAGTTTTGAACACGAATCTTACTAATCTTTCTAATGCAATGAGGGGTACATGGCAGGGCCTTTCCTCCACGAATCTTGCTAATGCAAGGGGTACTCCGCCAAATCAGAATAATCCGTAAAATCCGTGTTCAAAAAACAGCGGCGTCCTCATTGCATTAGAATAATTCGCGAGATTCGTGTTAAAAAAGAAGCCGCAAAATTCGTGTTCAAAAAAAGCAGACTATTCAAAATAAAACGTGAGGACAAACATCGACATCGTGGCGCGGTCGAGGCTCTCAGTGTAGATAAGTTGCGAGGGGTCGGTCAGGTCCGTGCGCTTCTTGTCAAGAATATTGCCGAGGCCCAGGCAGAACTTCAATTCGGGAATAAACTTGAAGAAAGGCATATAGAGGTCGCATCCCATACCCATCTCCAGCATCAGGTTGAAGGGCTTCGTGCGCACCTTGGTGTGCTTGCCCGATGTCAGGTCAATGCTGGGCTGGATGCCGCCGATGACATAGGGGCGGAAATTGTTGAAACGCGGGGCGGCCACCTTGAGATCAACGGGCACGGCAATGTAGGTGCTCTTCATGGTTTGCGCATCGCGCCTACTAGTGGCCAGATTGCGAAAGACGATGTGCTTCGTGCCAAAATGGAGGGTGGGAAGCACGCGCAGGCCCAGGGTCTTGTTCAAACGCCATTCGCCGAGCACACCCACGCTGAAGCCCAAGCCCTGCTGGTCGGCCTGGGCCACCCACTGGTCGCCCGTATTAGGGTCGATGTAACCATTGTTGTAGAGTTGGAGGCCCTGGTCGTGGGCACCGATGAAGAAGCCGTAGTGGAAACGCCGCTCGTCGATAAAGGGCTTATTTTGCACCTTGCGCTCCTGGGCATACAATGCAGGCCCGCCCACAAGAAGGAGGAGGCAGGCCAGCAGCAAACGATGGATGGGAAGACGATATTTCAGACAGTTCATAGGAATAAGGACGCGGAGGGGCGTATTTATTTAACGCTCGGTCCGCCGAAATATTGCATGAAATGGCCCTGCAACGCGCTACAAAGGCGGAAAGGCGACTGCTGCAAAAGTAAGAAATGAGAGGGAGAGGGCGAAAGTATTTTGAAGATTTTGCAAAAAAAACGGCGAAACTACTACCTCGCTAAGTAGAAATACGTAACTTTGTCGGCACAATCTGCCCCCACGGGCGGATATCTCAGACGACATTCCAATTATTAACTCTCAAAAAATTACACAACCATGGCTTACGTAATTAGCGACGATTGTATTGCTTGCGGCACTTGCCTTGACAACTGCCCCTCTGGTGCTATCTCCGAAGGCGAGAAGTACTCTATCAACCCCGACATCTGTGTAGACTGCGGCACTTGCGCCGACGTTTGCCCCTCGGGTGCTATCTCCCCGGGCGAATAATCCCCGACAGCAAATCACAAACAAGCGGTATCCTCTTCAGGGTGCCGCCTTTTTTTAGTTAATGAGGAATCTTATTCAATTAGGAATTAGGAATTAGGAATTAGGAATTAGGAATTAGGAATGAGGAATGAGGAATTAGGAATGAGGAATGAGGAATTAGGAATGGTCTTCCCGATGGCCCTCCTCTAAGTTCCTCTACAATCCTCTACAATCCTCTACAATCCTCTAGAATCCTCCAAAATCCTCAAGCAAACCGCGCCCCAACCATCAGCCAGCAGTCAAAGGCCACATCACCCCATGCACCAAACCTTTCCCCCCATAGCCCCCTTGCGCGAACAACCCTTTGCCGAAGCACCCACCCCCTCCGACAGCCAGATGCGCTGCGTCGGTGGCGGCAGCGTGGGCGGAAAGGGCACGGGCCTACGCCTGCTCGAACAGATATTGCGCACCTACACCGACCTGCACACCCTCGAAGGAACCACCGTGCGCCTGCCCCGCACCATCGTGGTCGGCACGGACTATTTCGATGAGTGGATGCAGTCAGCCGGTCTGCGCACAGCGGCCCTCGACGAAGCCCTCGCGGACGAGGAGAAACTGGCGGCATTCCTGGCCGCGCCGCTGTCCGATGCTTTGCGCGAAGACCTGCGCCGCTGTCTGGCAGCCATCCCTATGCCGATAGCCGTGAGGTCCTCCTCACTGCTGGAAGACACCGAACTGGAACCCTTCGCCGGCGTCTTCTCCACCTATATGATTCCGCCGATGGACGACGATGTGCGCCGTCTGGCCCTCCTCGAAGACGCAGTGCGCGGTGTGTATGCTTCGGTGTATTATGCCGACAGCCTGGCCTATATGCGCGCCACGGGCCACGATGCTGGCAGCGAAAAGATGGCGCTGATTATTCAGGAAGTGGCGGGAACGGCGTTTGCGGGCCGCTACTATCCGCATATCTCGGGCGTGGCCCGCTCCATGAATTACTATCCCATCGGCGACGAAGCAGCCACCGATGGCATTGCCCACCTGGCCCTAGGGCTGGGCAAATATATCGTGGACGGCGGAAGGAGCCTGCGCGTTTGTCCCGCCTATCCGCACAAGGTGATGCAGACCTCCGAACTAGACACCGCGCTCCGCGAGACGCAAACCCACTTTCTCGCCCTCGACACCACGGACCAGGACCTCACACTCGTGCGCAACGACGCCTTCAACCTCCGCAAACTCCACGTGCACGAAGCCCTGGCCGACGGCGCTCTCTTTGCCCTCGCCTCAACCTACGACCCCTACGACATGGTCCTGCGCGACGGCATCTACGACGGCGGACGCAAGGTCATCACCTTCAGCGGTGTGCTTCAGCACGACGTCTTCCCCCTCCCCGCACTCCTGCAACGCTTCCTGCGCTACGGCCGCGAGGCAATGGGCGGCGAAGTGGAGATGGAGTTTGCCGTACGCCTTGAAGGCAACCGCCAAGGCACGTTCTTCCCGCTGCAACTCCGCCCGATGGTGGCCGCTGCCGACAATGCCGACACCCTGGCCGAAGAAATAGCGGCCGTGCCTGCCGACCGCCAACTGCTGTGCTCGCACCTGGCCATCGGACATGGGCGCGTGGACAACGTGCAGGATATTATATATGTAAGGCGCGAGGCCTTTCAGGCCATGCACAACCCCCAGATGGCGGACGAAATCGAACGGCTCAACCGCCTGCTGACGCAGGAAGGAAAGCCCTACGTCCTCGTTGGGCCAGGCCGCTGGGGCAGCAGCGACCCCTGGTTGGGCATCCCCGTGAAATGGCCACATATATCGGGAGCCCGCCTTATCGTAGAAGCAGGTCTGGACCACTACCGCGTGGACCCAAGTCAAGGCAGCCACTTCTTCCAAAACCTCACAAGCATGGGCGTGGGCTACTTCACCATCAACGAATATGCCAACGACGGCCACTTTCGCCAAGAATGGCTCGACGCCCTACCCGCCCTGCACGAATCGGCGCACATCCGCCACGTCCGCTGTCCCCAACCGCTGACCATACTCATGGATGGCGTTCACCGCAAAGGAGTTGTAATATGTTAAAGTTTGAACGGGAGGTGTGCCATGTCGCAGAAAATTCGTACTTTTGCACCCGAATTAAGGCGGCAAGCCCCTTGCATGCTTCTAAACCTCACCAAAAACACACAATATGACACTCAAAAGAATACTGACAGCCGTCCTGCTAACCTTCGCCCTCCTCACCCCAGTTCTGGCACAGCCGCTGGCCAATAAATCCGCCAACAACGAAGAAAGCGAACGCAGTCAGATAATCGACCACGCTATGAAATATATCGGCGCGCGCTATCGCCATGGCACCTCTGGACCTCATACATTCGATTGCTCGGGCTTCACCAGTTTCGTCTATCGCCAGAAGAACATCAAACTGAGCCGCAGCTCCGTCATCCAATGGACCCAGGGCACCGAAGTCAAGGAATTGTCGGAACTGAAACCTGGCGACCTCATCTTCTTCCAAGGACCCCGCATGACTAAAAGAGTGGGCCACGTGGGCCTCGTCAAGGAAGTGAACCCGGAAAAGGGAGATGTGTCCTTCATTCACGCAGCTTTGACCGGCGTTCGCGTTGACAAACTTTCGATGGACTACTACAAGAAACGCTTCATCGGATTCCGCCGCGTGCTCTAGGCCAAGACAATTCACTCAATCCCCTATATCAAGCCAAGGACATCCGTTGCGCAAACGGATGTCCTTGGTTTTTTACCATAAGTTGCTATAGGAAAAGGGTAATTGCCGAAAGAAAATGCCGAACTCCCAACTCCCAACTCCCAACTCCTAACTCCTAATTCCTAATTCCTAATTCCTAATTGAAAGGAACTCCTAACTCCTAACTAATATGCTAACGCACCTCCTCCAAGCAGCGACGCCCGAAATTCCCAAGTCGCTCAGCCAACTAGACATTGTCATTCAGAATCTCATTGACTCGGGGATTTCTGCTGGCAAGCACATCATCGCAGCCGTCGTCATCTTTATCGTAGGCCGATTTCTCATCAAATTGATCAACCGCCTGGTGGCCTCCATCCTCCAGCGCCGCCACATCGAAATAAGCGTGCAGACATTCCTGAGCAGTCTGGTGAACATCATCCTGACCATCCTGCTCATCATCACCGTCATCGGAGCCCTCGGAGTCAACACTACATCATTCGCCGCCCTCATCGCATCGGCTGGTGTGGCCATCGGTATGGCTCTCTCGGGCAATCTGCAGAATTTTGCAGGCGGCCTCATCATCCTGCTCTTCAAACCCTATCGCGTAGGTGACTTTATCGACGTATGCGGCGTGCAGGGAACGGTCAGTGCTGTGCAGATATTCCATACCATCCTGCTTACCCCCGACAACAAAGCCGTATATTTGCCCAACGGCAGTACGAGTTCGTCGACCATTACAAACTATTCGCGCGAAAACAAACGCCGCATTGAATGGACCTTCGGCATTGATTACGGCGAGGACGTCAACCGCGCCCGCACAGCCATCCTTTCCGTGATAACGGCCGACGCCCGCATCCTCAACGAACCTACCCCCTTCGTGGCCGTAGGTGGCCTTTCGGACAGCAGTGTGGACATCATTGTGCGTGTCTGGGTGCCTACCGAGGAATACTGGAACGTATATTATGATATGCACCAACGCGTGTACGAAACCTTCAATGAGCAGAAAATCAACTTCCCCTACCCGCAACAAACCGTTCACCTCGTGCAAGATTAAGCACGAAAAGCCACAAAAACAGGCTACATAGCCCACATATTTCACCAAAATCTGGGCAAAAACTAGGCCCGCAGCGAAAAAAAATCCGCAAAACTTGCCCCATACAAAATAATTGCCTAATTTTGCAAGCCGCAAGTAGTATGCACCAATGCCAAACGGCCACACGCACAACTATAAGCCCCGCAAGAAAATCAGTAACAACAAAATAACAAAATCAAGCAATGATTGTAGTACCCGTTAAGGAAGGCGAAAACATTGAACGCGCCCTCAAGAAATTCAAAAGAAAATTCGAAAGAACCGGTATCGTGAAAGAACTCCGCGCTCGTCAGCAATTTGACAAGCCCTCTGTGCTCAAGCGCCTCGCTCGCGAGCGTGCTGCCTACGCACAGAAGATGCGCCTCGCTGAAGACTAATCCACAGCAAGTCATAGCACACACATCGGTTCCCTTTAGGAACAAAAAAATCCGGCCTCAATGGTCGGATTTTTTGTTGGGGTTAGGTGGCCTGAGGATGCAACGCGCGGTACGTTATTGGGCTATCGCTGCTTGCGCAGAAAGCCTTGCGGTACGTTGCTGGGCTTTCAATTCTTGCGCAGAAAGCCTTGCGGTATGTTCGTCCTACAGTCCCCACTCGCTAGGTGTGCACTGCCGCTCCACCTGCACCTCGACAGCATCGGGAAGATTGTGGAAGAAGTCAATACCTGTGAGGGATTCCAGTTGGTCCACGCTGACGGCGTGCTGCTTCATCGTGGCGAAGTTCGCCTGGTTGTTGAAGTTGTTGCCGTAGTCCTTGTGCTCCATCCAGAAGGCGATGGCGGAATACGTACCTCCGCGATAGCGCAACAGGGCCATGAAGTAATACTTTGGCACTACGATGCGGCCGGAGGCTACGCGCTGGGAGAACATACCATCTTGGATAGTGCCGCCCTTGACCACGTAGAGCGTGTCGGAGAAGTTGACGTTGCGGCCAAGGCTCTGAACCAATCCCTCGAGCGTGGCCCAATATCCGCCATTGAAGTTGCTTATCATCGGCGACATATTCGTCATGTAGAATGTCTGGTCGTTGGCTGTGCGCGAATAGAGTCGGTCGGCCGAAGCACAAAGGTGGCCGTGGTCGTAGCCATTGAAGGAAGCGTCGCTCGGGATAGCCACCCCGGTGGGCAGTTTGGGGTCGGCGGGATATTGCGGACGTTTGTCGTATTCCTTGCGCGAGACTTTCTTGGCCCGCGTCTTGTTGTCAAAACGGAAAGCTACCCAACGGCTGTGCCATTTGCTGCGGTCGTACTCCAGACAATAGGTCATTACATCGCCGTCGTAGTGGGCGATAAAGTCGTTGCCTAGTTCCATGGCAGGCACTTCGAGGCGATGCTTCTCGGCACCAGTGGCGGGAAGGACGGGTTGCGTATTGCCTTGGCCACCTGCGCCCCAGAAGTCGTCGTCCTCATCATCGCCACAGGCCACGAAAGCGCAGGCTGCGAATAGGAGGAGAAAGGGGAGATAGAGATACTTCATTAGAATGATAATGGGGCGGAGGTCAATTCCGCCCCATTTTTTTTGTTTATTGGCAAGTTCCTCCGTCTGTCTAGGAAACGGCAGGCAGCAGATCTTGCCCAATTAAGGATTAAAAATTTACTTGATCAAGAAAGTGCCCGTGGCGTTAGACAACTGGAAGTCGTCGATGATGACATTCTTGCCAGGGTTCTTGGATACCATCACGACGACGTTGAGTTTAGTCTCTGCGGTGAGCGAGAAGGTATGTGTCACCTGCTGCCATTCGGTGGTAAGGTCGTTCACGTAATCGCCGTAGGTGTAGGTTCCCATGGAGCCGTCGGCATTGATAGGTGCGTAGCCGGGACGCACGCTACCGCCTTCGCTTGTAGCAGCTCTCACCCAGAAAGTCATGGTGTAGTCGCCAGCAGGCAGGACGAGTTCGGTGTAGGCCAGGCGGTTGTTGCCAGACGTAGAGCCCGTCACCTCAACAGCGTAAGTACCTCTGTGGGCCTCGGTGCTCTGCTTTACAGAACCCTTGGAAGCACTGGTCGTAGATACCCAGTTGACGGGCTTACCACCGGTCCAGTTTTCGAAGGAACCGTTGCTGGCATCCACATTAGGATTGGTCACATCGCCAGCGCCTGGATTCTCGGGTTCTGTGGGCTCTTCGCCAGCCTCGGCAACGGTCTTGCCGTTGAGCGAATAGAGATAAGCCTTACCCTGTGCGGTCTCGGGCGTATTTCCTTTGAAGTTGACGAGTTTGCCGCATACGACTACTTCATCGCCCACCTTCAGCGACTTCTGGCCTGCCTCATATTTCTTGTTTTCGAGGTAGAGGGCGCGCCAAACCTTGAAGGCGTTGGCAGAGGTGCCGTCATCGGAAATCATGAAGGAGCCGTTGCCATACTGCGTGTTGTAAGCCTCTTCAATAGAAGCCACCTTGCCCTTAATGTAGAAGTCTTGTTCGGTGTTTACATCGGCTGCGAGCGTAGCCACATAGGCATTGGCAGCAGCAGCATTGAAGGGATTCTCGAGCGTACCATTGCCTTGGGGATTGGCAGGCGTATCGCCGCCACCAGGATTCTCCGTGGAAGAGCCCTTGCCGCTGATGGCGTAGAGGTAAGCCTTGCCCTGAACGGTTTCGGGCGTATTGCCTTTGTAGTTGACTACCAAACCATAGACCACCACAGTGTCGCCTACTGCTACCTGGGGCTGACCTTCTTGGTATTTTGCATTGTTGAGGTAGTAGGCGCGCCAAACCTTGAAGGTATTGAAAGCCGTGCCATCGTCGGAGATAGTGAAAGAGCCGTTGCCGTACTGCGTATTGTACTCCTCTTCAATAGAGACTACAATACCCTTTATGTACACCTCCTTATCAGAGTTGACATCGGCAGCCAGTGCGCTTGTATAAGCAAGAGCAGCAGCAGTGTTGTAGGGATTCTCAAGCGAGCCGTCGCCAGCGGGCGCGATTACTTCGGGAGTGTCACCAGGCTCGTTGCCACCTTGGCCAGGTTGGGGGAATGGATTGTCCACGTCTTCACAAGCAGCAAAGCCCACCATAAGGAGGACGGTTGCTAAGAGGGAATAAATTTTTTTCATGGTTAAACGTAATTTTTTATAGGATTTAGATTGATTATTTTCCTTGGATGAGGGCGATGGCCTCGTCGATGGTGACGTTTTGCTGCTCGCCCGTCTGCATATTCTTCAGCGCGATGGTGCCAGCCTGCATTTCGTTTTCGCCGACCAGAGCCACGAAGGGCACGCCGGCAGCATTGGCGTAGGACATCTGCTTCTTCATCTTCGTGCTGTCGGGATAGACTTCCGTGGGAATGCCTGCGCGGCGCGTCTGTATGGCCAGGCGGAGGCAGTGGGCGGCTTCGGTCGCACCGAAATTGATGAAGAGGAGTTGCGTATTGGTGGTTGCCGTGGCGGGATAGAGGTCCAACTGGCAGAGCACGTCGTAGATACGGTCGGCGCCAAAGGAGATGCCAACGCCGCTCAGGCCAGGCATGCCGAAGATGCCCGTCAGGTTGTCGTAGCGGCCGCCACCCGTGATGCTGCCCATCGCCACATCGAGGGCCTTCACCTCGAAGATGCAGCCCGTGTAGTAGTTGAGGCCGCGCGCCAGGGTCAGGTCGAAATCCACTTCGTTATGGAGGAGGGAGCGGCCCTCGGCATCCTGCAGGGCACCAAGCACGAAAGCGATTTCTTCGCAGCCCTTTGCGCCGCTTTCGGTCTGTGCGAGAAGTTGGCTCATGGTCTGCAGTTTCTCGGCGTTTGTGCCAGAGAGGGCGATGATGGGTTGCAGGCGAGCGACCTGCTCATCGCTGAGTCCGCGCTCGCGCAGTTCGTCGTTCACCTTGTCCAGACCGATTTTGTCCAACTTGTCGATGGCCACGGCAATATCGGTAATGGCATCGGCTGCGCCTATCATTTCGGCGATGCCTGCCAGAATTTTGCGGTTGTTGATTTTGATGCTGACGCGGATGCCGAAGCGGGTGAACACTTCATCCATGATTTGCACCAGTTCCACTTCGTTGAGGAGCGAGTCGGAGCCTACGACATCGGCATCGCACTGGTAGAACTCGCGGTAGCGTCCTTTCTGCGGGCGGTCGGCTCGCCAAACGGGCTGTATCTGGAAGCGCTTGAAGGGCATCTGTAGTTTGTCGCGATGTTGCACCACGAATCGTGCGAAGGGCACGGTGAGGTCGTAGCGCAGGCCTTTCTCGCAGAAGCGGGAGGCCAGTTGGGCGGCAGTCTTCTCGTTGTAGTCGTCGGCAGACACTTCGGCCTTGAAGTCGCCCGAGTTGAGGATGCGGTAGAGCAGTTTGTCGCCCTCTTCGCCGTACTTGCCCATGAGCGTGGAGAGGTTCTCCATGGCGGGGGTTTCGATTTGGCGGAAGCCGTAGAGCGCATAGACGCTGCGGATGGTGTCGAAGATATAGTTGCGGCGCGCCATTTCGGTGGCATCGAAATCGCGCGTGCCCTTAGGTATGGATGGCTTTTGCATATTGCTTATTCCTTGACCAGATAGACAATGGTGGGCAGGTGGTCGCTGTAGCCGTTTAGCCATACGCCGCCGGCGTGGGTGCGCTTGGGATTGCCGCGATACTTGCCCTCCTGCTGGAAGAGGTAGTCGCGCACGAAGACCTCGTGGCGGTAGTAGGCGAGGCTGCTGCGGTCTTGGCTGATGAGGTTGCCGCTGAGGACGATTTGGTCGAAGAGGTTCCACTTGCCGTCATAGAGCAGGGAGCCTTGGCCCACCTTGTAGAGCGTGTCCCACCAGGGGTTGTAGAGGTCGTGCTCGCTGCGCACGTCCTTCAGTTTGTGTTTGCACTGCAGGCCTTCGGTCATCGACTTGTTGTTGGGGTCGTCGTTCATGTCGCCCATGATGATGACCTTCGAGCCTGGATCTTGGCGCAGCAGGGCTTCCTTGAGGTGATAGACCTGATAGCCAGCGCGCTCGCGGGCCTCGGAACCAGCGGCTCGCGAGGGCCAGTGGTTCACAATGACGTGCACCTTCTCGCCTGCCAGGAGGCCGCTCACCACGAGGAATCCGCGGGTGATGTGGGTCGTGTCGCCGCGCAGTTGTCCGCGCTCGTAGGGTTCGGGCACCACCTTTGTGCCTTCCACGTGGAAGCCCAGGTCAACGTCGGGCTGGGCATCGTCCTTATAATAATAAGGTACGAGCATATGGTCCGTCACCTGGAAGAAGCGGGGATTGTAGAGCAGACCGCAGTCCACGCCACGGCGGTCGGGCCCATCCACATGGATGAACTGATAGCCGCGCTTGGCCAGTGCGGGCTGGGCCACGAGGTCGGCCAGCGCGCCAGCGGTTTCCACCTCGGACACACCGATGATGGCGGCGCCGTGGGGCAATTTGTCGGTACAGAGTTCGGCGAGCACCTTGGCCATGTTGCGCAGTTTGTTGGTGTACTTCATCGTGCCCCACTTGTTCTGGCCTTCGGGGAGGTATTCCCAGTCGTTGCGGCCAACCGTATGGATGGTGTCGAAGAGGTTTTCGAGGTTGTAGAAGGCCACACCATAGAGGGCGTAGCGCTTCTCTTGTCCCTGCTCGTGGCTACCAGCGAAGGCGGGAAGCAGCACGAGGGCGGCAAGCGTCAGAAGGAGGATTTTCTTCATATCGGTGATATTCAGATTAGGGGGTTGTGAGCGATTTTCCCTAGGCAACCATACTGGTTTTCTAGGAAGCAAGGGCAAATTTCTTAAAAAAAAATGAGAACAAGGGCCTTTTCTAGGGGCAAAATCCAAAATTTCATAATTTTGTAAGATGGGTTCAACGTTTTTTTACTAGTTTTGCGTGGAAATTCTAGTTTGGAATTTAGCCAATCAAGACTCAGGAAAGACGTTCTGGGCATTGTTCTCCTATGGAATCAAGAAGATATGGTGCGAGAGACGTAAAGACATCCAGGCTTCGCTCCGTCCCGTACTACGAGCAGGTTGCCCCCCCGCGGGGCACACCGAACAGCAGCCCTAGCCTGCAAACAAACAACCTAGGCAGTTCCTCGAAATGATAACTACTCAGGTTGAAGTTGTGAGGAGTTGTCACAAAAATCCTGTGGCCACTGATAAAACAAAAACCTAAAAAAACCCCCTTGCACTTGATGCAAAATGTCTCTGGCGAGACATTTGATGCTGTGGCTGTCAGGAAATCCCTGAGCAAGCTCAGTGATTTCCAGTCAGA
>SFID01000086.1 GCA_004555425.1 Bacteroidales bacterium
AATGCTTTTGCGGAAATTTTCTTGGCTTTATCGGTGCGCGGATTGACGATGTAGAGATTTTTTCGCGGCCGAAAATATAAAAGATATTAAAAGTTTTTGAGCGAAAAAATTCGGATTTAACATTTCGGGTAACTACTCAGGTCGTTCTAGATTGCGAGGCAACGTGTGGACCTTTGGTTTGCGGTATTTATTTTAACACGAATCTTACGAATCTTTCTAATTGCGCGGGGGTTAACCTCCAACTAGGAAACAATTCGATTCGTCTTTCTTTAACACGAATCTTTCGAATCTTACTAATTGAGCGGGGTAACGACCCGACTAGAGCCATGAAATGGTAACGACTCAGGTTGTTCTAGATTACGAGACAAAGTGTGGACCTTCGGTTTGCGGTATTTATTTCAACACGAATCTTACGAATCTTTCTAATTGCGCGGGGTTAACCTCCAACAAGAAAACAATTCGATTCGTGTTTCTTTAACACGCCAACTTGGAGGTTTTACCCCGCGCGATTAGTAAGATTAGAAAGATTCGTGTTAAAAGAAACACGAATCGAATTGCCTCCTACTTGGAGGTTCTACCCCACGCGATTAGTAAGATTAGAAAGATTCGTGTTTAAAGAAACAACGCACACCGCAGTGCCACACGTTGACTCGCTTTCTGGAGCAACCTGAGTAGTTACCATTTCGGGTAACTACTCAAGTGTTTTTTGCCTGAAAAAACCAGTTTGACTGGGAACTAATTGTAGGTGGAATGATGCCATCTGTGTGCTCCGCAGCGGCGCGCCAACCAGCCATATTGCCCTGTAGTTATAGTTCAGAGTAGTTGCTGAGTCAAGCGTGAAAATAGGCTTGCAAGAAACTGCAGCCATCACCACTTTCTAAGCGCAGTGACCTCAGCTAATTTATAGAACCAACGCTAAGTTTCCCCACGCCCTTCCTTACATCTTTCCAGCCCCCAAATCCCTAGGTATAGCCGAGCCCGTTTCCCCTCATTGCAATAGCCCTTCACCCAACCGTGAATAATTCCCAATGTCTCATTTTTTATAAAATTTCGCCAATTCCACCAAGCGGTAATGTACACTATGTCTACACAAATGTAAAAAAAACATATAATCATACCCTGCCATTCAATTATTTTTCCGAAATTTGCCCTAGTTATACGCTTGAAACTCTGTAACGGACTAATAAAAAAGTATGAAATTTACCGCACAGCAAATTGCGTCCTATCTTGGCGGCGAAGTAGTTGGAAATCCCGAAGCCGCCGTTCAGACATTTGCAAAGATTGAAGAAGGTGTTGAAGGTGCTATCTCCTTCCTCGCTAATCCTAAATACGAACACTATCTCTACGAAACGAAATCCACTATCGTTCTCGTCAACCGCGACTTTACGCCTTCGCAAGCCGTCACGGCCACCCTTGTGAAAGTGGACAATGCCTACGAGGCTGTGGCCCGCTTGCTCACTCTCTACGAGCAGAACACGGCCAAGCGCACAGGCATCCAACCCCTGGCTTGCGTCGCTCCCACAGCCCAGGTGGGCGAGGGTAGCTATGTAGGTCCGTTTGCCTACATCGGCGAGAATGCTGTCGTAGGAAAGGGCTGCCAAATCTACGCCCATGTCGTCGTTGAAGAGCGCGCCAAGGTAGGCGACAACTGCCTTTTCTATCCCAACGTATCCATTTATCACGACTGCGTCATCGGCAACAACGTCATCCTGCATTCAGGATGCGTCATAGGTGCCGATGGCTTTGGCTTTGCGCCCAGCGCAGAGGGCTACGAGAAAATACCCCAGATTGGTATCGTCACCATCGAAGACAATGTGGAAATCGGCGCCAACACCTGTGTGGACCGCTCCACGATGGGCAGCACCTACATCCGTGCCGGCGTGAAACTGGACAACCTCGTACAGATTGCCCACAACTGCGATGTGGATAGCCACACTGTCATGTCGGCACAGGTTGGCATGGCCGGTTCCACGAAGGTGGGCAAATGGTGTATGTTTGGCGGTCAGGTGGGCATTGCAGGCCATATCACCATTGGCGACCGCACACTGGTGGGCGCACAGGCTGGCATCGCTGGCAGCGTCAAGGGCAACGTCACCATACAGGGCTCGCCCGCATTCGATGCCAAGGGCTTTATGCGCTCCAGCGTAGTGTTCAAGCGCCTGCCCGAAATGCAGAGCCAACTTCGCGACCTCCAGAAGGAAGTAGCTGCACTGCGCGAGGCGCTGGCCGAAAAGAAATAAGGTAGGTGCTATAAATTAGCTTGCGATGGATTTTTGTCTATCGTGCCGTAGGTTTTCGTTTCTCTTGAAGCAGCGTGGCAGACTGCGTGGCTGAATGAAAAACAAAAAGGTGCGGAGCGAGAGGCGCTAAGACGACCAAGCATCTTGAAACCCTGCCTTCCATTGAAACAGATTGATAGAACCTACCATAAACATCACAAAGCAACTCACAAACAAGATATGTCCAAGCAAAAAACGCTGGGAGGCAGTTTCTCCCTCTTCGGAAAAGGTCTCCATACAGGTCTCTCCCTGACCGTCACCTTCAATCCCGCCCCCGAAAACCACGGATATAAGATTCAGCGCATTGACGTGGAGGGCCAGCCCATCATTGATGCCATTGCCGAAAACGTGATCGATACTTCCCGCGGCACCGTGGTGGCCAAGGGCGATGTACGTTGCAGCACCATCGAGCACGGACTGGCAGCACTCTATGCGCTGGGCGTGGACAACTGTCTGATACAGGTGAATGGCCCCGAGTTTCCCATTCTGGATGGCAGTGCCAAGATTTATGTGGAGAATATCAAGCGCGTGGGCATCCTCGAACAGAATGCCGCGAAGGACTTCTATGTCATCAAGAAGAAGATTGAGTTTGTCGATGAAAACACAGGCTCGTCCATCATCATCCTGCCCGACGACCAGTTCTCCATCACGGCGATGATTTCCTTCGAGTCGCAGTTTATCAACAGCCAGTTTGCCACCCTCGACCACATGGAGGACTTCGAGACCGAGATTGCCAATGCCCGCACCTTCGTCTTCGTGCGCGAGATTGAGCCCCTCCTGCAGGCCGGCCTTATCAAGGGAGGCGACCTCGACAATGCCATCGTTATCTACGAAAAGCAGATTTCGCAGGAGAGCCTTGACAAGCTGGCCGATACCCTCAACGTACAGCATCGCGACGCCACCAAGTTGGGCTATCTCAACGAGCGTCCCCTCGTATGGCGCAACGAACCCGCGCGCCACAAACTGCTCGACATTATCGGTGATATGGCCCTCATCGGCCGCCCCATCAAGGGACGTATCATCGCTACCCGCCCTGGGCACACGATTAACAATAAGTTCGCCCGCCAGATGCGCAAGGAAATTCGCCTCCACGAAATTCAAGCGCCCAACTACGACCCCAACGACGCACCGCTGATGGATGTCAACCGCATCCGCCAACTCCTGCCGCACCGCTACCCCATGCAACTCGTGGACAAAGTGGTCGAGACGGGTAGCAACTATATTGTGGCCGTCAAGAACGTCACCGCCAACGAAGAGTTCTTCCAGGGACACTTCCCGCAGGAACCCGTGATGCCTGGCGTGCTTCAGATTGAAGCCATGGCGCAGGCTGGCGGTTTGCTCGTCCTCAATTCGGTCGAAGAGCCCGAGCGCTGGAGTACCTACTTCCTACGGATTGACGATGTGAAGTTCCGCCGCAAGGTAGTTCCCGGCGATACCCTCGTCTTCCGCGTAGAACTGTTGTCGCCCATCCGCCACGGCATCTCCTCTATGCACGGCTTCGCCTTCGTCGGCGAGACCATCGTCATGGAAGCCACCTTCACCGCACAGATTATCAAGAACAAATAAATGGTCGCTGCGCGACCTAGTTTCAACGCAGTCTTTCGACTGCTAGTTTCAGGTTTCAATGGTCGCAACGCTCCCTAGTTTCAACGCAGTCTTTCGACTGCTAGCACGATAGTACAGGGAGAAAATGTTTTACTGTAGCCTCATCATATTTGACGCTGTGAGACACTGCACCACTCACTAACCACAAACCTTCCAAAAAAACGTGATAAGCCCTTTAGCCCACATCCATCCCGAGGCCGTCATCGGCGAAAACTGCGAGATTGGCCCCTTCTGCTTTATCGACAAGAACGTAGTCATTGGCGACAACAACACACTGATGAATAGCGTCACCCTGCTCAGCGGCACACGCATGGGCAGCAGCAATACCGTCTTCCCCGGAGCCGTCATCGGTGCCATCCCGCAGGACCTCAAGTTCCGCGGCGAGGAAACCACTGCCGAAGTGGGCGACAACAATACCATCCGCGAGAATGTGACCATCAACCGCGGCACCGCTGCTAAAGGACGTACCGTTGTGGGCAGCAACAACCTCCTTATGGAGGGAATGCATGTGGCCCACGATGTCATTATCGGCAATGGTTGCATCATCGGCAATGCCACCAAACTTGCGGGTGAGGTTGTCGTGGACGATTTTGCCATCATCAGTGCTGCCGTGCTCGTTCACCAGTTCTGCCACATCGGCAGCTATGTGATGGTGGGCGGAGGTACGCGCACAGGACAGGACGTCCCGCCCTACAGCATGGCCGCCCGCGACCCCGTGGCCTATTGTGGTCTCAACCTCGTCGGACTGCGCCGCCGCGGTTTCTCGCGCGAGGCCATCGATACCATACACAAGACCTACAACATCCTTTATCAGAGCGGCAAACTCCTCAAGGAAAGCATCGCTCAGATTCGCGAGGAAATACCCGCCTGCCATGAGCGCGACTATATCCTCGAATTTATCGAATCCTCCACGCGCGGATTTATCCGTCCCGCATAAGGAAAACCCAAAATACCATCCCTATGTTATACCGTATCAAGTTTATTTCCGAAGAAGTCGATGGCTTCCTCCGCGAAATCAAGATAGACAGCGAGGCCACTTTCCTCGACCTCAACAAGGCCATCCTCGATTCCTGTGGTTATCCCGACGACCAGATGACCTCCTTCTACGTTTGCAACGACGAGTGGGAGCGCTATCAGCAGATTACCCGCGAGGATGTGGCTGAGCCCGGCCACGAGGACGAAGACCTTTACGTGATGGCCAACACAAAGTTGAGCGAATTTATTGAGGACGAGGAGCAGAAGTTTCAGTACGTTTTCGACCCCTTCAACGACCGCGTGTTCTACCTCGACGTGAAGGAACTCATCCCTGGCGAACATCTCGATGCGCCTGTCGTATCGCGAAGCCGCGGTGAAGCACCCCAGCAGGTGGACGAGCTAGACCTGAACTTTGCTGCCGCCACCACGGGCAGCATCTTCAGCGAAGAAGAGAGCGGCGAGTTCTATGGCGACAACGACTTCATGAGCGATGAGTTCGATCCCGAAGGTTTTGAAATCAGCGACGGCCGCGAGTACTAAGTCTGCAATTATCCCATCGCAAGGTGAATACCCTCATCATATTATTAGGTCCTACAGCGGTCGGCAAGACGGAACTCAGCCTTCGTCTTGCCGATCGTTTTCATTCTCCCATCCTCAGTTGCGACTCCAGGCAGCTCTATCGCGACCTGCCCATCGGCACTGCCGCGCCCACTGCGGACCAGCTGGCACGTGCGAAGCACTACTTCATCGGCACGCTCGGTTTGGAGGACTACTACAGTGCGGCGCAGTACGAGCAGGATGCCTTAGCGGTGCTTCAGGAGGAGTTTCGCCAGCACGACACGCTCGTGATGACAGGCGGCAGTATGATGTACATCGATGCCGTCTGCCAGGGCATTGACGACATCCCCACGGTGGACATTGAAACCCGCCAGCTGCTCAAACAGCGCTACGCTGCCGAGGGCCTCGAACCCCTCCAGAAGGAGCTCCGCCTGCTCGACCCCGAATACTATGCCCTTTGCGACATCCGCAATACCAAGCGCGTCATCCACGCCCTCGAGATTTGCTACATGACGGGCCGCACCTACACCTCCTTTCGCGTTCGCGCCAAAAAGCAGCGCCCCTTCCGCATTCTCAAGGTGGGCCTCCATCGCGAGCGCGCCGACCTCTTCGACCGCATCAACCGCCGCGTCACGCTGATGGCCCAGCAAGGGCTCGTCGAAGAAGCCCGCCGCGTCCTTCCCTTTCGCCATTGCAATTCCCTCAATACGGTTGGCTACAAGGAAATCTTCCAGTATCTCGATGGCGAATGGACCCTCGATTTTGCCTTAGAGAAGATACGCCGCAACACCCGCGTCTATGCCAAAAAACAAATGACCTGGTTCAAGAAGGATGCGGACACGCAATGGCTTCATCCCGAAGACGAGACCGCCATCCTGCGCCATCTCGACGAGGTCCTGTCGGCGCCCGTCTAGCGTGGGTCGCCGTTTTCACCGTGCCCGCCATCAGCGCTCCGATCCCCTCGTCCCCATTCCCGCCCGCTATGGAAAAAACCTACATTCCCCTTCGCCCCATAGGCGTCACCCAAGGTGTCCAACTGGATGCCGCCTATATCCTTATGCTAGAGCACAAGGCCGACCACCGTATCGTTCCCGTGCTCATCACCAAGGCCGACAGCGAGCAGATCTACGCTGCCCTGACCCACCACGACTATTCCCCTGCCGCCCTCTTCCGTTCCCTGACCACTACGTTCGACATGACCGTCGAGCGCATCGTCCTCGACCTTCCCTTTCGCGGACATACCACGGCGCGCCTTTGGGTGAACCAGCAGGGCGACCTCCGCATCGTCCCCACTTCCGTGAGTATGGCCGTGTGCATATCCCTGCTGATGCACGTGGGCCTCTATGTCCGTGCCGTCGACTACGATGTCCTCACCCACCAGGGCCGACAGGAGGGACAGGTGGCCCTGCCCATCGCCGCCATGAGCGAAGCCCTCCTGCGCGAAGCCCTCAAGACTGCCGCCCAGGAGGAACGCTTCGAGCTGGCAGCCGTCCTGCGCGACGAGCTCCGCAAGCGCGAGCAGTCTGCCGACGTTCCCGAAGACGCTGCCGAGGAATCCGCCGAAGATTCCGCCCATCCCGAGCCCCAAAACTAGCCCATTCCCCTCCGCTATATGAAAGAAATCCACCTCTTCTACGCTCCCGAACTCCCCGACCGCCTTGCCCTGCCCGACGACGAGGCTGGCCATGCGGTGCGCGTGCTTCGTATGAAAGACGGTGCCCCCCTCCTGGCCACCGATGGCCGAGGCACGTTCTACGAATGTACCCTCCTGTCCGCCTCGCCCAAACATTGTGCCCTGCAAATCGAGCGCAGTTTCCCTGGCGACCACCTCTGGCAGGGCCACATCCACCTCGCCGTGGCCCCCACCAAGAATATGGACCGCATAGAGTGGTTGGCCGAGAAGGCCACCGAGATTGGTTTCGACGAACTCACCTTCCTGCTCTGCAAGAATTCCGAGCGAAAAGTCATCAAGACCGAGCGCGTAGAGAAGATTGTCGTTTCTGCCACGAAGCAAAGCCACAAGGCCCACAAACCCGAGGTGCACGAACTCACGCGCATCGCCGATTTCCTCCGCCAGCCCCGCACGGGCAATAAATACATCGCCCATTGTCTGGCCGAAGAGGGCACCCTGCCTTTCCTCTTCCACCTGCTGCCAGCGGACGGCGAAGTGACAATGCTCATCGGGCCCGAGGGCGACTTCACCCCCGAAGAGGTGGCAATGGCCGAGGCCGCGGGCTATCAATCGGTCAGCCTCGGCCGTAGCCGCCTGCGCACCGAAACCGCCGCCCTCGTAGCCGTGCAACTCGCCAACCTCAAGCAGCAGAAAGGGTAGGGGAGGCCGCGCGCCTCTTCCATATCCCCGCGCGCATCTTCCAACTCCCCGCGCGCCCTACTCCTATATATAATAAGGAATACCCAGGAAAAACACACTCCATCCTCATGCAAGCTCTCCTTCAACTCTATAAGCAGTGGAAAGGTGCCGACCCCGTGGCCACCGAACGCCTGCCCAAGGCTGGCAGCAACCGCCAGTATATCCGTTTCCGCGCCGCCGACGATAGCACCTGCATCGGTGTGATAGGACCCGACGTGGCCGAAAACCGCTGCTTCGTCTATCTGAGCCGCCATTTCACGGCGTGCCGTCTGCCCATGCCCCAGATTTACGCCTGTAGCGAAGACTGCAGCCGCTATCTCCAGAGCGACCTCGGCAGCGTCTCTCTCTACCACGCCCTCTGCCGCGGGCGCGAGGCAGGCGGCGAGTACAACCCGCACGAGCGCGAACTCATCCGCCGCACTATGACCCTCCTGCCCCATATCCAGATAGAAGGGGCGGCCACGCTCGATTTCGACCAACTGCTCCAGCCGCGGCAGTTTGACGTGCAGGCGGCCATGTTCGACTTCAACTACTTCAAATACTGCTTCCTCCGCACCACCGACACGCCCTACAATGAGGTGGAGCTTGAAGGCGACCTCCGCGCTATGGCGGCCGACCTCGTCGCTGCCAAAGGCCCAAAGCCCACCTTCCTCTTCCGCGACTTCCAGGCGCGCAACGTGATGATTGATGCCGATGGCCTTCCCCATTTCATAGATTTCCAAGGCGGACAATGCGGTCCTTTGCACTACGATGTGGCCTCCTTCCTCTGGCAAGCCTCCGCGCGCTATTCCAACGCCTTGCGCGAAGAAATGATCGAGGCTTACCTCCTCGAACTCCAGACGCTTACCACCATCGACCCCGAGCGCTTCCGCAGCGACCTCCAACTCTTCGTGCTCTTCCGCACGCTTCAGGTGCTCGGTGCCTATGGCCTGCGTGGCTATTTCGAGCGCAAGCAGTATTTCCTGGATAGTATTCCCGCGGCCATCCAAAACCTCCGCCGCCTCCTGCTCGACGGTGTCTGCACGCCCTATCCCCATTTGGAGCAGACGCTCAAGCAGCTGGTCAGCCTCGACCGCTTCAATCCGCCTGTCGAGCGCCCCGAAGGTCCTGCCGCACCCGCACCCCATCCTGCGGCCGTCCCTGCCGAAAAGCCCTCCGCCCTCATCGTGCGCATCTTCAGCTTCAGCTATAAGAAGGGCATCCCCGCCGATGAGAGCGGCAACGGCGGAGGCTACGTGTTCGACTGCCGCAGCACGCACAACCCCGGCCGCTACGAGCCCTACAAGCAACTGACGGGACTGGATGCCCCCGTGATAAAATTCCTCGAGGACGATGGCGAAATCCTCACCTTCCTCCAGAGCGTCTATGCCCTGGCCGACACACACGTGGCCCGCTATCTGGAGCGCGGATTCACCAGCCTCATGTTCTCCTTCGGCTGCACGGGCGGCCAGCACCGCAGTGTCTATAGCGCGCAGCATTTGGCCGAGCACCTCCACCGAAAATTCGGCATTGAGGTCCGCCTCTGCCACCGCGAGCAAGGCATCACGCAGGTGCTGCCAGCCAAGCAATAATCCAATTCAAGTGTACCGCACCTAGCTTGAAGACGTATGGCCGAGGTGAGAAATGTACCGCACCTTGCAAAGCAAGGTGCGATACTTTCACGTTACTCCCTTTCTCTCTTCCCACATTAGAAAATATTCGCGTATAAATCAAAAAATCAGCCATTTGTTTTGCTCGCACAAAGATTCTCCGTACTTTTGCTGCGTCTATCCCACGCCTGTAGCACGCCGTTGCGCAAGCAACGTCTGCGAGGGTGTCTCAGGTTGGTGCAGTATTGCCCAGCCGGCAAGGGGTTTTCGGGTGTGAAAACCTAGGGAACATACATAATATATATATAAGAAGAGCGTCAACGCTGCTTTGTCACTGGTTCGTTGAAACCTGAGAAATTTCAAGATTTGAACAATGATGAATGCCAGAGGTGATGCTTACGGGTATGCTATCAATGTATGCCAAAGTGTGCGCGGTGGATATAACTTCCTATTTTATATCCCCAGCACACTTCTAGTGCATACATCAATACATACGGCGTGGGTATTACTCTATTCGTCTTTCAAATCGGGCTTTCTCAGGGCCTCAACAACGGACGGGTAGAAGTCGATACTCACGTTTTTTGCTTGAAAAGAGTTACAAACAGCGTGCGTACGGTTTCCGCAAAGCAGGAAATCGTGCGCCGCTGTTTTTGTTTTTCGCCAAACAGAACTGTCCGCACCGCTCCCTTGCTAACCATTCTCTCTGCCCTCCTCAAGAAAAACTCTATTACAAACCTATAAACTAAAAACACATGAAAAAAACTACATTTCTTTTGCTGCTATTGTTGATGGCAATAGGAGCAGGGGCTGAAGTGATTAAGACGACCCCACAGCCTAATACGCCTTATAAGATTCGGTGTATTGCAACAGACCACTCGGGCTATCTGGGAGATGACGGTACGACCCTCCAAGGCCGCCACGCCACGGGTACATTCTTTATTCTAGAGCCTACTGGTACGGACGGCCAGTACTATCTCAAGAGTGAGAATACGGGCAAGTATATCAATGCCGCCAGTGCGGATAATGGTGCTGAGATTACGTTTGATACGGAGCATACGACCTATTGGACCGTGGACCAGACGCTTGCTCAGCCTGCCAAATTTTGTTGGGCCATTCGTCCCAATGGAACCGCCAACAGAAGCTTAAACAACAATGGTGCTGGTACAACCACGTGTCCTTGGATGAAGGTAAACAACCACAACTCTAACACTCAGGGTTGCAACCTCTGGACCTTTGAGACCGAGATGTTTGGCAAGCCCGCTTTTGGCGGCACGGTATGGACATGGAGCACCACGAGCAACATTTTTGACGCAACAGCTCAAACTCCGACAGCCACACCTGGCCGTAGAGATAATAAAGGCCCCGTCTATAAATTTGTGAACGCAGGCACTGTGACGACCGCCGTTGATGTTAATACAGACACCTCCGATGACGGTGGCGTATGGGTCGTAGGTGGCAATACGAATATCACCACCAGCATAGGACGCTGGGCAGGCAACATCCTCGTGGAGGAGAGCAGCGCCATTGCCAACGTAACCTTCTCCGAACAGTTGAAGAATACAGAATACTTCAACACCAATGCCTGCCTCTGGACGAATGGTACAGTCAATATCAATCTAGGCGAAAGCGACAAAAAAATATTGGATATAGATAATAACAGCAAACCCCTCCGTTGGTTTATCGGTGAGAATGGTGTGGTCAACACGGCCTTTACTTCCATAAACAATGCCTCAAAGGGCTGGGAGATTCAAGTGGTTGTGGCCGATATGCCTCGGGTAAGCGAATCGGATACCGATAGAACCCGTCGAAAGAAAGTTGTCACTTGGGGCGCAGACCTCTCTGCCAATATCAGTTCCATTACCGTATGGTACAAGAACGCAGCAGGCGTTTACACCAAACTGGACAATAGCACGGCCGTTTCCTACGATGCCAGCGGCATTACCATTACCTATGAGGACGCAGGCTTCGAAGAGAAATGCCCATCGCTGGAGGCCGAGAAGTATATCACCTACAACCCTGCTACAAAGGCCAATTTCCTTGAAACTGCAACCAGTGCTTTTGACAATACCCATTGGTATGTAATGACTCAAACACGCTACGGGGAAACAGCCATGTACGACAACAATGCCGAAGCCCGCGATTTGTTTGAGA
>SFID01000158.1 GCA_004555425.1 Bacteroidales bacterium
GTGGTGGTCTTGCCGTCGTTGCTCTGGATGAAGACGACCTTGGCGTTCTCGTCAACATAGAAGCCCTTCGTGGCGGTAGCGTCAACGTACAGCGTGCTGCCCTTCATGGTGGGAGCGGTCGCATTGGCGGTGGCGGCGTTGGTGCCGAACTTCTGGTTGTAGAGGACAGTGTCCTTACCGGAATTGTTGATGGCGTTCTCGAGATATTCAATATTCTCGACATAATCGCCGGCATCGGCCTTCTCAGTACCCGTCGCCTCGGTCAGGCTCCATTTGGTGCTCGTAGCATCGTTCACAACGCCGACAACATTGCCCTTGGCGTTGTACTTGACCTGATACCACTCGCCCTGATCCATAGCATCGAGGTAGGTCAGATCGTCGCCGACCTCGGTCAGCTCGGCCTTCTCACCGTCGATGATGACCTCGCGGGTCCAGGTCCACTCATCCTTAGCGGAATCGTAGGCTTCCATGGACACGGAGCTGCTGTTCACGTAAACAAGGTTCTTGCTGGCGGCATTGTCCTCACCAACAACAACAGCCGCAATGATGTAGCCGTTGGACTTGTAGAGAGCATAAACGCCGGAGGAAGCAACATCGAAGGTCTCCGCAGGGGAGGCATCCTTCATGGCCTGCGTAGTGGTCTTGTCCTTAGCCGTATTCTCGTCCCAACCGGTCAGGCTGGCGTCCTTGATGCCGGTGGTGACGGAGTCAACGCCGGAGATCGCAGCGGCATAGTTGTCGCCGATCTTGATGGCCTTCAGCTCGGCGAGCAGGTAGACGGAATCGTCGTTGCCATAGACGCGGGTGTAATCGGAGTTGCCGGGCAGGGAGATGTGCTTCTTGTCGATGGCAGCATTGAAGTCCTTCGTGGGCTCCTGCGCAACCTTGACCTTGCCGGTCATAGCACCGTCGGTCACGACCTTGAGGGTGTAGATGCCGTCCTTATCGACGGTGTAGGTGCACCACTTGTTAACGGTAGCGTCATGATAATCGCCCTTGAGATCGATGTTGCTCTTGTCAGCCTTGAACTTGATGGTCTTCATGGTGCCGTCGGTGAAGATGGCGGACGCATCGTAATTCTTGGCGGACAGGTTGGAGTAAGCGGTGTCAACGCCGGCGATGAAGACATAGTTGTCCTCGCCCTTGACGATGTCGATACCGAGCAGGTTGCCGCGGGTATCAAGATAGATGTTATAGGTCTTTTCCTTGAGGTTGGTCTTGCCGGTAGAGGTGTACTGGTCGAGGACCTCATAGTTGTACTCAGCAGCGCTGGCGTACTTGTAGGTGGTGCCATCGGCCTTGACGTTGTCGCCCTGCTTGAAGGAGGTCAGGGTAACGTCCTCAACGACGTCGGCCTTGACGACGGACTGGACCACGCCGGCAGCGAGGGTGACGACGTAAGCGTCATCTTCCTTGGCATCGGCAACGAGAGCGAAGTCATCGCTGGAAACGCCCTTGACGGTCTCATAGTCATTGACGCGCGCACCGGTATCCTTATTGTCGGAATTGGTCTTCACGTATTCCTTGGCCTTGAGATCAACGCCGTAAACGGTGAAGTCGACGGTCTCCTTCTTGGAGTCGTAGTCCTTGGCGGCGATGGCGAGGTACTCGTTGATGATAACGATGTAGACTTCCTTCGCGTCGTTGTTGACATAGACCTCGGTGACGACACCGGTGCCGGTGCCGCCGACGGCCTTCTTGTTGTTCTTGTTGATGGCGGTCTTGTTAAAGACGTTGCTGTTCACAGCCTCGTCTTCCACACCGTCGATGGCGACGAAGGTCTTGTAATCCTCAACGACGGACTTGCCGAGGACGTCATAGAGATCCTTGCCGGTGACTTCGCCGACGAAGGTCTTCTCGAGCATATCCTTCATGGCGAAGGTGCCGAGGTCCTTCTTGTCGTAGGACCAGGTGTAGCAGGGACGGCCGAAATCATCGAAATCGGTGTCGAGGACCAGCTTGGGATAGTACTGCTCGGCGAACTCGACGATGTACTTACCGCTGCTGCTGTTGAGCTCGTTGGCATAGATGGTCTGCTCGGCGAGCTTGGTGGAGGAGGTCTTGTACTCCGCGTTGGAGGCGCCGATGTTAACGGTAGCACCGTTGACGGTCAGGCTGCCGCCCTTGTTGTTGTACTCGACCAGGGGGCTCTTGAGGGTGTTCAGGCACATCTGGGCAGCCTGCTCACGGGTGAGCGCGGCGTTGCCGCTGATGTCGAGGTTGTCGAACAGATCGGCCTGGTCAGCGCGCTTGGAGACGTTGATCTGCCAGTCGGCGCCGGTGAAGCCCTCGATCTTGGCGTCATAGCCGAGCGCGACGAGGAGCATCTTGGCGAACTGATAGCCGGTCAGCTGACCGTTGGGGTCGAACTTGCCGTCGCCCACGCCGCTGACGACGCCGGTGGAGGCGCAGTAATCGACGAAGCCGGCGGACCAGCTGGTCTTGGCCACGTCGGTGAACTTGCCGGAGCCGGCAAGCGCCTCAGCGGTCTTGTTGCCGAGCAGCAGGTAGCTGATGATCTTAGCAGCCTGCGCGCGGG
>SFID01000087.1 GCA_004555425.1 Bacteroidales bacterium
GGTTCTAGTCGGGTCGTTACCCCGCTCAATTAGTAAGATTCGAAAGATTCGTGTTAAAGAAACACGAATCAAATTGTTTCCTTGTTGGAGGTTAACCCCTGCGCAATTAGTAAGATTCGTATGATTCGTGTTAAAATAAATACCGCAAACCAAAGGTCCACACGTTGCCTCGCAATCTAGAACGACCTGAGTAGTTACCCGAAATGTTAAATCCGATTTTTTTCGCTCAAAAACTTTTAATATCTTTTATATTTTCGGCCGCGAAAAAATCTCTATATCGTCAATTCGCGCACCGATAAAGCCAAGAAAATTTCCGCAAAAGCATTTAGAAAATCCGCAAAAGCATATAGAATTTTCTACTTCCTATGTATTTCGTCCTTTATAATGGGCAAAAAAAAGAGGAAAGAACCCCGTGTTTACGGCTCTTTCCTCTTCGCTAGTACAAAGATAATACATTTTCGCGCAAAATGCAAATTGCTTTAACATTTCGCAACAATCCATGAAATGTTAAAAGACGAGTTTTGCACAACCTAGGGTCGCGGATGTGTTATATTACGAGGCCGAGGACGATTGCTCAGCGGTTGCTTCGCGACCTAGTTTCAGGTTTCAACGGAAGCCTGCGGTTTCCTAGTTTCGTCGCATCCTTCGGCTGCTAGTACGACAGTATAGAGGTAGGTTCTATAAATTAGCTTGCGATGGATTCGCGGCTATCGTGCCGCAGGATTGTCCCACGGAGGAGTGTGGCGGACTACGTGACCTCAGTAAAAAACAGAAAGATACGGTGCGAGAGGTATGAAGACATCCAAGGCGAATGAGAGCCCCTACCTCCATTGAGACTAACTGAGAGAACCTGCCTAAAACTCATTGAGAGGACCTAGCTATACCCATCCCGCCGCGGCCAATAGCCCATGAGCGGCCCGTTTCCGCATTATTGACCTACTTCTGCGAAGTTTGTATCACCGAATTGTAGACAGGCAGTAATAGGTTTTTGGCAAAAATCCGTACCTTTGCCGAGAAAACAGCCCTTGCTGGCAGGTGCGAAACGGTGAAAGCGTTTGCGCGAGCCTGGCAATGGCGAATCATCTCTAGAAAACTACACCATGCTACTACACAAATGGCTCACCTATCTCGGTCGCTACCTACAACTGATGGGTCGCACCTTCTCACGACCAGACCGTATGCGCATGTTTTTCCGACAGTACCTGCGCGAAATGGCACAGCTGGGCGTGGACTCCATCGGCATCGTTCTGCTTATCTCCTTCTTTATCGGTGCCGTCATCTGCATTCAGATTAAACTCAACATACAGAGCCCGTGGATGCCCCATTGGGTGTCGGGCTACGTGACGCGCGAGATTATGCTCTTGGAGTTCAGTTCGTCCATCATGTGCCTTATCCTTGCAGGAAAAGTTGGCTCGAACATTGCTTCGGAAATTGGTACAATGCGCACGTCGCAGCAGATTGATGCACTGGAGATTATGGGTATCAATTCCGCCTCGTATCTGATTCTGCCGAAGGTAGTCGGCATGGTCACGATGATTCCCCTGCTGGTGGTATTCAGCACCGTGAGCGGTATGATTGGTGCCTATGCCACGGCCTACGTTGGTCACATCATCACCCCTACGGACCTGACGGCGGGTTTGCAGCACGACTTCAACCAATGGTTCCTCTGGATGGGTGTCATCAAGAGCCTCTTCTTTGCCTTTATCATATCAAGCGTGCCAGCCTTCTTCGGTTATACAGTCGAGGGCGGCTCCACCGAAGTGGGCAAAGCGAGTACCGATGCTGTCGTAACGAGCAGCATCCTTATTCTATTCTCGGACCTCTTCCTTACACAAATGTTGTCATGATAAAGCTGGAACACCTCTATAAGTCTTTCCCCGACAAGGACGTACTCTACGACATCAATACCACCTTCGAAGACGGAAAAACGAATCTGATTATCGGTCAGAGCGGCTCGGGAAAAACCGTTCTGATGAAATGTATCGTGGGCCTGTTTGAACCCACGAAAGGCGATGTCATATACGACAGTCGCAGTTTTATCAGCCTGAGCAAGCGGGAGCGCACGCTCCTGCGCCGCGAAATGGGCATGATATTCCAGAGCGCAGCCCTCTTTGACTCTATGAGCGTGCTGGAGAACGTGATGTTTCCCTTGGATATGTTCTCGGACGACAACTACAACGAGCGCAAACGCCGCGCCGAGTTCTGCCTGGACCGCGTAGGACTGCTGGATGCTATCAATAAGTATCCCGGCGAAATCTCGGGTGGTATGCAAAAGCGTGTGGCCATCGCGCGCGCCATTGTGCTCAACCCGAAATACCTCTTCTGCGATGAGCCCAACTCGGGCCTTGACCCGAAGACCTCGCTGGTCATCGACAACCTCATCCACAGCATCACCCACGACTTTGGCATGACCACCATTATCAACACCCACGACATGAACTCGGTGATGGGTATCGGCGAACACATATTATATATATATAAAGGCAGAAATGAGTGGGAAGGCACCAAAGAAGAGGTGATGAGTTCGAACAACGAACGACTCAACAGCTTCATCTTCGCCTCCGACCTCTTCCGCAAAGTCAAAGAGGCCAACACCCCAGGCGAGCGTGCTGCCCAATAAGCCCCTCACCGCCCCCCTACTGTTCAAATTCCTTCGCCCCCATACACGATCCTAAACCTATGCGCAAACAAATCCTTGCTCTTCTCCTACTAGCCGCAGTATTGCTGGGCCGTGCGCACGCACAAAACGCAAACTACCTGCAATACATAGACCTATATGCCCCGGCCGCCATCGACCAGATGAATCGCTATGGCATACCCGCCAGCATCACCTTGGCCCAGGCTCTCTTGGAAAGCGCAGCAGGAACCAGCTATCTGGCCATCCATGCCAACAACCACTTCGGCATCAAGGTGAGTGGCAACTGGACAGGACCTTATGTGGTGCGAAGCGACGACCGACCTGACGACAAATTTCGCGTTTACAAGAACGCTGCCGCTTCCTACGAGGACCATTCCCTCTTTCTGAAGAACGGACGACGATACGCTTCCCTGTTTTCGCTCAGTCCAAGGGACTACAAAGGATGGGCACGCGGACTGAAAGCCGCAGGATATGCCACTAGCCCCACCTATGCCAATCGCCTGATTGAAATCATCGAAAGATACGACCTGACACAATACGACTCGGGCAAGAAACCGCGCCACCACAACGAGCCATCACCCTCACGCCGACACTCCAAGCACAAAGGCGCGCCCACAAAGACGCCCGACGACTACCAGATTGGCTATTGCAACGATAACTACTACGTAAGGGCTCAGGCAGGTGACACGTACAAGTCCATCGCCAAGGTGATGGGCAAGCGGGCAAGGAAGCTGCGCAGATACAACGAGGCCAGCCGACACCGCGAACCCGAAACGGGCGAAATCGTTTACCTCCACAAAAAACATAAGCGCGCTGCCAAGCAGTGGAAAAACAAATACCACGTCATTCAGCCTGGAGAATCCATGCACGACATTGCCCAAAAATATGGCATGCGCCTGTCCACACTCTACAACATCAACAACCTTGAACCCAACTTCATTCCCCGAGCTGGCAGACAGCTACGTCTGAGATAGGGAGAGGCCAGAAATCTGAAATATTTCTTAAATCCGAGTGTTTTATCTAAAAGAAAGCGTAATTCTATGGTACATAAATTCAACGTATCAAGGAATTTCGTATATTTGCCGTAAGGTAGGACGATCTATGTCCTATTCCGCAAACCATCTAAATAAGAAACGATATGAAGAAGCTACTCCTATTATTATGTTGCAGCGCAGTTGTCCTCACAGCTAGCGCTCAGGATGACGATTTATACTTCGTACCGTCCAAGAAATCGTCCAAAAACACTACATCCCCCGAACGATACGAAACGCCCTCACGCCATAACGAAGTACAAGAAGGCGAGCAGACCTACGACAACTGGGCCGACGGACGCGGCAACGGAAATTGGGACGTGGATGCGTACAACCGCAGAACGCCACACACAGAATCCGCTGACACCACAGAAGTAGATTCCGTTGCGGATATCGAAGGTATCGCTTCGGGCGACTATACCGCACGCCTGGTGCGCTTCCACTCGCCCCACGCTGGCGTCATCGTCAGCAGCCCCTACTATTCGGACATTGTAGATGTGTGGGTGGACCCCTGGTATTACAGTTCGTGGTACAGCCCTTGGGGTTGGTACGACCCTTGGTACTATAGCTGGCACTCGGCATACTGGCACCACTGCTGGGGATGGGGATGGAGCTACTATCCCTACTCTTGGAGTTGGGGCTGGGGCTGGTGCGACCCCTGGTATCACCATCACCACCACTGGCATCCCACTTGGGGCGGTGTCCACAACAATTACTTTGCTGGCAATATCGGTCCGCGCGGCGGCTTTGTAGGTCGCTACGGACGCGGCGGCGCCTATACATCCTCCCGACCCTCGCGCAACTACACCTTGGCCAATTCACGCAATACGGGTGTACGCGGTACGACAAACAACAATCGCGGGTTGGGCAACTCGTCCTATCGCCCCTCGCGCAACTTCGGACAGAGTGGCACACCCACGCGCGGCAACGTGCAGCGCGGAAGCGTTTCGCGCGACAGAACATTCACACCGAGTTCTACCACGCGCCTCAATAATTCTGGAAACACAAGAAACAATTCCAGAAATACAAGGAGCACCCCCTCCACCACGCGCACAACAACCACCACACGTTCTACGACCACACGCTCCAGCATAGGCAGCGGTGGCGGTGGCAGCAGAAGTTTCGGCGGTGGCGGTGGCAGCAACAGAAGCTTCGGTGGTGGCGGTAGCTTCGGCGGTGGCGGCGGCAGAAGCATGGGAGGACGCAGATAAGGCATAATGCTCCCTTTCTCGTACGCTTATCTGTATCTCATACAAACAAATCAATCGTTCAAACAGTGACCGAAAGAAATCATCCATAGCAAAAATCACCAACGACATGACAACCAAGAAAACACTCATATTCTTAACCAGCCTATTGGCTTCCTCCACGCTACTAGCCCAAGATATCTATAAAATGGAGGCATTCACCAACAACGACCTCAACGGAACGGCACGCTTTGTTGGTATGGGTGGTGCCATGAACGCCCTCGGCGCAGACATCTCCGTCATCAACACCAATCCAGCAGGTATCGGTATGTTCCGCCGCAGTGAGGTTTCGTTGAGCGCTGGTTTCAACGTGCAGCCCAACGGCCAGGAATTTTACGATATCAACAAAGCCCGTCCCTCCTTCGACCAAGCGGGCTTCGTATATAGCCACTATCTCGGCTCGAGCGGCGCGCGCTACCTCAACTTCGCCTTCAACTATCACAAGAGCCGCAACTTCAAGAACTACATCGGCGTGAATGGTTTCAACACAGGCGGACTCTCGCAGTCGCTCCAAATGATGGACCTCTGCTATGTCAACAACCGCTGGCTCGACCTGACCAACGAGAACGATGCTGACCTGACCACAAACCTAGCCTACGCTGGTTTCCAAACACAAATGATTGCGCCGACCTACAACGCGGCAGGCGAACTCACAGGCTACGACCCCTCCGTGGCCGACTATTACAACTACAAGCGCGTACAGTGGGGCGGCATCCAGAACTACGACTTCAATATTTCCACCAACTGGAACGATCAAATTTATTTGGGTCTCAACCTCGGTGTGAAGAACGTCAATTTCCACTCCTATACGGACTACGCGGAATTTCTGCCCGACAACAATGGTGTACATCACGAGTATTATACCACCAACGAGGAAGGCATCAGCGGTAGCGGTGTTGACTTCCAGTTAGGTGTGATTGCCCGCCCCACAGAAGGCTCGCCCCTACGCATCGCCCTCTCATTCAGCACGCCGACGTTCTACAATCTGCGCACGAACTCCTACCTCTATATGAACTCCCCCTATGCGCTCTACGATGACAACGGCAATCAGATTTCCGACTATACGGAGTACGACATCCCCACGGCAGGCTATGAATACAACATCACCACTCCTTGGCGCGTCAACATTGGTCTGGGACTCACCGTGGACAAGTTCCTCGCTATGGATGCCGAATACGAATACAGCAACTATGGCTCCTGCAAGGTAAGTTACGGTGGATATGACGAATGGGGCAACGCCACCCTCTTCAACCATGACAAGGACGTCTCGCTCAATCAGGAAGCCAAACATTTCATGAAAGGCGTTCACACCTTCCGCTTCGGCGCTGAGGCCCGCTTCACCAAAAACATCTACGCACGCTTCGGTTACAACACACAGAGTGCACCGATGAAGAAGGATGCCTACCTCAACCTCTTTACCAATAGTCCCTCCTATTATTATAGCAACAATACGGACTACGTAAACCTCGGCCACCTCGACAGATACACCTGCGGTCTGGGCTATCGCGGCCGACACTTCTACATTGATGCCGCCTATCAGGTGCAAAAACAGCAGGGCGACCTCTACACTTTCCACGTGCCCGAGAATGGCAGCGAAGCCAATCGTCTGGCAGGCGCAAAGGTGGACCTCAATCGTCACTCTGGCCTCATCACCCTAGGCTATAAATTCTAGCAACCAGCTAGGAAGAACCCCAACAAAGCTCCCCAAAAAGTTCTCCAAGTTCTCCAAGCCAAGTTCTCCAAGCGGGAAATATGCAAATTTCCCCGAGAAACATTTGGCTATCTCACTGAGAATACGTACTTTTGCAGCCGATAATTCGTACAAGCAAAGGCCCAGCGATGGTTTCAGCCCCGCCAAGCCCAGCCCAGCCGAATAATTATTAACCAAAAGCTATTCAAACAAAATGAAAAAAGGAATCCATCCCGAGAACTATCGTCCCGTAGTTTTCAAAGACATGAGCAACGGCGACATGTTCCTCTCTCGTTCCACTTGCAAGACCAACGACACCGTAGAATTTGAAGGCGAGACCTACCCCGTAGTCAAGCTCGAAATCTCTAGCACTTCTCACCCCTTCTATACTGGTAAGTCTAAGCTCGTTGACACCGCTGGTCGCGTTGACAAGTTTATGAGCCGTTACGGTAAGTCTCGTAAGTAAGCACACTGCACAAGCGAGCAACGCGAATTGCATCCGAGATTGTATGAGATGCCATTCCAATAATAATACAACAGGGTGTAGCCATTCGCTACGCCCTGTTTGCTTTTCTTACTAGTAGGTTCCATGAACAAAAAGGAAGCCCTGCCTTCCATTGAAACGAATTTATAAAACCTACCTAAAACCAATCAACAGAACCTACCAAGGACCTGAATCAACCCATCACCCACGCGAAAAACACATTCCCCTCATGTTTTCCTCCAACCCCTCTGTATTGGAACTCCGCTGCACACCCATTCCCTTGGTGCGTATTGCCTTGATTGGACTAGGGCAGCGCGGCATGAAAACCCTCGAACGCTACCAATATATCCACGATGCCGAGATTCGCTACATCGTGGATGTGGACGCGCAGAAGTTGAAGATGGCAAACGAACGACTGCTGGCCACGGGTCGCCCTGCGGCAACAGTGTTCCAAGGTGCCGATGCCTGGCGCGAGGCTTGCCTGCGCGAAGATGTAGACCTTATATATATATGTACGGAATGGAGTTCACACTGTCCGATGGCAGTACACGCCATGCGCTCGGGCAAACACGTGGCTGTGGAAGTGCCCGCCGCACGCACCATTGACGAATGCTGGCAACTCATCCATACAGCCGAGGAAACGCGCCGCCATTGTTTTATGACGGAGAATTGCTGCTACGATTTCTTTGCCCTGACCACACTCGAAATGCATCGCCAAGGGCTGCTCGGAGATATCACCCACTGCGAAGGAGCATACATTCACGACCTGCGCGACACCTTCGGCATCACCGCCGACGGCCATCGCAGCAACTCCACCCGCCGCTGGATGGAGCGCAGTTGCAATGAGCACGGCGGCAACCCTTACCCCACCCACGGCATCGGCCCTATCGGTTGGCTGCTGGACATCCACCGCGGCGACCGTATGGAGTATCTTGTCTCTATGACGGCACAAGGACAAGGGCCTGACGACCGCCTGGGCCGCGTCAACTCCACCCTTATCCATACGCACCGTGGCATCAGCATTCTCCTCCAACTTGATGTGACCACACCGCGTCCCTACAATCGCCTGCAAACGGTCTGCGCCACACATGGCTTTGTGCAGAAATATCCCGTGCCGACCATTCAGACGGCCGACTTTCCCCATGCACTGACTGGCGAAGAAGCCCTGCGCGAGGCTGACAAATATGCAACGAACGCGGCCTCCCTCCTCTGGAAAAAAGGGCACGAGATGCAGGTGCCCAACGAAATGAACTACACTATGGACGCCCGCCTGATTTATTGCCTCACCCAAGGTTTGCCCCTTGACATTGACGTCTATGATGCGGCCGAATGGTCCTGCCTGGCAGAACTCAGCCGCCTCTCGGCTTCGCAGGGAAGCATTCCCGTGGCGATTCCCGACTTCACACGCGGCCAATGGCAGCAACTTTCCAAGCATAAGTTGTTCTAGAACGGCCGCTGTACTTCTGAGATTTTCAGACAGATTTTAAGCGGTAATAAAAAAAATTAAGACCTTTTTGGCTTGTCCAAGAATTATATATACCTTTGCCAACAGGATTTTCCAGTGCAATCTTAGTATTTGTAATGATAAAAAACTAATTTGCTAAGTTTTCATCATCACTTGCAAGAAGAAAAATACACCTTGCTACTCCAAGCCTAAATCTATTTCAACAGAAGGAAAACTCAAAAAACACATATTACGTATGATAAATTTCAAAACTTTGCTAGCGTCGGCCCTCCTCGTGGCTACAACGGCGCACACTGCTTTTGCGCAGAATTGTTGCTCCCAGAAGAAGGACTATCCCTATGCCTTTGTGGGTGTTCAAGGTGGTGCCCAGACCACATTCACCAACTACAAAGCCAGCAAACTGATTACCCCCATCGGAGCCGTTAGTGTCGGCGGTATGTTCACGCCTGTTATCGGTGCTCGCCTCCACGTGAGCGGTATCAACGAGAAGGGCGGTCTCAAGAGTCTGGACAAGACCTACGACTACAAGTTCGTGACTTCCGACATCGACTTGATGCTCAACCTCTGCAACACCTTTGCCCCCAAGAAGCACCACGTGCTCAACGCCTACCTCATCGGCGGTTTCGGACTCGGCTATGCTTGGGACAACGATGACCTCCATGCCTTGAGCAATGCGGCTACCGAGAACCTCACCCTCGCTTGGAAGGACAATCGCCTCGTGCACAACTTCCGCGTAGGTATGCAGTTGGAAGCAGAACTCTGCCGCGCCGTAGGCCTCAACCTTGAAGTAACAGCCAACAACTACCACGACCGCTTCAACTCCAAGCTCAACGGCAAGAACGACTGGCAGTTGCAGGCGCTTCTCGGTCTCAATTTCAAGTTCGGACGCGGCAAGGCCAGCAAGCCTGCTCCCGTGAAGGCTGCTGTAGTTGTACCTGCCACCGAAACACCAGCTCCTGCTGTCGTTGAACCCAAACCCGAACCCAAACCCGAACCTAAACCCGAACCTAAGCCCGAGCCCAAGCCTGAGCCCAAGCCTGCCAAGGTGCTGGAGGAAACCAAGGTGGAAGTATTCTTCACCATCAGCAACACGACGATCACTCCTACGGAAGAGGCCAAGCTCAGTGCCTTCGCCAACTGGATGAAGAGCCATCCCACGGCTACAGCCACCATCACTGGTTACGCTGACAAGGGAACGGGTAACGCTGAAATCAATATGCGCCTCTCGAAGCAGCGCGCCGAAAGCGTGATGAAGATGCTCACCGATAAATATGGCATTGCCGCTTCACGTCTCAGCAGCGACTACAAGGGCGACCTCGTTCAGCCGTTCAAGGAAAACAATGCCAACCGCGTGGTTATCGGTATCGCAAAAGAGAAATAAACGAACGTTCATGATAATAGGGGCGCGTCTGCGGATGCGCCCCTTTTTTCTATCAATCATTTCCACACATTATCTGACGGATTTATATCAGACAACAAAAGCAACCTAATCACCATGATGACCTACAGACAATGCGGCAAGAGCAGCGTGCAGTTGCCCGCCCTCACCCTTGGCCTCTGGCACAACTTCGGTTCCGTAGACGATTTCGATACAGCCACCCAAATGATACTCCGCGCCTTTGATGCAGGCATCTGCCATTTCGATCTGGCCAACAACTACGGCCCCGAGCCTGGAACGGCCGAAGAAAACTTTGGCAGAATCCTCCGCGAAAACCTAGCCAGCCACCGCGACGAACTCTTCATCACGACCAAGGCCGGGCATCGCATGTGGCCAGGCGTTTACGGCGATGGTTCCTCGCGCAAGAACCTCATTGCTTCGTGCGACCAAAGCCTCCGGCGCATGGGACTGGACTACGTGGACGTGTTCTATAGCCACCGCTACGACGGCGTGACGCCCATCGAAGAGACCATGCAGGCTCTCGTTGACATTGTGCGCGCTGGCAAGGCCCTCTACGTGGGCCTCTCAAAATATCCGCCCGAACTGCAAGCGCAGTGCTACGCCTACCTCCGCGAGCAGCATGTGCCCTGCCTCATCAGCCAATACCCCGCCAGTATGTTCCGCCGCACGTCGGTGGCCTCGGCCGAGGATTCCAACCTGAGCGTTTCCGCCAAGAACGGCAGCGGTTTCGTCTGCTTCTCGCCGCTGGCCCAGGGCTTGCTCACCACGAAATACTTCAACGGCATCCCGGCCAATAGTCGTGCTGCCAAGGCTACGGGTTTCCTGCGTACGGATCAGGTAACGCCCGAGCGCGTGGAGGCAGCGCGCGACCTCCATGCCATCGCCCAAGAACGCGGGCAGTCGCTCCCGCAAATGGCACTGGCCTGGCTGCTCCACGACCAGCGCGTGACGAGCGTCATCATCGGCACCTCTTCCGTGGCACAACTCAACGACAACCTCCAGACGCTCAACAACCTCACCTTCACCGCCGACGAACTCCTTCGCATCGACCAGATTCTTTCGCGCGAAGGCGTGGCCATGTAGTCCTTCCCCCTACCTTTTATATAACAGATGGGATATTGAATTTGGCAACAAGCTGTTGCCAATTTAGACAATGCAAATGGGCAACAACCTGTTGCCCAAATTAGCGAGGACATTTTCGTCTGTCGTGCCGTAGGTTTTGTTCTTCGTGAAGGAGCGTAGCGGGCTACGTGACCGAATGAAAAACAAAGCCTATGGTGCGAGAGGTGAATAGGCATCCAAGCACGATAGAAGTTCTACCTTTCATACGAAAATTATTTATGCCGTTTTAGTGTATAACGGCTGTTTTTACTATGTTTTTATATATACTCTGAGCCAATGACACAAAGAGAGAGAGCACTCACTGTTGGGCAAGTGCGCGGCTGGCATGTTCGGCATTTTATGTTTATACTGCTGAGTTAATGTTGAATTTTCATACACGTGCTCAT
>SFID01000088.1 GCA_004555425.1 Bacteroidales bacterium
TCGGCTAGTCCGTCGCGCCTATTCGTGGCGTGACGTCGTTGGTTATATCGATTTAATTCTAACTTGTCAATAATAAATTAAAAGGCGACGTGCTTTTTTGCGCGCCCACGCGCCCACGCGCCCACGCGCCCACGCGCCCACCATCTCAGGATGGAGGGCGTAGGATGGTGTTACTCTCCCCACTTTTTGGCGATGGCAACATCTTGAGCCCATAGCAGCTCATCGTCTATCCCAGACGTGCGCATGGCCGCGACAATTCCGTCCGCGAGAGCGATTCGCTGATATCCAATCGAGGGGCTATGCATGGGGACGCATCCGCATGTGAACGGAACATCCACCATCTTGTCTGAGGCCTTATCCCACGCCTCGATCGTGAAATGGTCTACACCACCGTCGCCCATTGTGTGTACACGCAAGCGCAAACAGGCATCCCACTGGGTTGAGCATAGGGCAAACATACTATTGAGGTATCCCACATGTACCGCGTAAGGTTGAGACAGCCCACCCAGAGCCTCTATCTTACCAATGTAAATCGTTTTGTCTGACTTGTAATCCCAATCCGTAGCAAACACATTGCCCGACGGCATAACGAGTAGTATATCTTTCCCACGCAAACGACTCCTATACGTGTAAACTATCCCAAGTAGCGCATCCGCATATCTCGCGTCGGGACTAGGCGTGGCGTGCCATTTCTTGTACAAATCCTTTAGCGAGTGGGTCATTATTCGTATCTGACCTATCCCAAAGGCGACACCTACTTGCATATAACTACCGAGTTGCCAGACCATCCAACCGCGCGTGTGATACATATCTTCTGTCCGATTGGCGAGGTTACAGATCCCTATCTCACCTCCACACTTCGCCATGCCGCGCAACAACCCGCGCGGTATCTCGACTTGTTCACCTTCTGCCATATCCAAAGGCGCGTCTCGTCTCTCTGCGGCGAAGTACATCCCGCGCGCGACGTAGGCGACCTTATCCTCGAACATGAGTAGTTGCACGAGGCTCTCGTCGTTCGGGTTTACATCTTTACGCGCATCGATCTTGTCTCTAGCCACTACATCCTTGTACATGGCGGCGTACAACTCACTATCCACCGACGGTAGATCTTCGATCGGCTCGAAATCGCCGCGATACTTTATCTTCAATCGATCGCACTTGGCTCTGTAGCACTCTTCTTTCGCATCCGCCAATGCGGCATCCGCTTCTTTTCTCGTCGTAAGCGCAATCTCGCATCCGTCGTTCGCGGCGGACATCTTTTCCTCTTCCTCCATCTTTATCTTGTCGCGATACGCGGCGGCATTTTCTTCCGCCTCTACGACGTTGTTCTTTTGTATCTGTGCATCGTAGACCATCCACATAACAACGCCGCATCCGAGGTTGCCGCGATTGTCGTAGTCGGGATCGCTATCTTCATCCTCGAAGTAATCGCCAAGCGTGCAATATCCCGCATCTGGCTCTGGATTGAGGAAAACTGGGGCACCCAATCCATATCCAGAAAAGATCGCGATCTTGTTGTAAAGATCCACGTTGAGGCACATCCCACCGCAAGCGACCGCGTCTTCTATCCGCAATGTTGCGACACCTTCCGCCGCGTCTTTGCTACCATCCGCATTGATGTACGTGATAGGATACGTCCTCTTTATCGTATCCATTGTCATATATTTCGGCGGCGTATGTTTTCCCGTTCGCTCCTTCGGTATCTTAACCCACAGACCATTATCCGAAATGCATAACAGCCCGTTCTTCGGGTAACTATCTTTGCGAGACGGCATCGCGATCGGCAGGCGGGCAGAATCCATGAACATCTTAGATGCGTTCTTATATCGCAAGTTTTCCCACAAACCTTTAGGGTTATGCCATCCGCCAGTTCTGTCCTCATCGCCGCAATCCCAACTCGGGCAAGCCGTCGCATCTACGCGCACCACCTCACCTATGATGAAGACCATCCCTTCATCGTTAGCCGCCATCTTGACGCCGTATTTACCCCACTTCACAATCGCTTTGCACAATCGCGTAGGAATGAAGTAACCCTCACCATCTTCGAGGTTGTATCCACCCAGCTTCCGCCACGCCGCCGTTGCCCCGTCTGTGTATCCAATCTCGGCATCCATCTCCGTGTGGTATATTAGGCACAGTGCATCACGTGTATCATCCGATCTCCCTTCAACGACCGACATGGCTGACACTATCTCATCGGGTAAGTATTCCCAATCGAGTTCGTTATCGGCATCCTCCATCCCGTTACACGTTACGCGGGCTTCGGCAATGCGCGCGCCAAATCTCGCACCTACTACACCTGTTTTCGTCTCCGTGAGAAAGATCTCAATCTCATTCGCCATCTCGTTTGTCATAACTTTCTTTGTTGCCATAGTCTATCTCCGTTCGCTGTGGCGTGCTATCTTGTTTTGGCGCATACCATACACGCCAAAAAAGCTAGCGTTCGTTGTTGCGTGTAGTATAGCGAATAAAAGAAAGTTGTCAACAAAAAAAAGTAAAAAAAAAGACTTGCCTACATGTAACGATATAATAGGCAAGTCGAGAGCTCGCCTCCATCCCTGGATGAGCTGGATGGAGGCGTGGGATAGAGACTATCTCCTATCCACCCTATCGACGGAGTAATCAGCCAACAACGCGCGTAGCACATCCGCATCCATGCAGTATCTATCCCGCAATGTGGCACGATGGCGGACAAATCCGATGGTCTCCAATGCGCGTATGAATTGCGACATCTTTATATCCATGCGCCACGTGTTCTGGACTTCCAGCATCAGGTTCTCGACCGCAATCCAAATCGCACCGTCGATTTCCGCCCACATTCTCACCCCGTTCACTAATCCATTACTGGCTTCTGCGTTTCGGAGAACGGACATTATGATTCCGACTTCTTTTGTCTGACAGCGTTTCTTGGAACAGCGAAGGTCGTTTTCCTTTTGCTCATCTAGCGTCAACGTGTACGGCAACCCAGCGTTGACCTCTTCTCTAGCCTCCCTCCATAGCTGCACAAAGTCGATCTCGTTGATGGCATCCCAATCATCGCGCGTCCAATTACAATCGACAATCAGGTAGCGGCGATTGCCCGTCGTGTCCACAAACAAGTCATCCTCGTTCGTCGTACCGATAATAGACGTTCGCACAGGGAAAACGGTCGCCTCTCTATCGTATGGGCGGCGAAACGACATCGTTGTGTCGGATACGAAATTCTTAATTTGATTCACATCGCTCTTGCGGAACGTCGTGCCGAGTTCGCCGTACTCGTATATCCAATGCGAGTAAAGGTCTATCATTGTGTCTTTGCTTTGGAGATTGAGCCCCTTTTGGGTGAAACTATTCGTCCCACACGCGAATTTGCGGGCGAGCGTGGTCTTACCGATGTGTTGCGCACGGCTGTATAGAATGAGCATGAAGTTGCGCTGTGTATCCGTAGGGTCGCCCGTGTTGTAGAGCAGTTTGACGCCCTGACGCATCCATAATCTTACCATATTGAGCGAAAAATCGTCCAAATGGAGAGCCCCTTTTAATTTCGACCACCGCTTTACACCATCCCACTCTCCATCCATCACGGTCTCCATCACGACGTCACGCCGCACCACGCGTGTGATAATGTAGTCCGTCAACGTGGTCTTGTTCAGGCTGTAATAGTTGCCGTTACGACGGGTCGCCAAGTCCAACATAGCGATGTAGATCTCTGTAGAATCCTTTACTCGCTTCCCTCCCAATGTATATGTACGACGCCCCGTCCACACATCTTCCTCCACATTCGCACCCACCATATCGTAGAGAATGCGCAACTCGTCTGCCAAGCCCGAGGACACGTCCGCAAAGTCCGTCTTCCCAACCGTCGTGGCGACCATCTCACCACTGATTTGCTTCGTAAGCATCCCCATAGAGTCCAGTAGTGTGTTGTGTGTCGCCAACACACTGTTCGTACCCTCTCTCACCGTCTCCTTCACCATATACCACCTCGCTTTATCTTTCACATGCACCGTCGGGTCATACGCCAACGCACGTAGCTGACCCTTATTCTTTATCGTCTTGTCGAAATGAACGTCGGGGTAATCCCGCTCGAAATCTTCCAAAATGCGGTTCGCCACGGCAACCTGGGCGGCTGTACCATCGGCGCCCCGCACCACTATACCGCACGCCAATCCCGTTCCGCTGATGGTCGTGAATATGCAAATGATACGGTCGTCCTCCTCCATTCGTTTCCGTAGGGCGTCCATATCGACACCCTCATTCTCTTTCTTGTCGATGTCGAGGAATGTGAGGCGTTCATCTCCAAACGATTGTACGACGCACGGTGTTGCCCCCTTGAGTTTGGCTGGCGACAGTGTGGCTCTCTTACCCATCCACGTGTCGTCTGGCGATCTTATCCACGCGATCAGCGTCTCAAACGAGGTATCCACCACCTCATTCCTCGCTTTGTAGGACTGACAAAGGCGGATAGATAGGGGCGGGGCGCCCAGTTGCTCCGATAATCCCACCTCGTGATACACATCCACACACACTTTCTGCCGTGTAGGGACTCTCGGATGCGAAGCGCGATACCCTTTTACCCACGGCTCCCCCTTCAGCTCCTTCGCTACGGATAGGAACGAGACACTCTTTTTACGGAACGGAGCGTAATGTTCATTGTGGATGTAGACGTTACCTGTCGTAAAGACATACCCACCGTAGGAGCCCGCCCCGCTCGGCTTGAACCGAACGGTGTCGCCATCCACTTTGTACGGCACCTTTAGTTCGACGAGATAGTCCAGTACCACTTGTTGTTCTAGCGTGATTTGTTCGTTCATCCTTTTCTCTTCTCCTACCCCTCATCTTTGGGGTCAAATTTGAATTGGCATTCCTCAGGCGTGAGGAAATAGTCACTTGGTCGGCAAACCGAGCGCGTGCAGAACGTGCGTTTCTCACACCATTTGCACGCGTGGATGTTCCCGTTCGCCAACTCTTCGTTGAAAACGGGGTTTGTCAGCCATACCGACATTGCCGCATCCAACGACTCGACGAAAGCGCATATCTCGTCGATGGTAATAGCATAAGTTCGCACGGGTTCGGCGATATTTTTTGGCTGTACAATCGTCTGCTCGAACGAGAAGTCGCCACAGTTCTCGCGTATCCACTCACAAATGGAGGATGGTGTGTCTAGGTCTCGCACCCCCTTGCGCCGCGCCATCGTGAGTAACATAGCGACGATGTAGAACGTCAGTTGGGGTGTGTCGGGATCGACGATGTGGCGACCGAACTTGTAGTCGAACACATGCACGCCCCCACGCCACACCACCATCGCGTCGTAATATCCGCCCAAGTTATCCGGCGTGGATGAGAAGTGTTCGCCCATCGACACGTGCTGTTCGGTTTTCAGCACTGCTCCATCCGCCTCGTGCTCCTCCACGCACGACGCGATGGCATCTCGGTAGAGCTCACCGCCCCGCACCATAGACGGCGTTACATCTTCCTCTTCTCCGACCTCCACAACCTCACCCCACGCCATCCGCTCCGCTATGTCGTGGGCGCGTTCGCCCTCTATGGCGGCAGTATTTGGGCTGTTGCCTACGACATCCCGTTCATCGGGACGATAAGAAATTGGGCAAATCAAAAAGCGCTTCATCTTTGACCCGCTCACTTCTGAATGCCCCCGCACCTGCATTTCATCTAGCATGTTCCATCTCCATCCGCCTCACTTCGTCGCGTGATCGCCCTTTTCAAATAAAAAGCGGCTTTGAGTAGGTCTTTCACAGCCGCCTCGTGTTCCTTCTTACCAGCACGGCAAATGTATTTACACACTTGCCCTAAGTCGAAATCTAGATCAAACGCGTCGATCACGTCGATAGGCTCAATCTGCCGACCGCGGTAATACGTCCCTCGTGTCTCCTCGATATTAGAGGTGATATCTCTAAAGAGAATGTCAATATCTTTTTTACCTTCGCACATACTACTCTCCTAGCTCTTTCGCCACTGCGGCAATAATGCGTTCCCACAAAGCGTCTCCACTTTGCTGTCCATCCTCACCCTTGTATGAGACAAACGGGCGGGGGCACAGCTTTCCAGTAGCGTCAAAATGTCGCAATATCCGCGACGGTGGGATGTGATTGCGCCGACAAATATCCGCAAGTAGGTCGATGAGGCTACGGATGGTGCTGTCTGTACACCACCAATCCGCATCCGTCGCGTGCCGACTCGTCTTGTCCCGCTTCATGCAGCACACATCCACACCGATGGAGCACCTGTTGCCTGTGAACGAAGCGGCGGCGGGCGTCTTATGCCATCCCTCTGCGTGCGCGGCGCCCCAATACTCCTCGACGGGCTGTCCATCCCCCACGTGCCAAGCGATGATGTACTCTGGCAAAGCGGGTACGACACGACCATTCAGGTCGATGATGTAGTGGCTACTCTGCGCACCGCGTTTTTCCCACGCTCGCAACACTCCCTCGGGGGTCGCCTCCGCCACACCCGTGTAATGAACGACGACGTGGGTCGGTGTCGCCGATCGCTTGCCACTATTGGCTAGCCTCCATTTGCATACTCTACTCATTGTTCTCCTCCTCGCGAACGAAACGAAAAATGCGCACTCCACAATGGACTGCGCATTCTTATTTACAAAGATTTTGTAAAAGTGTCAATGCCTTTTATCGGTGGGTGGGTCGTCGTCGGTGGAGTCGGCGGCTTTCGCCTCCACACAAGTCGTCACCACTGATGGGGTTTGTGGAGGTGGCGTATCCAAGACGACCCCACCTCCACCAGGCGTCTTCACATCTATCTTTCGATTGAGGTTGAGCCATCCATTTGAGAGCCACTTTTCTATTGACCGCACAAGCACGAACCCACCAATAATGATGACCCCACCGCGAACGACAATATCCCGCGTCGTATCTGGAATGTGGGAAAAGTCCACCAACACACCACCCATTGCCACCGCGATGAACGCCACAAAGACTACTCTGAATGACGTTAAGGCGGGTTTCGTACATTTTAACATCGGCACTCCAAATCCCAACAACAAAAAGATGATTATCATGCCTATTGCAGTCGCTACGCCTGACAACATATCACCCTCCTCGATGCTTAGTTTAACATTATCTATGGGCATTGTCTACGTGCCCACTTGCCGGATTACCACTGGCGCCGCCAGTCTCTCCTGCGTTCGCGAAGTCGGAACGAACGAACTTCTGGATGAGACGCGAAACGTCTTCTCTGTTGTTGCGCTGTTGCTGAGACATGCGAATGGAGCGGGCGGCCAAGCGAATATTTTGGGAGTTGTCGATGGAGGATTCGTCCGCGAAGATTGCCTCGCTCGCAAGCAAATCCAACTCTTTCTCCACGTCTTTGACCCACGGCATGTTGGCGAGCATCGTGCGTGTGGACACAAGGTTTTGAGCCTGAGTGCAATTCATAATGGCGTCATTCTCGTTGACGATGGTGTTCAGCCCCCAGTTGATCTCCAATTCCTCAATCTCTTTCTCGCTCATCCCAATGGGGTTGACCTCTAGTGTGCGGCGTATCGCCTCCATCAACGTGTCGCACAACTGATGCGATTTGTTCTCTAGGTCTACGTATAACAGACGGAGAGCGACTGAGGATGTGTTGCCGATAACAGCTTTCGCCATGTCAACCGCACATCCGATGTCGTATATGGCGTCATGCAACATCTCCAGTTGTTTGTCTGCCATGGTGAAATCCGTCTCGACCGCCATTTGCTCGCAATCCCCATCCGTGGCGATGCAAATGATGTTGTCCTCTCTCCAGCGCGAGATCAATTTGTCTGGGTCGTCCAAATAACCTTTAATCTTGAACGGGGCATTGGGCGCGTCGGCTAGGGCATCTTGCTTGCGGCTCCATAACAACTCATACGCGTCGATGTAGGGTCGGATGGTGTCGAACAGGGCGGGTTCGTCACTGTCGATGCGCGTGTACCATTGAGGTCGTTCCACCTCGTCCGTTTGCCATGGTTCGATGCCCGTTGCAGTCCCATCCTCCAGTCGGAGCAACGGTTTTATGGCATCGACCCCAATCCAGTTACCATCCAAATCCACACTCTCAGGCGGGTAACGGCGGAACTTACCATCTTTGTCCAGCCCCACGACCATCACCCCGCATGTCACGTAGTCGGTCGCCGCCCTCCGTAACTCATACATGGTGAACTGCTTCTTTATCTGCGGCTTGTCGCACGAGTAGGGCTTCGCCAACACGTAATCCCGCCGCTGATTGACAATGTGACCAAACAATCCCGACCGCAAACGCGCGTTCGATCTCTCTCCATCCACACCCACTTTCGTCATAAAGTGTTTGTCTTTGATGTCCGTTAGGTTGTGGTAGTACATTTGAGCAGTCACAATGCGTATATAGGGCGGTGTGGTCGTCCATCCCATCTTTTTTCGCACGTCCGACGACACTGGCGGGTTGATGTCTTTTGGTACATCTGGCTCGCCATTGTTCCAAACCGCCTTCGCCAGCTTGATCGACTCTGCCATATCTTTCATCTCCTATATGTAAAAATAAAAGGCGCCCCAATTGTGGGACGCCTTTTTTATAGCATAGAAATGGTCACTTATCTACTCACCAAAGAGAGCCGCCAACTGCTCATCCAAATCGTCATTCACCGTAGGAGCTTCCTCTTTCTGCTCCTCTTTCGTCTCTTCGACTTTCTCCTCGACGACGCCACCATCCCTCTCCTTTTCCTCCAACAACACTTCTGTAATGGGGCGCGTGTCGCTCGTCGGGAATATCGGGGTCGGCTCTTTGATACCGACAAATTCCATCGCCGTTCTAGGTGTAGACGCCTCGATCGAGATGTTAGGTTTATTGTCTTCACACGCCAACGCTCTCGACACGAGATTGCGCACGTATGTGGCGATAGGTGTTCCGATAACATCGCACACCGCCGCCAACGTGGCGTATGTGTCGCCGTCAAATGTGACGCCCACTAAATGTTTGTCTGGCATTGGCTTTCTTCCCCGTTTACACATTGTTGTTCTCTCCTAAGGGTTGGTGTTGGAGCGTGGGGCGCGACAACCGCCCCCACGACCAAGCATGAACGAACGCTCAAATGGGCACGCCTACCCAAGTGGCTACGGGGTATAACCTACACACTTAATTTAAATTTGTCAAGAAAAAAAAATTATTCCGCGTCTATGGCATACCGACGGGACATGCGCATTTGATTGTGGCGGCGCAATTCAGCCATAAATTTCGTGTCGAACGCCTCTTCTTGTGACATGGCGTAACGCATGGCGTCGAGCCCGTGATCCTCTTGATAGTCGTCTGGCTCGTCGATCCACCCCTCGTCGCGTGGGTTCTTTTTCCAACGGTAACTCGCAATCTCTCGAATGAATTGCTCGCAGTGCCTCTCGATCACGATGGTGTACTCTTTGCACCGCTCTATCCCAACGATAACGCTACCAGCCCCCTTCTTAACCGCGTCGATACGTCGCACGCCGTTTCGCCTGATCTCCTCGATCGCCATCTGGTGGGAACTGTCTGCGAGAATGGGACACTCGGCAATCCCCATTCGCCTGCACGCCTCGGCAATCTCTGTGGAGACTTTCGCGTAGAGATAGACGGCATCGCACACGTATATGAGGCGTTTTTCCCTGTTCACCGCCAGTTTCACAATGGCGGTCGGGCTCTCGACAAACCCGAAGTCCATCCCATATCTGTACACCCAACCGTCGCCGAACTTTTGCGTCCATGCGAACGATTCGATGCGCCATTTCGTGTAGATGATACCGCCGTTCGTGCCCCATTCGCCCATCGCGACCACACGATAGCGATCTGGGTCGAACCGCCGCAACCTCTCCATCTCGTAGAGAAACGACTCATCCAAAAACTCGTTGCAGTCGAAATTGCGGGTGATGGCGAGTATTTGCCCATCTTCCGACAACCCGTCTGATCCTACGTGGTCGTAGAATCTCTTTTTCAGCCAATGGTCTGGGACAGCGGGGTTGAACGTGAATGTGTGCTGGTAAAACAGCGGTTCGGGCAAGCTACCACGAATGGACATGTTGACCGTCTCAACATCCTCGTAAAAGGCAATCTCAAATGCCTCTTCCCACCACACCCAACAGAGGTTGCCGACGGCGGCTGTGATGGACTTGATACGTGCGGATGAGTCCATCCCACGGAATAGTATCTTCTGCCCTGTGGGTCGAAAGACAATCTGCATGGGGTTTCGGCATGGCTTCCACAAGTGCTCGACCCCCAACTTGTTGATTGCCCACATAAGCTGGGTGTAGGTCGTATCCATGTGGTCGACCTTATAGGCGCGGATGACGAGCAAGTTAGCCATCACCCCGTAACGATAGTAGTAGTACATCATGTTGTAGATATACCACAATGCCGTCGTCGTGGACTTTTTCGAGCCACGCCCGCCTTTCACGAGGCGGTATCGCCCTTTGAAGTTCCAAAACTCCTCATAGCCGCCGCCTACGATGTTGCGTATGGATACAGCATGTGGTGCGTCACTCATGAGCACCCCCGCCAGCACCCACACCGCACACGTTCACCAGTGCGGATTGGCATACCTTCACGGTCGCAAGCAACTGCACCGTGTATAGGATGAGATCCCTGTTCGTGGCGACACCGAGGGGGATGGCTGGCACCTCACAACCCAACGACGTGAGGGAGGCGTCATTGCCCATCGGCAGGGCGGTCGGTAGGGGTTGTGGTGTACTCGCGCAGCCAATCTCCAATACCGCTAGGAAGAGGCTGATTAAGCCAATCCCCAATCTCCCCGTCAGTCGCGCCCATCTTTTCCAACGCTTGCACATGTTCTCTCTTCTCCACTTCCACGCGCAACACTTCACCCGTGTGGGAGTGCGCACCATCGAGTGCTCGCTCCAACACCTCTTGGCGCTGGTCGGATTCCAGCTCCGCCACACGCTTCTTGTGTAGATAGATACCGCCGCCGATCCCCAATGTAAAGGTCAAAGTGAGGATGACGGCGGCGGCAACCCCAACAACACTTACGGTTGTCATTTCCCCTCCGTCTGTCGCATATCGTCGATGAACGTGAGGTCGGCATGTACAGCCCGACCGTCCATCCGCTCCGTCTCCTCCCTCATCCTGTCTAACGTCTCCAATAGGGCGGAAACAAGGCGTCCATCTAGCACGGGTTGTTGCGCCACTTCCGCCTGTTGGAGTTGGAACTTCGTCCTCTCCTCCATCGTCGTACATCTGTCTATCACGCCCGACAAGACCTCCAGTCGCTTCGCTTTCGCCGCCGTGCGCATCTCCGTTTCTGCGTATATGAGCTTGACTACATTGTGCAGTTCGCTCACATACATTTCACTGTCGAGTTTCTTTACCCTCGCCATGTGGCTAAGGGACGTGTATGGAACAAGGCTCTTCTCATCCTCTCGCATACTATCTTCCTATCCT
>SFID01000159.1 GCA_004555425.1 Bacteroidales bacterium
AAAAAAGCACGTCGCCTTTTAATTTATTATTGACAAGTTAGAATTAAATCGATATAACCAACGACGTCACGCCACGAATAGGCGCGACGGACTAGCCGACGTAAGACGGGATGGCGGTGGTCGCCTCCCGACGAGATGTTGGCGCACAGTGGAGAACAACAAGATGGAATCGAAAACGAAAAACGAATGGATGGCTGTCATCGCCGAAAGAGCGAATCACCGTGTGAGATACGCGGTGGAGGTGATGAGGTGTTGGATGTTCCCAGACCAACAGTACAACGATGAGGATAGAAATCTCTCGGTGTGTGGGCGGGAACACGGGATAACACCCGAGTTCATCAAAAGCGTGTTCTTTGGCAACGGCGGGATGCTCGAAGGTGAGATGCCTCATGTGAAGTTAGATTACCTCGAAGCGAACCCGGGCGACATGGTACCGTGGATGGAATACCTCGACGACATATGCTCAGATGGCGAGATTTATTGGGCGGACGCCTTTAAGGAGCTGCTAACAAAGGCGGATTGGGATGCGCCCACCCTCGAAGAGTTCGCCCACATGACGGAGACGAGATATTTCAGAGAGGTTGAGAAGTTGTACAAGGACAGGATGTTCGACGTGTTGGCGGAGTACGGCGAAGCGGATCCGGAGATGGGAATGCACAAGATGGTGTGCGATTGGCTAGCCCGGCAATTAGATGAGAGCGACTTTACCGAACTCGTCGCCGTGTATGAGTTGGATGCGGGATGGGAAGCTGGCGAAGACGAGCGCTTTGAGGATGAAGATGCCTACAACAACGCCATGTTCGAACGCGCGACTGAGTGGGTGACGGTTTGCCTTAAAACGAACAAGGGAAACGAGGTGTTCGGCACGTGGGATGAATGCGCCACAGTGCTGATAAAATACTGCTCGGATGACCAAGTGCGATACGTGTGGGATGTCCTAGAGCTGGAACAATACGAGTGGCTATAAGAAGGAGGGATGAGAGATGGTAGAAATCAGAATGAAATCGAGTTTGTGTGACGGTGTGTGGACTAAGATATTGTCCAAAAAGGCGGTCGGCATGTTGCAAGATGTGCCGTTTTACGTGCTGAGGCAGATTGACAGCCTCATCGAGGATAGTGGGGAGCGTTTCGAGTCTGTGCAAACCCTCGACAAATGGATAACGGCTGGTGGGCTTGAGGCGATAGGCGTCATGCATGGATGGTATGACGAGAATGTTGGGATGTGGGCGTATGAGACGGTAGATGGACAGGTTGTCGATCAGGATGAAGATGGCTACAACGCCGCGCTCGCCAAAATGTTGCGCCTCGGGATGATGCGGTTCCCCCGCCCCGCCGTATTGCAGATGAGGAGCGAAGTACTCACACTGATAACGCGCAAAGGCGCGGATGAAGATTCCGTGCAGCTGGTGTTGCGACGAGATGGATGGGCACTACGCCTCGGCGATAACCGCGCCCCAATAGAGATGTGGGAAAACGAGATATCGAGAGCGGTAGCCCGAGTGCCCGCCGTGTGGGATGGCGTCTCGGAGTATGTGTTCCCCGGCAAAAAGATACTGGATGCGCGTCGCACAACGAAGTGTGGCATCGTCGAGGACTGGTGGATAGTGGGGGACTGCTACGGTGTCGCCATTCGCACGCCGGGTACGGATAGCTTGAGCAACATCGCCGCACGTAAAGTAAGATAACGACCTACTAATAAGGAGAAAAGATATGATTAAGGTAAGTGGAACAGACAATGGTAAAGGTGTGTGGATGAACGCCGTAGGTATAACGACGAGGGGGCGGCAGGAAGTCGCTAGGATACCGCGTGCCACTCTCAAGCGTCTTGTGAAGGTGCGTGACGGTGAGATGGGTTGCGTATCGGTGGACGTGTTGCGGGATATCGGAGAGAACGCAGGGTTTTATCGCCACGCCGCGGGGTCGGGGATGTGGGTCGAGCCGAGGGAGGCGCGAGTAGAAGTGCCCCACGAGGAGGATAGCCCCACACTCTATGGTGCCCGCCTGATTGAGATGTACTACAAGAGCGGTGTGCGTGTGAATATGCGCGCGTTGCGCCAAGTGTTGGATGTTGCCGCGTGTCCACACCTACACAGAGACATGCACATCTTGGCGAAGAATGGATATTGGATGCTGGTGGAAACGTCCACGGGGTGCGTTATTGTGAAAGAACGAGATGACGCGCTAGTGATCGCCCACCACGAACTGGAGATGGAAGATGTGCGCTTCAACGTGGCGGACGTGGAGCGAGTGTGGGGAGATGTGGTCGCCCCGCCTTTCGACGCGCCTGAGTGGGATATCAACGGTAACGGGCGTGTGTGCCTGTGGATGGATGAGGACGGTGGCGCCCGCCTCGGTGACATAAGTGGAGGTGGGGAGCGCGCCTACAACATATACGCCATGGCCGCGGAGGAGGTGTGAGATGAGAGTCGAGAAGATAGAAGTGCCCGCCTCCGTGCGTGCGACAATGGAGAAGCCCCTCGGTTATTTATTCGCCAGAGCAGATAAAG
>SFID01000089.1 GCA_004555425.1 Bacteroidales bacterium
TGGCAGTTCCTAACAAAGGATGCAAGGGTAAAGCTGGCTTCATTGTACCCGAAGATCGTTGAATGTTAATTTCTATATGTCGTTAAGACGTTACACTAGATTGCGAGGCAACGTGTGAACCTTCGGCTTGCGGTATTTATTTTAACACGAATCATACGAATCTTACTAATTGCGCGGGGTTAACCTCCAACTAGGAAACAATTCGACTCGTGTTTCTTTAACACGCCCACTTGGAAGTTTTACCCCGCGCGATTAGTAGATTAGAAAGATTCGTGTTAAAAGAAACACGAATCGAATTGCCTCCTACTTGGAGGTTCTACCCCGCGCGATTAGGAAGATTAGAAAGATTCGTGTTTAAAGAAACAACGCACACCGCAGTGCCACACGTTGACTCGCTATCTGGAGCCACCTGAGTAGTTACCATCTCACGTCACCCCAATTCTTTCAACGAGGCGCGCCCGCCCACCATGCGCGGATTGCCAAACGCGTCGCAGCGCACCTCCACGTCCTGCATTCCCGCCTGTCGGAGGAGGTCGGCGGTGGCCGCTGCGTAGGCGCGGTTGACCTCGAGCAGGAGCCAGCCTGCGGGGCGCAGGGCGTGCTGGGCCAATTCCACCAGGGCGCGATAGAAGAGCAGTGGGTCGTTGTCGGGCACGAAGAGTGCGCGCTCGGGTTCGTAGTCTAGCACCTGCGCCTCCATCTCTGCGCGCTCACTCTGGCAGACATAGGGCGGATTGCTCACGATGAGGTCGAAGGAATGGGCGGCCCTTGGATGCGCAAGCAGGTCGACCTGCTCGAAGCGAACGGCCGCGCCATACGTGCGTGCGTTTGCGCGGGCCACACTGAGCGTATCGGCGTTGATGTCCCAGGCCGTGACCTGCCACGATTGTCCTAGGCGCAGCGCCAGCGAGAGGGCGATACAGCCTGAGCCCGTGCCTGCATCGAGCAGGCGGAGGGTTTGTCCTTCGCTAGCCTTCATCGCGGCGGCAACATCGGCGGCCCAGACCACCAGTTCCTCCGTTTCGGGGCGCGGAATGAGGGTGGCGGGGCTTACGTGCAGCAACCTCCCGTCGAAGCGCGCCACGCCCGTGGCATATTGCAGGGGCATGCCCTCGCCTATGCTGCGCAAAATAGCCTGGAGGCGTTGCTCCTCCTCTTGGGAAAATTGCCTAACTTTGTCGGCGTAAACGTCTGTGCGGCCCACGCCGAAGACATCCTCCAGCAGGGCGAAGGCCACGGCGCGCGCTTCGCCGGGCGTATAGCGCGAGGACAGGCGGCGCTGTATGTCGGTCAATAGTTTGCTCATATATATAGGTAGGTTCTATAAATTAGTTTCAATGGAAGGTAGGGTTTCTATTCTGCTTGGATGTCTTCACGCCTCTCGCGCCGTATCTTTTTGTTTTTCATTCAATAGATGGCGGTTGGAGGGAGGGGAAGCCCAACGCCCGTGAAGGGCTGTACGCCCTCGTCCTGCCCGCCTCTTGCAAAATTACGAAAAATCCCATGAACACTAGGATAGAACACGAGAAATGGATGCGCCGCTGCATCCAACTGGCGCGTGGTGGCGCAGTCTACGCTTCGCCCAATCCGATGGTAGGGGCCGTCATCGTGCACGATGGGCGCATCATCGGCGAGGGTTTCCACGTGCGCTGCGGACAGGCCCACGCCGAGGTCAATGCCATCAACTCGGTGCGCCCCGAGGACTGCGCGCTGCTGGCCGAGAGCACCATTTATGTGAGTTTGGAACCCTGTGCGCACTATGGCCGCACGCCGCCTTGCGCTGAACTCATCGTGCGCACGGGCATCCCGCGCTGCGTGGTGGGTTGCCAAGACCCGTTTGCCAAGGTGGCGGGGCGCGGCATCGCTATCCTGCGCGAGGCTGGGGTGGACGTGACGGTGGGTGTGCTCGAGGCGGAATGCTTAGCGCTCAACAGCCATTTTATGACCGCCCAGATGCAGCAGCGTCCGTTCATCACGCTGAAATGGGCTGTATCGGCCGATGGCTTTATCGGCCGTTGGAGCGATGACGATGCCCTCCTGCCGCAGCCTGTGGCGCTCTCCACACCGCGCTCGCTGCTGCGCGTTCACCATCTGCGCAGCCTCCACGATGCCATCCTCGTGGGCCACACCACGCTGCTGAGCGACCATCCACGCCTGACGACACGCCTCTGGTCGGGTCCGTCGCCCCTGCGCGTGGTCCTGGGCCGCATGTCGGAGGACGAACTGCCCGCTGGCTTCGAAGCCTATGCCGACATTGATACCCTGCTTGTGGCCCTCCACCGCCGCGGCATCCGTTCGCTGATGGTTGAGGGCGGTGCCGCCACACTCCAATCGTTTATTGACCGCGGCCTGTGGGACGAAGCCTGGCGCGAATGCTCCACGATTGCGCTGGGCAGCGGTGTGCCAGGGCCTAAGATGCCCATCGGCATCCCCAAGGAGGTTGAACTCCGCTTTGGGCATAGTCTGGAGCATTGGCGGAACATGGGGAGTTAGGAGTCTTATTCAATTAGGAATTAGGAGTTAGGAGTTAGGAGTTAGGAGTTGGTTGCAATGAGAATACACCTGAGTCGAGCCAAATAAAGGAGGGCTGCACCTTGCGGTACAGCCCTCCTTTATTGTAGTTTCAGTTTGAGGTGATTATTTCACGACGAACTTGGTGCTGCGGATGATTTGTCCGTTCTGCATCTTGACAACGTAGGTGCCGGGCACGTAGCCAGCCACGTCGATGGTCTGTGCGCCACCCTGTACGAACTGGATGAACTTACCTTCGGCATTGTAAATCCAAGCCTTCTCCACATTCTGGAGGTTGAGGTTGCTGCCATCGAGAACAGCCTGGCTGACACCGCCCTCTACGGTCTGGATGCCATCGGGAACACCAACGAGGCCTTCGGGTTCATCGGCTACACCCTGATCGCGGGTATCAACAACTACGCGGCCGGGGTTGCTACCCGTGATTTCCACGTTGAAGTCGATGGTGAAGCCCTTGGCGTGCTGACCTACGGGGTTGAACATACCTGCAAACCAAGCGTCGGAGAAGACGATGCGCAGACGGCTCTTGCCCGGAGTAGCATTGGAAGGAATCTGGAAGGTGAAGGTCACACCTTCTGCGCTCTGGAACTCGGGAGTTGCGGCACGGATTTTACCAGCGAAGAAGAGGCGCTCGCCTTCGGGGTCGGTTTCGGTCTTACCTGCTGCGATTTCATCTGCTGTACGCTGTACGGGGAGGGGCTTGTCGAAGTCGCCGCTGCCGTTGAGGTCCATCCATCCACCGAGGAAGCACCACTTCAAACCATCGCTCTCGTTGGCACACTTGATGTTCATGGAGATGGTCTGGCCCTGGGCTACCTTGAGCGTGTGGTCCGTAGCGTCGGCATACTGTGAGCCGTCGGCCACGGGACCACTGGCGGAATAGTTGAGGTTTTCGGTGGCACCCGTTGTGGTGACGGAGGTCACGTAGCGCTGCTGTCGTGCAATGTCAGCACCTTCGCAAGCGGGGTCCATGCAACTTTCGCCATATTCACCGTTGCTCTGGCGCTCGGGCAATGTGTTGTAGTCGCCACGGTTCACCTTCACCCACTGAATGGTGGAATAGGTCTTGAGGTCGGTAGATACGCTGCGCACACCGATGTAGGGCTTGTCGGCTTCGCCTTCAAAGCGGATGTCGCCGATGAAGGTAGCCCAGGAGCTGGTGCGGCCTACTTCGGATACGCGGCCGTTTTCGCCGTTCTTGTAGAGGATTTCGAAGTGGTCGATGTTGGCTTCGTCGTTGTAAACGAGACCCCAAGCGGCACGGTCCCGTGCTTCGGCTGCTACGTCCCAGTGGAGTTTGGCAGACATAGATGTCTTGGTTTCGTTCTTCACTTCGACTACGAGGTCCTTGACCTCAGAGGGAATAACCTTGCTGTCGTCGTTGATTTCGAGTTTACCAACGAAGAGGTTGTAGTTGGCCTGCTGGCCCTTCACGCGAAGACCGATGCGCTCGATGACATCGTTGGTGCTGAGGCCCGAGATGTCAATCTTCTTCTCTTCCCAAGTCTTGCCAGAGGTGCTGCCGTAGGGCACTTCAATCCAGTTGTTGCTACCCTTCTTCTTGATGATAACAGAGAGGAGAGTGGGCGTGGCACCTTCCTTACCGTCCTTGACAGCGAGGCGTACGTAGGGTGCGCTGCCGCTGACCTTGAGGTTGGTCTTGTAGAGGATGATGTCGGTACCGTCGGCCACGGGCGTACCCGTCAACTGAATACAAGAACCACCCGTGTAAGCATCTTCGTGAGTGTAGTTGGGCATCACGTCGGTAGTGACGGTGGTAGTACCCGTCTTATATACTAACCAACGATAGGTGGGCACGAGGTCCTGAGCACCCATGTTGTACCAAGAACCTGCGGTCTTCTTGCCCTTGTAGGAGTACTGAGAACCGTTGCCAAGGGTGAAGTGAGTGCCGAAGGGGAGGTTGCCCTGGATGGCCGAACGCTCGGGGATGAAGCTGGCAAGGCCGCAGAAGGTCTGGAGAGGCAATTTGTCGGCGGTGCGCTCCCAGTTGTTGCCAGAGTTGGAAACGGCGGGACGGTTGGCCGGGTTACGGTTACCGCCAGAGAATCCACGCTCAAGCAGGTACTGGTAGTTCTTCTGGGTGTCGTAAGCACCATCGCCCGTGTTGTAGCTCATGAAGCGGCTCTGGCCGTGCTCACCCCAGAGGCAGACGTTGATATCCTTGCAGATGTTGAGGTTCTTCCAGCTGCGGTCCATACTTACGAACCATACGCCAGTGTACAGACCTTCCACGGTGCCCAGGGCTTGCTTTGCTGTATTAACAGACATAGTCATTGCGCCCGAGCTGGTGAAGTCGCCGCCGGAATAGTTGAGCATGAGGTCGAAGGTGCGGCCTTGGGCATTGCCGAAGAGGGCGTTGGCGTTTGCGGCAGACAGCGAACTATTGGCCGTATAGATACCAGCGTGGAAGTTGGTGAAGCCCTGTTCTGCAGCCTTCTTGTAGAGGGCCTTGTGGAAGGCAGTGATGTCGGCATTGCCGAAGCTGTTGTCCTCCCAGTTGTAGTTAATACCGTCGCTACCGAAGAACATGAGGCAGTTAATCATCGGCTCTACGTACTTGTAGGAGCCGTCCGATTCCTTCTGAGTGATAAGGGCGGAGTATGCCTTGTCGCCGCTGCCTGCGGTCCAACTCTCAAAGAACTTGATACCCGAGAAGATGTCCGTACCGTTGCGGTGGGCAGCATCGACCCAGCAGCCCGGAGCCTGGAAGATGGAGTGATTCCACGAACCGAAGAGGTTGGTGTACTGCCACATGGAGAATACGTCGGAGGTGAACTTCGTGCCAGGATAACCAGCGGCACCGCCCGAACCTACATCCATAGGAATGTTCATCCAGAGGTTGCGGTCCTGCGTGGTGGAGGAAACGAGACGGTCCTCGCGCGACATGATGTTGGCGCGACGTACGTGGGAACGCACGAAGGCAAGGTCGGACTCCTGAATACCAGCAGCCTCAAATTCAGCCTTGGTGGGATACTTGCGGCCCTGCTTCAGGGCGTTGTAGAACAAATCGAGCAAACCGCTGTCGGTAAAGCCCGAGAAGTCGTACACTGCGTCCTGCGCCATGGCGGGCGTACCTGTGGTGGCCAGCATCAGCATGGCCAGACCAGCTAGTGTAGTCTTTTTCATGGTTAGATTGGTTTTAGGGTTTTATTATGCTTTGCGCTTTGTTTTTTCTCTACGTTATCCCCTATTCCGAGAACTTTCTGCGCTCGGAATAGGGGATTCTTTTGTTAGAAATTGGGAACATCAACATCCCACCAGAGACGGGTGGACTGAAGGTCGGGACCGCCGAGAGCGGGAAGGCCAGACGCCTTGATGCGCTCCTTGGCAATGGGGTCGGTAGCCTTCCAGGGGATGCGGCGAATCATTCCGCCCTGCTCAATAGAGCCATCACCATCGTCAGCATTCAGCACGGGGAATACCTTGGGATAACCCGTACGGCGCATTTCTGCCCAAGCCTCGGTGGAGAGGGGGAAGAGGGCGATGTACTTCTGGGTGATGATTTTCTCAAGCTTGGTTTCCTGCGAATCACCTTCGCTCCATTTCACGCCAATCTTCGTCACGCTCTGCCAAGGCTCACCGCCGTTGTAGGGGTCGTAGCTGACGTAGGGCGTGGCTGCGGTCTGCTCCATATAGGTGGGCAAGGCTGCTTCGTAATCAGCATCGGGCATCATGGGGTCGCCCAGATAGCCGTTCTTGATACCGCGGTTGTAGAATTCTTCGGCAGTGCCGCCCATATTCCAGCCACGTATGGCACCTTCGGCACGGAGGAAATCAACCTCGGCCCAGCTTACGAAGTAGAGGGGGGCAAACTGGAAGTTCTCCTTATTGATAGTGGAGTATGCCTGAAGGGGATTGAGCGGATAGGTCTGACCTTCGGGAACCATTTGGCCAGCGCGGATACCGATGTGGCGTGTGCCGGGAGCCATCACAGAATCGGGGAACTGAACCTCGTTGCCGTTGGGCATGAAAACGTACTGGAGGTAGGGGTGGTTGAGGCTCTTGAGAAGGCTTTCGAAGGAAGCGCACATACGGAGGTCGCCCCAGCTATTGGCGATGTCGATGAGCGGGTGGCTGAAGCCGGAAACCATCGGATAGACACCCTGCTGCATGTCGGCACTCTCCACAACGCCGGAAGCCACGGCTTCTTCGGCCCACTTCTTGGCGAGAGCGGGATTCACCTTGACGATGTGCATCGCCATACGGAGCTTGATGGAGTTGGCCAGACGCCAGTAGCTTTCCACAGAAGCAACGCCTGTGAGCAGGTCGCGCGAGGTCTGGTGATAGGTGAAGAGGATGTTGTCGATGATAGCCTTGTACCAACTCGGGCGCATACCTTCGTCACCCTTGGCTACTTCCTCTTCGTAGAACTTGAGGCAGGCCACGATGCTGTCGAGGTCTTCTACGATGTCGGTGTAGATTTCCTCCACGGAGTTGTACTCGGCGGGGTCTTCAGAGTTCAGGAGGTCTTCGCGATAGGTAAAGGGACCGGAGAGGTCGGCCTTCTCCTGAGCAGCGAGGGAGACGTAGAGGAGGTTGATGGCCTTGATTTCGGGAATGGAATCAATGGCGGGGTGGTTCAGGATGGGCACGATGGCGTTCTTGACCATGGTATAGCTGCCGAGGGGGTCGCCATTAAATTCGCGCGAAACGTTGTAGGTGGATGTCAGCGTACCATACATGAAGTCCTTGTGAGGTACAACGAAATACTGCGCATAGGCATCGGGGCCGAGGCTGTACTGGCGCTGATAGGCGTGTGCCTGGGGCACCTGTCCGTTCTTTGCGCCGCGCAGACAATACTGGCCCGTGATGCTCTGTCCGAAGTAGGAGCCTTGTTCAAGGGTGTTCATGCCAGCCATTACTTCCTCCTGGGTGAAGAAGCGGCGATAGCCGAGAGAGTCGGGGTTGCCGTGGTGTACGGTGGTTTCGGTGGTGGTTTGGTCAATGCCAAGCTCTGTTCCAGGGTCGTCGTAGTCCAAGCAGGACTGCACGCCGAGCGCTGTTACAGCCAATGCACCGAGAAAAAATATCTTTTTCATAAGGATGTATTATTTAGGGTTCGACCGGTTTTTGCTAGATTTTCTAGAGGTTCTAGAGGTTCTAGATATTCTAGAGATTCTAGATATTCTAGATATTCTAGGTTTACTAGCAGGAGGGTCGGGTTTGCTTGATTAGAAATTGAGTTTCAGGTTTACACCGAAGGAGCGCTCGGAGGGCACGTTGAACATATCGATGCCGCCCAGACCGTTAGCTGTAGAAACCGACACGTCGGGATCCACGGGGCTGTCCTTGTAGATGAAGAACAGGTTGCGGCCGATAACGGAGAGGCTCAGGTGCTTGCCTTCGCCGAGGAGGTTGCGGAAGGTGTAGCCGAGCGAGAGTTCGCGCAGACGGAAGTTGGTGGCGTTGTAGATGTACGAGCTAGCGTCGTTAGCGCCCACCACGCTGTAGTAGTCTTCGATGGCAACGAGGTCGCGGCCTTCGTTGATGTACATGCCGAGACGGCCGTCAGCCGTTTTGAGGTTGTTGGCCTCAGCGTATGCGCGGGCATCGCCGGTACGCTTGCTGACACCCATCTTGTCGAGATAGCCTTCGGTGAGGGAGATGACCTTACCGCCGATACGTCCGTTGATGAGGAAGTAGAGGTTGAAGTCCTTGAAGCGGAAGGTGTTGGCCCAAGAGAGTTGGTACTTCGAGTTGAGGTTGCCTGCATATCTGCCGAAGGTCTGGCTCACTTCGTCGTCGATGCGGATGTTGCCAGCTGCGGTTTTGTACATCTGGTTGCCGTTGATGGCCACCTGGCCGCTTTCATTAACATAGATATCGCCAGCCTTGTGAACGAGGTCACCAGCTGTGTTGTAAACATCGTCGCGCCAGCGGGCGAAGTCCGTTACATAGAGGTCGCCGTAAGCCTTGCCTACGCTATAGTTCACCTGAACCTTACCAGAAGCAAGTCCTTGTACCATTTCCTTGTCGTAGCCGTACTTGTCCTTGTAGGTCTTCTCGATCTTGTTGTGGTTGTAGGAGAAGTTGATGTTGGTCTTCCAACCCCAGTCCTTGTTGATGGTCCAGTTGTAACCGAGCGAGAGTTCCACACCCTGGTTGCGGATGAGACCGCTGTTGACGGGCTGCGTCTTGCCGTTCATACCTGCGATATTGAGGTAGGAGTTGTGCATGGCGGAGTTGTAGTAGGTCACATCGGCCGTGAGGGCGTTGTGGAAGAACTGCATTTCCAGACCCGTTTCAAACGACTTGGTCTTTTCGGGGATGGGATAGAAGCTGTTGTATGCGCTGGAGGTTGTGCCGCCAGTGGTTGTATTGGTACTCACGGCGTTATATACGCTGTTGGGAATGGAGTTACCTACTTCCGAATAGCTCAAGCGATACTTGGCATAGGTGAACCATTCGGGCAGGCGGAACAACTGGCTCAGCACGGCGCTGGCACCGAAACCGAAGTAGCCGTAGTTGTCGCTAGCACCGAGGTAGGAGAACTGCTTGAACACGCGGTACCAGTCGCGGCGGTAGGAACCGTCGATGTAGATCATTTCCTTCCAACCGAGCTGTGCGGTGAAGAGGGCAGCCTTGTCCCAGTTGCTGCTCTTACCCTTGCTGGTCACGCCGTTCCAACCGCCCGAGGGGTCGAAATAGTTGGGGCGGTCGGAGATACCCGTCTGCACGCCGTTGGTGATGATGGGCTTGGAGGCACTGCCCAGGTAGGTGCTGGTGCTGACCCCCTGGATGGTGTGGCCCACCCAACCTGCTGTGGCCGATACGCTCCAATCTTCCTTGAACGTCTTGTTATAGGAGAGGAGGTAGTCGGTATAGATTTCGTTGTTGCGGCCATTGCCGAGGTTGTACGTACCATAGCGATACATATCGGTGGGGCCCATAGTTGTGGCCATACGATAGCCTTCTTCGTTGTACTTGGTATGGTCGATGGAGACGCGTGCCTGGAAGGAGAGGCCGTCGTAGATGTCAATCTTGCCCGAGAACTTGGCCGAGAAGCGGTCTTCGCGCTGCGTGCCTTTGTTCATCTTGGCCAGCCAGTAGGGGTTGTTGCGCATGGCATCCTGGTAAATCCACTGCTGCGAGTAGTCGTTGAGCTCCACGCGGCCGTAGGCGGGGGTGTATGTGCCTGTGGTCTGATCCACCACATAGTAGAGGCTACCGCTCTCGTCGCCCGACATCCAGGGCATCACGCCCTTGTCGTAGTAGTAGTTGTTCTTATAGTAAGCCATGTCGGCATCGCGCGGAGCGAGGTAGAGGTCGTAGATGGGGTTACCCACCGTACCACCGCTCATACGGTTCTTCGTCTTCGTCTGGCGGTAGTCGGCGCTGACGTCGATGGTCACGCGGTCCCAGAGTTTGTAGTTCTGGCGGAAGGCGAAGGTGTTACGGTTGTACGTATTCTCGGGGATAAGACCGTTGGAATGGCTGTTGGCAAACGATACGTAGGAGCGCACCTTCTCCGTACCGCCCGAGATGCTCAGCGAGTTGTTCGTATTGACACCCGTCTCGAAGAAGTCGGCCATGTCGTCGGCACCATAGCCGCGCAGGTGGAGCGTATTGATCAGGCCGTTCTTATAGTACTTGGTTGGCATGGCCATGTCGTACGTGAAGTTGCCACCGCCATTGAGACGGCCACCCCAGCTGTTCGAGCCATACGAGGTGATGTTGCCTGCTGCATCGTAGCGGGCAGCACCATAGAGGTTCTGAATTTTTGGCGTGAGCAGGGGCTGGCTGAAGGTCACGTTGGAGTTGAAACTTACGTCAATCTTACCTTCCTTACCCTTCTTGGTGGTAATCATGATGACACCGTTGGCTGCTGCCGAACCATAGAGGGCTGCGGCGTTGGCACCCTTGAGCACGTTCATGCTCTCGATGTCGTCGGGGTTAATCATGGAGAGGGGGTCGGAACCTTCGCTCGTGGAGGTGTTCACGAGCTGTGCCACGTCGCCAATCTGTCCGCGCGTGTTGTTCGTCATGGGCACACCGTCCACTACGATGAGGGGCGAGTTGTTACCCAGGATGGACTTGTTACCACGGAGCACGATTTTCGACGCACCACCGGCACCACCCGAAGAAGGCGTAATGGTCACACCCGAAATCTTACCTTCCATGGAGTTCACGAGGTTGGCGTCCTGCACCTTCATGAGGTCGTCGGCCTTAATCTGCTGCGTGGAGTAGGTCAGCGACTTCTCCTTGCGGACGATACCCATGGCTGTCACCACGGCCTCGTTGAGGCGGTTGCCTTCCTCGGTGAGGGTGAAGGAGAGGGCGTTGCCCGTCCACTTCTGCTCCTGTCGGCCATAGCCGATGAGCGATACGCGGATGGTCTGACCACTTTTGGCACCACGGATGGTGAAGTTACCATTCTCGTCGGTTGTTGTTGTACTCTTGGTACCTACCAGCACAACGACAGCGCCCATGAGGGGTTCGCCTTCGGCAGATACCACTTTACCTTTAACCACACCGTTCTGCTGAACGATGGTCGTTTCTGCCCACACGCCACTCGGCACCAACGAAAGTGGTACACCGATGACAGATGCTGCAAGCAGAGAAAATCCTATGGTTTTGATTTGCTTCATATATATATGTATGATTTAAGGATTACCTTTTTGTTCAATTAGGAATGAGGAATGAGGAATTAGAAATTGGGAGAGAATATTAGGAGTTCATCCTCATTGGAAGGCAACTCCTAACTCCTAACTCCTAACTCCTAACTAAAAATCTATTGAGCTAGCAGCCGAAGGCTGCGTTGAAACTAGGGAGCGAAGCGACCGTTGAAACTAAGGGGACGCAGTCCCCGCTGAAACTAGGTCGCAAAGCGACCGTTGAAACTAAGGTCGCAAAGCGACCGACTGAAGGTCGCGCAGCGACCGCATGCCCTTGGCCACTTCCCAAATGACGATGCCCGCACTCACGCTCACGTTGAGCGAATGCTTCGTGCCATACTGAGGGATTTCGAGGGACTGTCCGCAGGCGTCAACCACTGCCTGCTGCACGCCCTTCACCTCGTTGCCCAAGACGAGGGCATACTTGCGTCCAGATTCGGGACGAAACGCATCAAGCCCGATACTGCCCTGCACCTGTTCCACTGCCAACACACAATAATCCTGGGCCTGCAACTCTCGAACAGCCTCGAGGGCATCCGAGTAGTAGGTCCAGGATACGGAATCCTCCGCACCGAGTGCCGTCTTGTGCATCTCGGCCGAGGGTGGACAGGCCGTAATGCCGCACAGGCACACGCGCTCCAAGCGGAAAGCATCGGCCGTGCGAAATACGCTTCCCACATTGTGCAGGCTGCGGATATTGTCGAGGATGATGGTGAGGGGGAGTTTCTCAGCTGCGCGAAACTCCTCCACCGTCATGCGACAGAGTTCTTCAATCTGAAGTTTCCTCATGGATTTTGGTTGACAAGGCTGGTACTCAACGAATCCCATTCCCAACGGGCAAGGGCGAGGTTCGTCAAGATGAATATTCACCTGCAAAAATAAACAATTTTTGTTCAGCAATCATTTTTCTCCCAAAAAAAACGCGCACAGCCCCATAAATCGGCCTGAAATCGGCCTGAACACCCCACTGCTACGGCAGGAAAGCCGCATGTAGGTAGGTTCTCTTTGGAAAAAAAATTGAAGGCCGTATCCGCTGTGCGCAGCACGCCCACAAGCAACGTGCGGTACATTACCTTCTCAATGAGTTTCAATGAAAACGAACTCCGTACTCACGAGACAAATTTAGGGTAAGCTGGGTGCGGTACTTTCACGTTACCCGAAATGGTTACTACTCAGGTCAAGGTTGTTAAGGGTTTGTACACCGAGGTGAGAAACGTACAGCACGTTGCTCGAGGGCGTGTGAGTAGGGTGTTCGTTTTCAATGATAGGGAAAGTTTTGAATAAACAAAAACAAGAAAAACCCCTTGAAGAGGATGGGGGCAAAGCCCCTGGTGTTAGGCTTTCGCTTT
>SFID01000090.1 GCA_004555425.1 Bacteroidales bacterium
CGCCACGGACACCCTTGTCTTTGGCTGTAGCCTTCCCGTTATCAGGGCGGCTTAGGGACTTGCACCCGTTAGAGTATGCCCATGCTGGGCGAACAAGAAAGAGGCTGTGTCAAAAGTAACTGACACAGCCTCTTTTTTGTCAAGGCAGATGCAGTAAATAAACTCGCAATGGATGTACGGCAGTTGTGCCGCGATGTGTAGCGTTGTGTCGCTGTGTCGCTGGATTTTCCTACTAGATTTTTCCCCGCCAAGTATTGCACGTTTCAAAAAAAAAGCGGAAATTTGTCACTGATTTGCCCCATTCGGAAGCGCGAAAAGGGCAGAAAGCATAAGCTTTGCCGTGATAATCAGTTGGTAAGTATATATTACCAGCTGACGAACCCATGAAAAACCCTCTCACTTGTTCCAACCCATGACGGAATCTACTGCGGCAGGCAAATGGATTGCCTGCATGAATTATCTGCAACAAAACTTGCCGAAACAGGAGTACGACACCTGGTTCGCGCCACTGCAATTTGTGGCGCTGACGGGGCATACCCTGACCATCAGCACGCCCAACAAATTCGTGGGCGACTACATCGGCAAGAACTATCGCGACCTCATGCGGGCCGCACTGCTCCAGATGTTCGACGCAGAGACCACCCTCGTATGGCAAGACGCAGAGAGCATTGCCGAAATGCAGCGGCTCGAGGAAGAGCGCCAGCGCATCCTGGCCAAACAGCAGGGCAAAAGTGCCACACAGCCGCAACCGCCCCTCTCGCCGCGACTGATTCCCGACTACACCTTCAGCACCTTCATCGAAGGCGATAGCAACAAACTGGCGCGCACCGTGGCCCTGTCCATCGCAGGCAATCCGGGGAAGAGCACCTTCAACCCCTTCTTCCTCTATGGGCCCTCGGGCGTGGGCAAGACGCACCTGGTCAACGCCATCGGCCTGGAGATTGTGGCCCATCATCCCGAGAAACGCGTGCTCTTCGTATCGGCCCACGAGTTTAAGACGCAGTTCACCGACTCCATCCGCCACAACACGAGCAACGACTTCATCAATTTCTATCAGTCCATTGAGGTGCTGATAATCGACGACATCCAAGAGATTGTCACGCCCAAGACCCAGCAGGCTTTCTTCCATATCTTCAACCACCTGCAACAGAACGGCCGACAGATTATCATCACCTGCGACCGCCCGCCTTCGCTCTTCGAAGGCATCGAGGAGCGTATGCTGACGCGCTTCAAGTGGGGCATGGTGGCCGAAATAGAGAAGCCCGACACGGCCCTGCGCAAGCAAATTATCGAAGCAAAGATCAAGCGCGACGGCCTCAGTTTTATCCCTCCCGAAGTGGTGCAATACATTGCCAGCAACGTGGAGAGCAGCGTGCGCGAACTGGAGGGCATCATCAATTCGCTGATGGCCTACTCCGTGGTGGACAGTTGCGACATCAACCTCCAACTGGCTGCGCGCATCGTGGCCCGCGCCGTCAACCTTGAGCGCCGCGAACTGACCCTCGACGACATCATCGCCACCGTGGGCCAGCACTACGGCATCAAGCCCAAGGAGATTGTGTCCAAATCGCGCAAACAGAGCATCGCGCAAGCCCGACAGACAGCCATCTACCTCTGCCACAAATACACGGGGCAGTCCTACTCCATCCTAGGCCGCAAGTTTGGAGGCCGCGACCATTCCACCATTCTCTACAGTTGCGACGTCATCGCCCGCCGTATCTCCGTGGAAAAGAATTTCCGCCACGAGATTGAAGGCATCGAGAGCGCGATGAAGCGGCGATAGGGCCGCAGAGATGGCCATCGGGAATACTATCAAGCCAGCAGCCAAGGGCCGCGTTGAAACCAGGAAACGCAGGCCGCGTTGAAACCAGCAGCAGGCTGCAATGAAACCAGGCATTATGAGAAACGTTTTACTCCTTATATTACTAATACTTGGGGTGCTGACAGCAGCATGCAGCGGCGAAGATCGCAGCGGCGAGCAACCCTTTGCGCCCACCGTTCAGACCCTCTCGGCCGAGGTGATGGGCGACAGTTGCCTGCTCCGAGGCGCCGTCACGGCATCGCCCAACAGCAGTCTGCGCGGCGTGGGCTTCGCCTATGGCAACGACACCCTGCGCCTGACCGCAGTAAGCGACTCCTGCGCAGCACTCTTCCAAGCCACCACCCAACCATTGCAGGCAGGTCGATATTTTGCAGTGGCCTTCGCTGAGAACGGCGTAGGCAAAACCATCGGCACAGACACTATTTATTTTGAGATTCCCGCTGAAGAGTAGGAATAAAAGCCAAAGGGCCGGAATTCCCGTCACTTACCATCAGAACAAGTATGAAAGAGAATAGAATTGTAGCCAACAATGGTTCCGCTATCGTTCTCTATACAACGGACGATGGCAATACCCAATTTGAAGTGAAGTTGGAGCAGGACACTGTGTGGCTGAACCGAGAACAAATAGCTCAACTATATGGCAGAGATTACAAGACAATAGCAAACATATCAACAACGCCTTGAGGGAAGAACTGGAAGGTGAGCAGGTAGTCGCAAAATTTGCGACACCCAAGAGATATGGCTGAATGAAACCTTGGTATGTGCAAAAAATGCACAACCCAAGAGACACGGTCGAAGAGACAACTATATCCAGGTGAGCGAAACGGCATCCTATATTCCCCAGAAGGCAGAAAGCGCATAGCAGACAATACCCTCGTGGCCCTGACCTTAATGATTGCCGAGAGCCGAACGGAAGAGAAAGACGTCATGGTGAAGGTTGTGGTCAATCTCATCAACAAGGACAATCAATAATTTGCCATAGCGTGGGAATCGCTCCCGACGAATCTGGAATCACAAGCCCGCAGTCAAGAGGACCTGTGATTCCATTTTTTGTGCGCATCGCCAACTGGCACAAAATTCTTCGTCACTACGCCGGTCCGTGCGGCTGTTTGGTGCGCCCTGCTGACACACGGCAAACTTCGTGAACTGAATAGTGAGATTTTCCTCAAAAATCCATAAAATCAGCCGATTTAGGACCTGCGGCTTTCTAGGTTGGAGAAATCATTGTACCTTTGCAGCGTAATTTCCCCTTGCTGGCTCTCAGAGATTCGGCGAGGAGCAGCAATCGTAATCAACACAAAAGCAAATAAATGAGTAACACGCAAAACCAACTCGTCAACCTGGTTATCGAAGGCATCCAAGAGAAAAAAGGACACGACATCACCATCGTTGACCTCCGCACTATCGAAACCGCACCCAGCCAATATTTCGTCGTGGCCACTGGTGGCTCGCCCCAACAAGTGGAAGCCCTGGCTGAATCCGTCGAAGATACCGTGCGCGAACAGGCTGGCGAAAAACCTGCCGCCGTGGTCGGTCGCGAGAACGCCTTCTGGATGGCTATGGACTACGGCAACGTCATGGTCCACCTCTTCCTGCCCGAAGCACGCGAGCACTACGACATCGAAAACCTCTGGGCCGAGGCCGAACTTATTCAGATTCCTGACCTAGACTGATTCTTTTATGGACAAAAAGCAAAACATCAACAAAGACAAAAAGCCCGGCGTGAATCTCACCTGGGTATATATGGCCGTCATCTTTATCCTCGGCTTCCTCATCTTCAACGATTCTTTCTCCTCCTCTGGATATAATAAGGAGGTGCCCTACACGGAATTTCAAGAACACATCGCCAAGCACCGAGGCACCGAGATAAAGATTGAGAAAAACTCCAGCACGGCCTACCTCACCATCAACCCCGACCAGGTGCGCACGGTCTTCAAGCGCTCGGTCAAGGAGGTGGGCAAGAACCCCACCGTGAGCACTCGCTACGGTAGTCTGGACAAACTGGAAGGTTTTGTGGAGAGCGTGCCCGGCATGCACATCACCTATACCGAAGAGACCAACTACTTCAACTACTTCCTCTCCTTCATCCTGCCCACGCTCTTGCTCGTTGGCCTCTGGTTCCTCCTCTTCCGCAGGATGGGCAGCGGCGGCGGCAGCGGTGGCATCTTCTCTGTCGGCAAGAGCAAAGCCCGCCTCATCGAAAAGGGCGAAGGCACGCACGTTTCCTTCAAGGACGTGGCCGGACAGGAAGGCGCGAAGGAGGAGGTCAAGGAGATTGTGGATTTCCTCAAGAATCCTTCCAAATATACCGAACTGGGCGGCAAGATTCCCAAGGGTGCTCTCCTCGTTGGCCCTCCGGGCACGGGCAAGACGCTCTTGGCCAAAGCCGTGGCTGGCGAAGCCGGCGTACCCTTCTTCTCCCTGTCGGGCTCGGACTTCGTCGAGATGTTTGTCGGCGTAGGTGCCAGCCGTGTGCGCGACCTCTTCCGCCAAGCCAAGGAGAAAGCCCCCTCCATCGTCTTCATCGACGAGATTGACGCCATCGGCCGCGCCCGTTCGGGCAAATCGGCCATCGGCACGAACGACGAGCGCGAGAACACGCTCAACCAACTGCTCACCGAGATGGACGGCTTCGGCACCAACTCGGGCGTCATCGTCATGGCAGCCACCAACCGTGTGGAAATCCTCGACTCGGCCCTGCTCCGCCCTGGACGCTTTGACCGACAAATCCAACTTGACCTGCCCGAACTCTCCGAGCGCATTGCCATCTTCAAGGTCCACCTGGCTCCGCTCAAACTCGACGAGAGCCTCGACGTGGATTTCCTCGCCCGCCAAACACCTGGCTTCTCGGGTGCCGATATTGCCAATGTCTGCAACGAGGCTGCCCTTATCGCAGCCCGCCGCAATAGCCCGAGCGTCAACATCCAGCACTTCCTCGACGCCATCGACCGCACCATCGGCGGACTGGAGAAGAAGGGCAAGGTGATGACTGCCGAGGAGAAGCGCCGCATCGCCATCCACGAAGCGGGACACGCCTCCGTCTCTTGGCTCATCGAATATGGTAACCCGCTCGTCAAGGTAACCATCATTCCCCGCGGACGAGCCCTGGGCGCTGCCTGGTATCTGCCCGAGGAGCGCGTCAACTCCACCCAGGAGCACCTGCTCGACGACATCTGTTCGCTCGTAGCAGGCCGCGCCGCCGAAGAAATCGTCACGGGACAAATCTCCACGGGTGCGCTCAACGACCTGAGCCGCGCCACCAAAGAGGCGTTCAGCATCGTGGCCTACTACGGCATGGGCAAGGAGGTGCACAACCTCTGCTACTACAACGAGCAGGACAACGGCTTCGTGAAACCCTACAGCGAACAGACCGCCCAACTCATCGACGAGGAGGTGAAGCGCATTGTCAACGAGCAATACCAGCGCGCCAAGGACATCATCCTGTCCCACCGCGACCAACTCCTCCAACTGGCCGAAATGCTAGTGGAGCACGAAGTAGTCTTCACCGAAGACGTAGAATCCATCTTCGGCAAGCGCCCCTGGAAGAGCCGCACTGACGAACTGCTTGAAGAACAGCGCAAGGAGGAAGAAGGCGAAGACGCTGCTAAGGAGGATAAGGAGTAACAATAGAATAAAATGTAGCTCCGAGGAAGCCCCACTCCTTATGGTTCATCAGGACGCCCTCTGTTAGTTGGGAAAACAAAAACAGGAAAAACCCCTTGCGCTTGATGCAAAATGTCTCTGACGAGACATTGATGCTGTAGCCGTCTGAAAATCCCCCGAGCAAGCTCAGAGATTTTCAGCCAGCTACAACATCACCCTAACGGGTTATGCATCAACCACAAGGCAATAAACCAAAAAAACCTCTTCTGTGACAATCATGTAAAACTCTATCGCAATCATGGAAAGCAAAATTCCATTCACAGGAGTAAGATTAGCACAATCATGAAAAATTACAGCATAGGGCGATTGGCAGATAAAGATCCTGTTTTGAGCCAGAAACTTAAGCAGTGGTGCTACGTTCTTAATGGGTGCTGTCAAGAAGTTCACAAATGCTTAGGTCCGTTCTTGAACGAGTATATGTACCAAGACGCGCTGGAAATTATGCTGGAAGAACGCCAGGTTGTACCGTTTACTCGTGAGTACTATTTCTCGGTAGAGTTTCATGGCAAGCTCATTAAACATAAGCACTTTGTGGATTTCTATGTAAAGGAAAAGGCATTCATCGAGTGCAAGGCAGTAGAAAAACTTTGTCCAGACCATCGTCAGCAACTGTGGAATTACATGCGACTCACAAAAACTCGCATAGGTATCCTTTGGAATTTCGCCCCAGTGCACGACCAGGGTGAACATTACTACCTTGATGTTGATTCAGATACTATATACCTCTTCTGAGCAAAGGTTTTTCCTGTTTATCGCCTTGAAGAGGATGACAGCCTTCTGAAAGAAGGTGGTGTTAGGCTTTCGCTTTGGGCGTTAAGAGCTTGCTCTTATAAGACCAAAGCGAAAGCCTAACACCAGGGCTCTGCCCCATCCTCTTCAAGGGGTTTTTCTTGTTTTTGTTATTCATAACATTGCATTGAGAACAAACACCATACTCACGTCACAATCTTTGGGCGAGCAACGTGCGGTACATTGCCCTTCCTCTGAGCCGACTATCGAGCTAGCAGCCAAAGGCTGCGATGAAACTAGGTCGCGCAGCGACCGTTGAAACCTGAAACTAGAAACCCAAAGGGTTTCGTTGAAACTAGCAGCCTCTGGCTGCATAATTCCACTCCCCCATGTCCAACCTAATCCAGCGCAGCATAACGGGCGCACTCTTCATCATCGTTATGGTCGGCTGCATCGTGGCCAGCCCCCTCACCTTCATCCTCCTCTTCGCCGCCATCACGGGTTTGGCTGTTTGGGAGTTCTCCACCATTGTCAATCGGCAGGCGGGGGCAGACGTCAATCGCCTTATCAATACGACGAGTTGCGTCTATCTCTTTCTCGTTTTCGCCTACACGTGTTCGCCCCTTTGCGGCGGGCATCCGCTGATAGCCTTCACGCCGCTGCTTATCACCGTGCTGTTTCTGCTCATCAGCGAACTATACCTGCAGCACAACGACCCGCTGAAGAGTTGGGCCTACGCCTTTGCCTCCCACCTCTATGTCGCCCTGCCCTTCGCCTTGCTCAATCTGTTGGCCTTCACCTACAATCCCATGACCAACCAGTGGGACCACACGTGGCAGTACCCCCTCGCCCTCTTCATCTTCCTCTGGGCCAACGATACGGGAGCCTATTGCGTGGGTAGCCTCCTGAGCAAGCGTTTCCCCGCCAAACTCTTCGAGCGCATCTCGCCCAAGAAATCGTGGGTCGGCAGCATCGGTGGCGGCCTGCTCTGCCTTGGCGTCGGTGTTCTTCTGTGGTACTGCTTTTCCGCCTCCTCCCACCTCAGCCTCCTGCAATGGATGGGCTTCGCCCTCGTCGTTTGCATCTTTGGCACCTGGGGCGACCTCGTCGAGAGCCTCCTCAAGCGCCAACTTGGCATCAAGGACAGCGGAAATATCCTCCCCGGCCACGGCGGCATGCTCGACCGCTTCGACAGCGCGCTCTTGGCAATTCCCGCCAGCATCGTCTATTTCTACACGATTGGCCTCTAGGAAAAGGAAAAAATCAGAGAAAATCAGAGAAATTTCGAAAAAACAGAAAAAAAGTAGAAAAATATTTTGGAGGTAACGAAAAAGTCATTACCTTTGCACCCGTAATCAAGAGGGAATCCTGATTACACAGACAGTTTGGGGTATGGTGTAATTGGCAACACTACAGATTCTGGTCCTGTCTTTCCTGGTTCGAGTCCGGGTACCCCAACACAAAGCGATGATTGATTCACCTCAATCATCGCTTTTTTTGTATTCATTCGGATTCTTCGGAGTAAGGTGTTTGTTCTCATTGCAAGGCAATGTACCGCACGTTGCTTGCAACGTGTGGCTCCGCGTAAATGGAATACAGTAGTATGTATTTTTCATAGGTAAAACCATCTGTAATTCCGCTGAGCCACACGTTGCGAGCAACGTGCGGTACATTCATTTCCGCTGGAAACAAACTCCTCACAGCAACGTGTGGCCCAGCGGAAAGGATACCTATTATATATATGGTATATGCAATGAGAACAAACACCTTACTCACACGCCCTCGAGTAACGTGCGGTACGTTACTCGCCTCGGAGTACAACCTACCCGCACCAGCAACGTGCAGACATTCCCTCATTCCTCCTTCGAGAATACATTCAAGACGAGGCTTAAACGGCAAAATACTTACCCGAAGTTGTCAAAAAGGGGGATGAAATAGTTTCTTCATTACTTTTTCACGGATCTCGCGGTTTTACCTCACAGAGTTTCAGTACTTTTGTACTGCAAAAGAGAAAGGGGACTAGACAGTGGCTTCCGCCGCTGCCCCGTTTTGAGTTTGCCACTCCCTGCATTTAGCGTTTCGCCCTTTGCCAAACGCTCCCTGTCCGCAGTGCGCTCCGCCTTTGCGCGCCCCCACAGAACGGCCTCCCCTCCTCCCCCACAAGCAACCAAACATTTAATTAACAAATAACCAAAAACAATTATGAAAAAAACAATCTCACAACGTTTCTTTCTATCCCTATGCCTGATGATTGTCGGGTGCTTGTGGGGTAGCGCAGCCTGGGCTGAGACGGTAACGTATCAGCATGTATTTAATAAAATGCCTAGCACTGGTAAGAACGTTACACTATCTAACGTTGCTTGGAATATTTCGGCTACGAACCTAAACAACTATAATAGCCAGAATTATGCAGGCGTACAAATTGGTGCTAAAGGTGCAAATGGTCAAATCACTTTAACATCCTCCTCCGATTGGAACTATAATGGCAAAACGAAAATCACAGAAGTCCGCCTATGGCTGAATTTGGGTGGAACTTCCGTTACACCTACTGTTACAATCGGTGGTAAAGCTGCCACGTCAGATGGCACAAAAGTTGTAAAGAATAGTTCAGCAGGAGCGGACTGGAAAAAAACATCCAAAGTTACATTTACGCCTGCTGCCAATGGCAACACGGGCGCCATCGTAATTGATGTTAAGTCCGTAAATGCTGGATATATTTGTGCCCTTGAAATTGATTGCGAGGAAGCAGGCCCTACCCTTGTTGTTTCTTCTAATTCGATTACTTTTGGTAACGTTGTAAAAGAAAGTTCCAAAGAGCAGAGTTTAACCATCAGCGGCACTAGCCTAACTGCCAATGCGGACCTTACAATCACAGGAACTGACGCCGCAATGTTTAGCGTAAGCACAACCACAATCACTGCTACTGACGGCAATATCGCACCAAAAGACGTAACGGTCACTTACACTCCGACTGTTACAGGCGACCATTCCGCTACGCTGAACATTTCCTCGGGCAATTTAATCAAAAAGGTTACCCTCACGGGTACTGGCTTTGTCCCCCACTATATCAGTGCCACTACCTACTACAAGAAGATTACTTCTAGCGATGAACTTGTGGACGGCGGTCAGTATGTGATTGTCTATACCGAGGGCAAGAGGGGTCTGAAGGCTGACGCAAGCAATGTAAGCGATGCTACTCCTGCCGACGTTGCCTTTGAGGGCAACGGAACGATTAGCACGGCTAATGCCGCTGCTATGACGGAAATCACGTTTGAGCATAATGCAGGTGCCAACTATTATCTGAGTATTGGCAATAGTAAATATATTAAGGCCGTGAGTTCAACCAAAACTGATCTGAATGTAGCCACGGGCAAGGATAATAATGCCCTCTGGACAATTGACTTTGATGCCGAAGGTAATGTTGAGATTACCTCTGTTGCTTATAAGACTCGCGGAATCTTTTACAAAACCACTAATTCCTTCAAGAATTACGCAATAAAAAACCGCGGTGATGCAGGATACCCCGCCATCCAACTCTACCAGAAGGTAGGCGAAATGCCTATAGCAAAGGCCACTGGCTATGTTTCCACCTACGTGGCAGACTTTGCCTACGTCATGCCGAAGCACATCACGGGCCATACGGTAAAATTGGCAGAGAAGCAGGGTGTCATCAGCACTGAAAAGGTATTCAGCGCTGGCGAAGAAGTACCTGCCCTCACGCCGCTGCTCATCAAGAGCGATGAAGACTATGATGCCGAGGAGGCCAGCAGAAACTACAACCCCGCTGTGCTCAACAAGACGGTGGATGCCTACACTGGCGAAAATATGCTGGAGTACCGACGCACCGCAGAAAACTTGACGAATACCATGAAGGACGTGAGCGTCTATTACTACAAACTGGCCATCAAGAACGACATCGTTGGTTTCTACTGGGGCGAAGATAATGGTGCTGCCTTCACAATGACGAAGCCCTCCACCGCTTACCTAACCGTTCCCCAAAGCATATCCGTACAGGGATTCGTGCTCAACCTCGAAGAGGGCGAAACCACGGGTATCGCTACGGTAGTAACGAACGAGGACGCACCCATCTACAACCTCCAAGGTATCCGCATGAACGGCAAGAACCTGCCCAAGGGTATCTACATCCAAGGTGGCAAGAAATTCATGGTTAAGTAAACACTTTAAACGAACAGACTACAATGAAGAAATATATTCAACCCGCCATCTACGTCTTTGAAATCAAGATGGAAAGCGCCCTGCTGGGTGGCTCAAATATTCCACAAACGAGCACCACTCCCGAGGTGGAAGCATCAGAGGAATATACCCACCACAAAATCTGGGACAACACCGCTTGGCCGTACGAGGAGTAAACCACTCCCCCATCCCGGCCCCTCACAAATAGTTGGCCGCGCCCTCTCCCCCAGGGCGCGGCCTTTTCGTGTGTATCGCCTTGTGGCTGATGCCCTTTTTGTGGGGTTTGAACAGGGCGTGCGATACGTGGTCTTCCCAACGAGAGAGAATCGGAAGAAGCAAAAGAATCCGTCGGCAGATAGTAAGTACTCAGGTCAAAGTGATGAAGAGTTGTTACAAAAAAACTGTGGCCACTGATAAAACAAAAACCTAAAAAAACGTAACTACTCAGGTCGTTCTAGATTGCGAGGCAACGTGCGGTCCTTCGGTTTGCGGTATTTATTTTAACACGAATCTTACGAATCTTTCTAATTGCGCGGGGTTAAACTTCAACAAGGAAACAATTCGATTCGTGTTTCTTTTAACACGCCCACTTGGAGGTTGTACCCCGCGCGATTAGTAAGATTAGAAAAATTCGTGTTAAAAGAAACACGAATCGAATTGTCTCCTACTTGGAGGTGCTACCCCGCGCGATTAGTAAGATTAGAAAGATTCGTGTTAAAAGAAACACGAATCGAATTGCCGC
>SFID01000091.1 GCA_004555425.1 Bacteroidales bacterium
AGAAAAACATCGGAAGTAGAAAATTCTATATGCTTTTGCGGATTTTCTAAATGCTTTTGCGGAAATTTTCTTGGCTTTATCGGTGCGCGAATTGACGATATAGAAAATTTTTCGCGGCCGAAAATATAAAAGATATTAAAAGTTTCCGCGCGAAAAAAGTTTGGATTTAACATTTCGGGTAACGTGAAAGTACCGCACCGTTGAAATGGCCTAATTCGTCTATACTCACACCAAGCAAGGTGCGGTACATTGCCTTGCAACCACCTGAATAGTTACAGAAAAAGTGCGCTTGCTTTGGGGATGGACTCCAGAAGAAATTCGCTGGGTTTGAATAAGGACTCGGGAAGAGATGCCGCTCCATCCTTCACAAAATCAGAAGAAAAAAGGGAAAATCGGGAGAGGTATCTGAATTTTATCCTTAAATTTGTAGCGAACACATCTAGCAACGCCTATATATATATTTATATATTAGACTATGAAACACATCCCCCTCTTTTCGCATAAATGGATGGGCTGGCCATTGATATGGTTGCTTGTCTGGTGCCTCGTGGCTACGACCGCGATGGGCCAAAGTCGCATCACGCTCCAGTTTAATCGTACGGGTACGACGGCCGATGCGGTAGGCGTCAGCGTGCTCAACGAGAACGGCGAGGCCATCCCCAATGTGACGGCACGGCTGCTGAGCACCTCGCACGCCCTGCGCGCTTCGCAGAATGCCATCACGAGCGCCATCCTCTGTCCGAACGTTAATGCCAATACGAACCCAACGATTCAGTTGACGTTTGCCCTCTCGGGCCTGCCCGAAGGATTTCAGTTTGACTGCGTGGGCATGGACATCCACGCCCTGAATGCTGCGGGCAACTACCAGAGCAGCAGCGATAATGTCACACGCCATTTCAACGTGGCCATCGCGCAGGGCACCGATGAGGCCAACCTCTCGGCCTTTGCCTCGCTCACAAATATTGACGTGGCTGCCGGCGTGAGCACGAACGGACAAACGCACAAGGTGTGGGAGGCGCGCAACGGCAATGCCGTGACAGCCGCGGGCGACCACATCATCCGCCTCACCGTGACAAAGGGAACGACCAACGGCGGTTGCTTCTTCGGTCTCTCGGCCCTCACCCTCGGTATGTGGGAAGCCCCCGTGGTGGAGCCTTACAAGCCCATCTTCCAAGTATATAAGTGGCCCTGCGGCATGAAGTCGGCCCACTACATCGCCCAAGCGGAAATCTCGGGCGAGGGTGTGCAGTCGCCCCTCCATTACCCGCTGCCCAACCTCGTGGGTGGACAGGTGCAGCAGGGCATGGCCAGCGCGCCGGCTTCGTGGTTTGAAATCTTCACGAAGGACTGTGCCGTGGTCAACCGCGGTGGCGAGATGCAACTGCGCATCCACCTCAATGCCGCGCCCGAATCTGGCGAAACCCTCCATGCCTATTTCGACTGGAACTGCGACGGTGCCTTTGAAGGTGCGCAACAGTTGGACATCCAGCAGGACCTGACCACAACCATCACCGTGCCCGACACGGCCAAGGTCGGTCAGACGCGACTCCGCCTGCGCCTCAACCTCAACGGCCTCGATGACAGCAACGACGATGTCTATGGCGAGATTCTCGACCTGCAACTGCGCATTGCCGATGCGCCCGAGACGGGTACTATCACGGCGCGCCCCAACCACCCCTCGCGCGGCAAGGTGAGCGTAACGGCCAGTGCAGAGGGCGAGGTGACGCTCCAGGCTACGCCGCTGGGCAACGCCCGCTTCCTGGGCTGGAAGGAAGGACACGAATGGGTATCGACGCAGAGCGAATGGGCCGTTGCCGTGACGGGCAACCGCACCTTCGTGGCCGTCTTCTCCGTCAATACGGACACAACCGTAGGCATTGCCCTCCCCACTACGCCCAGCGCAGCCACGGCTCGCACCATCTACGACCTGAGCGGCCGTCGGCTGGCCACACAGCCCGAACATGGCGTATTCATTCAGAATGGACAGAAACACATCAAATAACGAAATATCCTCCCTACTATGAAACATACATTTCTCTTCGGTAGTGCCGCCCTTGCCGCCCTTGCTGCTGGTGCACAGCAACGCCCCAATATTATATATATAATGTGTGACGACATGGGTTATGGCGACCTCGGTTGCTATGGCCAACGTCTGATAGCCACTCCCAACATTGACCGCCTGGCCAACCAAGGCATGCGCTTCACACAGGCCTATGCGGGCAGCCCCGTTTCGGCTCCTTCGCGCGCCTGCTTCATGACGGGACAGCACACGGGCCACACCCATGTGCGCGCCAACAAGGAGTATTGGACAGGCTCGGTGCAGTACGGCGTGAATACGGACTACGCCCGCGTGGGCCAAGAGCCCTACGACGCCAACCACGTGATTATCCCCGAAATCTTCAAGGACAACGGCTACACCACGGGTATGTTTGGCAAATGGGCGGGCGGCTACGAAGGCTCGCATTCTACGCCCGACAAGCGCGGCATCGACGAGTTCTATGGCTACATCTGCCAGTTCCAAGCCCACCTCTACTATCCCAACTTCCTCAATAGTTATAGCCGCAGCGCAGGCGACGACGGCGTGAAGCGCGAAGTGCTGGAGGAAAACACGCCCTACCCGATGTATGGCACCAACTACAAAAAGCGCACGCAATACTCCGCCGACCTGATTCACCAGCGCGCGATGGCTTGGCTGGACCAGCAAACGGCCGACAAGCCCTTCCTCGGCATCTTCACCTATACCCTGCCCCACGCCGAACTGGCGCAGCCCGAGGACTCCATCCTCCTGGCCTACAAGGGACACTTCTGCCAGGAGCGCACCTTTGGCGGGCAGGAAGGTTCGCGATATAACCCGACGCAGTATGGCCACGCCGAATTTGCGGCCATGATAACGCGCCTCGACGTACAGGTGGGCGAAATTATGGCTAAACTCGAGGAGAAAGGACTGGCCGACAATACCGTGCTCATCTTCACCTCGGACAACGGACCGCACGAAGAGGGCGGAGCCGACCCCTCGTTCTTCAACCGCGACGGCCTGCTCCAAGGAGTTAAGCGCAGCACCTACGAAGGCGGCATCCGCATTCCCTTCATCGTGCGCTGGCCGGGCAAAGTGGCCGCGGGCTCTGTCAACGACCATCAGTTGGCCTTCTACGACCTGATGCCCACCTTCTGCGACATCGCGGGCATTGAGAACTACGAGGAGCGCTACCGCAACAAGCAGGTAGCCAACGACCATTTCGACGGCCTCTCCTTCTATCCCACACTGACGGGCGAGGGCGAGCAGCAGCCCCACGAATACCTGTACTGGGAGTTCTCGGAAACGAACATGATGGCCGTACGTATGGGCGACTGGAAACTCGTTGTGAAGAACGGCGCCTGCAAACTCTTCGACCTGGCCACCGACCTTCACGAGGATAACGACCTAGCGGCACAATATCCCGAAATCGTCAACCAAATGAAGGAAATCATTCGCCGGGAACACGTGGACAGCCCACTTTTCAGGGTGACCCTGCCGCAGTAATTCCGACCGCCCCCTTCACTACGGCCCTGCCTGTCGCAGGCGCGTCCCTTCCTACTTTCGAAATCAAAACATTGTTATCATGCAAAAAATAAAAAGTATCCTTCTCACCGTTCTGCTCTCTTTGGCAACAACAGCCATGATGGCAGCAACCACGAACCCCGAAGCCGTGACAAATCTGCTCAACCGCATCGGTGGCAGTGGCACGGCAGACCGTTTCGTGACCATCGTGGACGAGTCGCTCAAAAGCGGCGGCAAAGACGTTTTTACCATTACCGCACAGGATGGCAAGCCCTGTATCAAGGGTAGTTCTACGCTGGCCGTTACCACGGGTATCAACTGGTATCTCAATCACTATGCCCACGTCAATCTGGCATGGAATCACCTCACGACGGACCTCAGCGGCGTCACCCTGCCCGTTCCCACCACGGACGAGACGCACACCTGTCACGCGGACTACCGCTATTACCTCAACTATTGCACCTTCTCCTACTCCATGTCCACCTGGACCTGGAAACGCTGGCAGGAGGAAATCGACTGGATGGCCTTGCACGGCATCAACATGCCTTTGCAGATTGTCGGTCTGGACGTGGTGTGGAAGCGTCTGCTGATGGAGAAGTACAACTACACCGAGGCGGAAGCCAATGCCTTCGTGGCGGGTCCCTGCTTCCAGGCTTGGTGGGGCATGAACAACCTCGAAGGCTGGGGCGGCCCGAACCCTGCGTGGTGGTACGAGCGCCAAGGACAACTGGCAGGCCAGATTCTGGGCCGTATGCGCGAACTGGGCATGGACCCCGTGCTGCCGGGTTTCTGCGGCATGGTGCCCAGCAATTTCACAAAAAAGACGGGCATCGCTGCCAACAACCAAGGCGGTTGGTGCGGCTTCACACGTCCCTACATCCTTGACCCTTCCACCAAGGCTTTCAAGGATATGGCGGCCAACTACTACGAGATTCTCAAAGAGGTCATGGGTACGTCCGTTTATTACAGCATGGACCCCTTCCACGAAGGAGCCAACGTGAGCGGCATTGATGTGGACGCTGCCTATGCGGCTATCTATGAAACCATGAAGGCAGCCAACACGGACATTGACGAGAAATGGGTCATCCAGTATTGGCAGTGGGGCGGCCACCAGTACAAGGTGCTGGACAAGGTGGCCAAGGGCGACCTCATCGTCCTTGACCTCTTCAGCGACGCCCACACGCACTTCGGCGAATACAAGGGACACGACGCTGTCTATTGTATGCTTGACAACTTCGGTGGCCGCACTGGTTTCTTCGGCCGCTTGAACGGAATCATCGATGGCTACTTCAACATGAAGGCGCAGCACAGCAACGTGAAGGGTATCGGCGCAACACCCGAAGCCATTGAACAGGTGCCCGTAATCTATGACGCGCTCTTCGAACTGCCTTGGTACGACAGCAAACCCGAACCGCAGACCTGGCTCGCCGACTATGCCGTGGCGCGCTACGGAGCGGACAATCAGGACGCCAAGGATGCTTGGGAACTCCTGCGCAACTCGTCGCTCAACTGCACCAGCGGCTTGCAAGGCCCTATGGAAGGTGTGCTCTGCGCCCGCCCGGCCCTTCAGGTGGGCAGCGTCTCGTCGTGGGGCGGCACGGGTATCTTCTACGATTCGCAGGATGTGGCCCGCGCGGCTGGCAAACTGCTGGGCACCACCCTCAGTGGCGACAACTATAATTACGACCTCGCCGACCTGTCGCGCCAAGCCTTGACAGACTATTCCTACTACCTCCTCCAAGGCATCAACGAGGCCCGCAATAGTGGCAACACAGCCCTGTTCAACAGCCGCAAGGAGGCTTTCCTCCAACTGATGCTCGACCTCGACGACCTGCTCAACACGCACAGTATGCTGCAACTGGGCCGCTGGACACAGATGGCCCGCGGCATTGCCGACGAAGTGAGCGGCACAACCACAGCGGACAAGGACTGGCTCGAACTGAACAATGCGCGCACCCTCATCACGACCTGGGGCGACAGAAACCAGGCCAACGGTGGCGGCCTCCGCGACTACTCCTACCGCATGTGGGCTGGTATGCTCAAGGACTACTACTACCCGCGCTGGAAATACTTCTTCGACAACAACTGCCAAGGCAAGGACTGGTTTGAAATGGAATGGGCATGGGCGCACGACAATTCAAAAACATATTCCGACCAACCCACAGGCAGCACGGCCGATGTAGCGCGCCAACTCTTTGCGAAATATTTCTTCCCCGTGACGCTGGACAACGGAAAGACCTTCTACGCCTATCGCACGATTGACAACGACGTGCGCAAGACGTATTGCCCCACCGTCAACCGCGGCAGCAGCCTCGACCTCGGCCTGACGATTCCCACGGGCACAACGGCCTCCTTCCTCCTCGACCTCAATGCCGACGGTGTCATCAGCGATAGCGAAACGTTCACCAGCCTCGCCACCACGATTCCCGCCGACTGTGCCACGGGCAAGGTAAAGGCGCAAATCAATCTCAGCGACGGCACGACCCTGACCTTCAACGTCATCCTGAAGGACGAGATTACGAACCCGCGCACCGTCACCGTACAGACGGAGGACGCTGCCAAGGGAACCGCCACCATTAAGGGCGGCGGCACGAGCGTCACCAATAAGGACTTCGTCACCATCGTGGCTACGCCCGCGGCAGGCTACGACTTCGTCAACTGGACGGACGCTGCGGGCAACGTGGTCAGCCAAGATGCTGAGTACACCTACTACGGCGCAGAGGCGGCTACGTTCACCGCCCACTTCATCATCAACCTCTGGGGCGTGCCCAGTTCGGACATGAATGACTACAACGACGTCAAGAACTACAACCAGTACATCAAGACGATAACCCTCGAACAGTACGGCGGTGATGCCGAAGAGATTTATGCGGCAGAGGCTTGTCCCGAGCAATTCTACAACGTGGCCACAAAGGTCATCAGTGCTGCGCCGGGCGGTTCCTTCACCCTCAACTGGACCGACGGCGGTGGTCTGGGCTACACCTATCTCTCGGCCTACATCGACCTCAACCGCGATGGCGAGTTCAATATGCAGAACGAACTGCTGGCGGTCAAGGGTACACACAACAGCCAAAGCAACGACCCGAAGAGCGGCCCCATCACCGTCACCCTGCCCTTCGACATGCCCGAAGGACTGACGCACATCCGTCTGCGCTTCGATGGTGCTTGGAAGACGGGCTACGATGCCACGACGGGTGCCTTCGATGCCAAGGCTAAGATGAACCGTATGTGCTACGAGATTCTCGTCAACGTGGAGAAGTCGGCCAAGAAGGCTGTCACCGTGAGCGTAGAAACAAGCAACGTCAACCACGGTACGGTGGATGCCAACGGACAACCCGACACGCACACCTATCCCGTGGGCGAACAGGTGATTCTGCGCTGCTATCCGAAGCCAGGCTACCGCATAGATTATTGGAAAGACCAATTTGGACGCCGCCTCCCTGCTTCGTGGATGGAGGAAAACGTGGTGAAATTCTATCCCTACGACAACGCAAAGATCTCTGCCGTATTCACCTCCACGAAAAACCTTACCTACAACGGCTGGACGTTCAACTACGAAGAAATGGGCCAAGGCATCTACATCACAGACGTAATGGAGGAAGGCACAAGTACGGACCTCGACCTCACGCAGGCCAATAGCATAGGAAAGGAGTTGGTGGGCGTTGCGCCCCAGACGTTTCGCGGCCGCACATCGCTGACCTCCATCGCCCTGCCGGCCTCGTGCCTCTCGTTGGACCGCTTTCTGAAAACGTCCTTTTCGGGAGCGGGTGTGCAGGACCTGAAACTCGCGCCCGAAACGACGATTCCCGCTGGCACGCCCTTCCACATGACACTCGCCGCTACGACCAACGGCGCTTCTTTCAACGAATGGGGCTCCTCGCTGCTGGCCACAGGCGACAACTCCTTTGCCAATGACTTCACGGGCGGCTTCCAACTCTATTGGGCCAAGGCTGGTACGCTCACGGCCAAGGTAAACGGCAGCGGCGAAACGAGGTTCTCGACCAGCGCCAGCAGTGCTTTCACCATTGATTTCGACTATGACGGTTCGACTGTGACGCTCACGCTGCAAGCAGACGACAAGGCGTCCGAAACGAAGACCTTCTCCAATGTTGCGCTGAAGGACATCGCCACTTTCACCTCTTCGATTCCCGCCGGTATCAACGTCACCTCGCTTCTCATCAGCGACCCCACGCTCCACAGCAAGCCTTTCGAAGGCTGCACGGCAATGCTGGAATACGCAGTTGAGCCTGCCCATCCCTATTTCTCCTCGCCCGACGGCAACCTCTGCTCAAAGGATGGAAGCCAAATGCTGGCCTATGCCGAGGGCAAACTCTACGAGCGAGCCTACGTGCTGACCAATGCTGCCGACAACAAGGTGGCTGCCAGCAATCCGCCTGCCGATGCCGATGGCAACCTCATCGCAACGGGCGCAAACGGCAGCGAGCGCGTGGTGACAACCAACGACAATACCACAGCAGCCTCCCTCGTACGCTTTGCCAAGGTGTCGGACAAAAACGAAATCTACCATTTCAACTCGGCTGGCTATTTGGGTGGTAAATCGGACAACGGCGGCAACGGCCAGCAAATTGAAGTGCTCGTCAACCCCGAATGGGCAGGCGACTATACGCTCAACCAGCGCACACCCTGGACCACGGGCCTGAGCACAAGCGTCAGTCTCGGTTGCGCAGGTTTCTATATGGCCAGCAGCGAGGGCAAATTCATCCTCAGCAATACAGAGCCTGCCGATGGCAACGCCACCGTATGGACACTGACGGAGGCCAAACAGCTCACGGTCAGCGTGGGCGAGGACCTCTGGACGGCTGTCTGCTTCCCCGTCGACGTAGTGGTACCCGCCACATCCGAGGCCACCATCTACAAAGCCATTGCCCTGAAAGGCAAAGACAAACTCACGCTCACGTCCATCGCCGCAGGCACACTGATTAAGGCGGGCGAGGGCTTCCTCGTCAGCACAAACGCGGCCAAGGACGTCACATTTGACATTTCCTATCTCGGCACTGCCACGGCCCTCAGCGACAATCTGCTCAGCGGAGCCACGGCGCGCCGCACAGGGCTGACCGCCGAAACCTTCTACGGTCTGGGCAACAAGGACAGCGTGGGCTTCTTCCTCTCCACGGGCACGCAGGTTCCCGCCAACAAGGCATACCTCCTCCGCTCGCGCATAGCAGGTAGCGCCGCCAACGGACTCTACTTCGACTTCACTGAAACGGGCATCAGCAACATTCAATCCGACCGTCTAGCAGGTCAGAAACTCTACGACCTCCAAGGCCGCCGCGTCCTCTCGCCCACCCGCGGTATCTATGTCACGGAGAAGGGCGAACGCATATTTATCAAGTAACCTCATACAACTATCACCAAAAAAAGGTGGTCAAAGCCACCCCATTTGGGACTAGCCTCGAATAGTAATCAGTGTACCGCACCTTGTTCGCAAGGTGCGGTTTTTTGTTTAGGTGGTGCCATATATTTGCTTGCGAGGCAACTACCCAGATTGATAATTGCAGGACAAGAAAGCAGTTTGGCGCACCCTTTCGGTGCACGGAAGTCCCATCTACCCCAGTTCCAGGTTGCGAAAAAAGCCCGTAGTTTGTTTGGTCCTTCCCTACCCTTTCGCTATCTTTGCCCAGCGTAATCCTTTCGCACTGCGCTCACAGCCACTGGACTGCGGGCGCATTCAATGTGAAAACTCATCAGAAATTTTTTATAGACAGAAAAAAATGACACAAGGAAAAGTTGATGCACTCCTCGGTATCGTCTTCGGCGACGAAGGCAAGGGTAAAGTAGTGGATTTCTTCACACCCCGATACGACGTAGTGGCACGCTTCGCCGGCGGCCCCAACGCTGGCCACACCATTATCTTTGAGGGCAAGAAATTTGTGCTCCGTTCGATTCCCTCGGGTATCTTCGACGAAGGCAAAGTCAATATTATCGGCAACGGCTGCGTCATTGCGCCCGACCTCTTCATGGCCGAAGCGCGCGAACTGGAGGCTGCGGGCTACCAACTCACCGACCGCCTGCACATCAGCCGCCGCGCCCACCTCATCCTGCCCACCCACCGCGTGCTCGACCGCGCCTACGAGGCCGCCAAAGGAAAGGCCAAGGTTGGCACTACGGGCAAGGGCATCGGCCCTACGTATAGCGACAAGGCAGCACGCATCGGCCTGCGCGTGGGCGATATTCTCAACGATTTCGACACCAAGTACACCGCCCTCAAGGTCCGCCACGAGCAAATCCTGAGCGACCTCCACTTTACGGACTACGACATCGCGGACGAAGAACGCCAGTGGATGGAGGGCATCGAGTACATGAAGAAATTCCAACTGAGCGACACGGAGCACGAAATCAACCGCTATCTGCGCGAGGGCAAGTCCGTTCTGGCCGAAGGCGCACAAGGCTCGCTGCTCGACATCGACCACGGCACATACCCCTTCGTCTCCTCCTCCTCGACCACGAGCGGAGGCGTCTGCACGGGTCTCGGCGTGGCGCCCAACACCATCGGCCACATCTTCGGCATCTTCAAGGCATACAGCACGCGCGTTGGCTCGGGCCCCTTCCCCGTGGAACTCTTCGACGAGACGGGCGAGGAGATTCGCCGCATCGGCAACGAATTTGGTGCCGTCACGGGCCGCAACCGCCGCTGCGGTTGGATTGACCTCGTGGCCCTCAAGTACGCCATCATGATAAACGGCGTCACGGACCTCGTCATGATGAAGAGCGATGTGCTCGACGGCTTCGACACCATCAAGGTCTGCACCGCCTACACCAAAGACGGCGTGACGACCACCGAAATGCCCTACGACACCGAAGGATGGCAGGCCGTCTATGAGGAACTCCCAGGATGGAAGACACCTCTGAGCCACCTGCGCAAGGAGGAAGATTTCCCCGCCCCCTTCAAGGCATACATCGACTACCTCGAGAAGGCCCTGGAGACACCTATCAAGATTATCTCCGTCAGTCCCGACCGCGACGCAACGATTATGCGATAGACACAACGACAAGATACAGCAATGAAGAGGTTCGTGCCAGGCACGGGCCTCTTCATTTTTTTGAGGGGGGGGGGAATCCCAAGCAGGAGGGCGCAAGTGTACGAGGAAAAACCGTAGGAAGCAACGTGAAAGTACCGAACTATGCTTGCTAAGTGTGAATAAGGTGGGGTGCTTTCGCGTCACCCGATTTGGCAACTACTCTGGTAGTCATTGAAAGGCAATGTACCGCACGTTGCTTGCAACGTGTGGCTCCGAGGATTTTCGAGGTTTGTAGTCATGAATACTACTTACTTTTTACCATCTTCGCGGGGCCACACGTTGCAAGCAACGTGCGGTACATTGCCTTTCAATGAAAATTGACCTAAATATTTACCCAAAATGGAAAAAATGCAGGTTTGAAAAATAAATTTCTTTTAACATTTCAAACGCCTATATCGTCAATTCGTTCACCAACTTGGCCCGAAAAAAATCCGCTTAAGCCAAGAAAATTTTTTCTTATTTTTCTATATGCTTTGTAAAACAACCGTTTTTTGCCCTATTTTTGCAGAAAAAAGAGGAGAAAACCCTTTGTTTACGGGCTCTCTCCTCTTCGCTAGTACAAAGATAGCACATTTTCCGCCGAAATCCAAATCGCTTTAACATTTCGCAACACCCTATCAAATGTTAAAAGACGAGTTTTGCACAAGCGAGGTGTGCGGATGTATTATATTACGAGGGCCGAGGGCGGTCGCTGCGCGACTCGGTTCACACGCAGCCCACGGCAGCAGGATGGACAGCCGGCCCGCCCTCGCCTGTGCGCTGCACCACGGGCGCAGAGAGCAGTGCCGCCCCGTCACCAATGAAAAAGGCCCAAGAAAGAAACAAATCCAAATACAATGAAGCAACAGATTATTGACCGCGTTGCCGCTCTCCGCCAATGGATGAGCGCGCAGGGAATTGACTGCCTGGTCGTTCCCACCGCCGACCCCCACGACAGCGAATATCTGCCCGCCCGCTGGCAGACCCGCCAATGGCTGACGGGATTCACGGGTTCGGCGGGCTTGGCACTGCTCGCCCACGAGGGCGGCTGGCTATGGACCGACTCGCGCTATTTCCTCCAGGCCGATCAGGAACTCGCGGGCACGCCCTTCCACCTGATGCGCGAGGGCGAAGCCGATGTGCCCACGCCTGCCCAATGGCTTGAAAGCCTCGCCCAGGACCTCTCGCGCCCCCTGACCGTGGGCTACGTCCCCGAGATGACCTCGCTCGACCTCTTCGAGAGCCTGCAAGCCAAGAACCTGGTTCTCCAGCCCACGGCCGACCCCTTCGACCTCTTCTGGACCGACCGCCCCGAGCGTCCGCAGTCGACCATCGTCGTGCAAGCCGAGGCCGATGCGGGCCAAAGTGTGGCAGACAAATTCCGACAGGTGCGCCAGCGCCTGGCCGAGCAAACGGAGACGGCTGCTTGGGGTTGCCTGCTCAATGACCTGAGCGAAATCGCTTGGCTGCTGAATATCCGCGGTGCCGATGTGGACTACAATCCCTTCGTCCTCGCCTATTTTCTGCTGACACCCAGTGGCGCCACCCTCTTTGTTGATGCGGCCAAGGTATCGGACGCGGCGCGCGCACACTTTGCGGCCAATGGTATAACGGTCCAGGGGTACGAGGACTGGGCAGACCTCACGGCCTATGGTCTGGAGGAACTGCTCCTGCCGCGCGGCATGAACTGCGCCGTCCTGCAATGCAGCCGCGGCTACGAGCGCACGGCCTGGATCGATTCGCCCATCCCACTGCTGCGCGCGGTGAAGAACGCCGCCGAGGTGGACGGTTTCCGCCGTTCGATGGAGCGCGATGGTGTGGCGATGGTGCGCTTCATGCGCTGGTTGGACGAAGCGATGGCCACGGGCCAGCAGTTGACGGAGTACGATGTTCACCTCCGCCTGACGGCCCTCCGCGCCGAAAACGACCGCTTCTGCTCGCTGAGTTTCCCTACCATTGCCGCCTATGGCCCTAATGGTGCCATTGTCCACTACGAACCAGATGCCGACACGGCCACACCGCTCGCGCCCCGCGGTCTGCTGCTGCTGGACAGCGGTGCGCAGTACGAGGACGGCACCACCGACATCACGCGCACCATCGCCCTCGGCCCGCTCACGGACGAGGAGCGCCGCGTCTATACGCTCGTACTCCGCGCCCACATCGCCCTGGCCCTGGGCACCTATCCCGAGGGCGCAGTGGGCCTGCAGATTGATGCCGTGGGCCGTTCGCACCTGTGGCAGTATGGCCTTGACTTTGGTCACGGCACGGGCCACGGTGTGGGTTCGCGCCTTGGCGTTCACGAGGGGCCGCACCAGATTCGCAAAAATGTGCGCGCCTGCACCCTCGTGCCCTTCCGCCCAGGCATGGTCGTGACGAACGAACCCGGAGTGTATTGTGCGGGCGCCTTTGGTGTGCGCCTGGAGAACGTTCTCTTGGCTTTGCCCATCGAGGAAACCGCGCAGGGCCGCTTCTTCCGTTTCGAGACGCTGACGCTCTGCCCCTTTGACACGCGCCCCATTGACCGCCGCTATCTCCTGCCCGAGCACATCCAATGGCTCAACGACTACCACGCCCACGTGCGTGCTCGCCTCATGCCGCTGCTCTCCAGCGCGGAGGATGTTGCGTGGCTCATGCAGGCTACTCAGCCCTTGGAGGTAGGGAATTAGGGGTTCGTAGTCATTGAAGGTAGATCCTATAAATTAACTTGCGATAGACGTAAAGACCCCTGGTTTGGGTGAACCCCCTGGTTTTGGCCAGCCCACTTGCAGATTGCACGCAAAAAAATTTTGTGCATTCCCCGAAAAGCCCTAACTTTGCACACTGAAAGGAAAAATGTGTAATCCTTTTAGAAAATCAGAATCGTCTATGTCCATCTCCAAGACCCGTGCAAAACTAGTCGAAGTAGCCCGCGAATTGTTCGCTCGCAAGGGCATTGAGTCCACCACGATGAACGATATCGCTCAGGCTTCGGGGAAAGGACGCCGCACCTTGTACACGTATTTCCGCAGCAAGGAGGAGGTATTCTACGCCGTCATCGAAGGTGAACTGGAACTGCTCTCGCAGAAGATGGACGCTGTGGCTGCCATGAACGTGGAGCCCATCGAAAAGGTGTTTCGCCTCATCTATACCCACCTGCGCGTGATTCGCGAAACGGTCTCGCGCAACGGTTCGCTGCGCGCCGAGTTCTTCCGCAACATCTGGATGGTGGAGAAGGTGCGCAAAGCCTTTGATGAAGAAGAAAAGCAGATTCTGCAACGCGTACTCACCGAGGGCGCAGAACAGGGCAAGTTCCACCTGGCACACATCGGCCTGATGACCGATATCATCCACTACACCGTGCGCGGACTGGAGGTGCCCTATATCTACGACCGCTTGGGCGAAGGGCTGACCGAGGAGGAGACCTACCCAATCGTGCTCGACATCGTCTCGAAAGCCCTCGGTGCAGACGAGTCGCTGACCAACGAAATCTTACAACAAACCAAATAATTCATTCAAACGAAAGAAAATTATGGGACTTTTATCTGGTAAAACCGCATTGGTTACAGGTGCCGCCCGCGGCATTGGGAAGGCTATCGCCCTGAAATTCGCTGAAGAAGGTGCCAACATCGCATTCACCGACCTCGTTATCGACGAAAACGGTGAAGCCACAAAGGCTGAAATCGAAGCCAAGGGCGTAAAGTGTATCGCCTACGCCAGCAACGCTGCTGACTTTGCGCAGACCGAAGAAGTGGTAAAGCAAGTGCACGCTGATTTCGGCAGCATTGACATTCTGGTCAACAATGCCGGTATCACAAAGGACGGACTGATGATGCGCATGACCGAAGCACAGTGGGACGCTGTCATCGGTGTCAACCTCAAGTCGGCCTTCAACTTTATCCATGCCTGCACGCCCATTATGATGCGCCAGCGCAGCGGTTCAATTATCAACATGGCCAGCGTCGTAGGCGTTCATGGCAACGCTGGACAGAGCAACTACGCTGCCTCCAAGGCTGGTATGATTGCCCTCGCCAAATCTGTGGCTCAGGAAATGGGTAGCCGCGGCATCCGCGCCAACGCCATCGCTCCGGGCTTCATCGAAACGGCTATGACGGCCGCTCTCAGCGAAGAAGTTCGCAAGGAATGGATGAAGGCTATCCCCCTCCGTCGCGGTGGAAAGCCCGAAGACATCGCCGACGTGGCCACCTTCCTCGCCTCCGACATGGCTAGTTATATCAGCGGTCAGGTCATCCAGGTGGATGGCGGCATGAACATGTAATCCACAACCTAAGCAAACAAACAAATGGCCGATACCGCTGCCCAGCAATGGGATAGCAGTATCGGCCATTTATCTGATACACACATGCAAGTACTCTACGAAGACAACCATATTATTATTGTCAACAAGGCCCCCGGAGAAATCGTGCAGGGGGACAAGACGGGCGACACCCCACTCTCGGAAACCGTCAAGGCATATCTCAAGGAGAAATACAACAAGCCCGGCAACGTCTTCCTAGGCGTGGCACACCGCCTAGACCGCCCCGTCAGCGGCGTGGTAGTATTCGCGAAAACCAGCAAGGCCCTCTCGCGCCTCTGCGACATGTTCCGCAACGGCAAAGTAAAGAAGACCTACCACGCCCTGCTGCCCACAGCCGACCTAAAACGCCCCATCACAGAACAACCCCTAGAACTGGAGCACCATCTCCTCAAAAACGATAAGCAGAACAAGAGTTACGTCCGCCCAGCAGGCACCCCAGGAGCCAAACAAGCCCGTCTGGACGTACGCCGCATAGCCCAAAGCGACCGCTACACCCTAGTAGAAGTCCACCTCCACACAGGTCGCCACCACCAAATCCGCTGCCAACTCTCCGCAGCCCTGGCTCCCATCAAGGGCGACCTGAAATACGGCGACCGCAGAAGCAATCCCGACGCCAGCATCTGCCTGCACGCCCGCGAAATCACCTTCACCCACCCCGTCTCCCAAACCCCCATCCACGTAATAGCCCCCTACCCCTCGCTGCCCCTTTGGCAGGTGTTTGAATAACCATCCCCCGCAAAAAAGCAAGAACCTAAGAAAACTACAACCTACCCAAACGTGCAACGCGGTCCCATAAGCAAAAGTACTATTTATGAAAAAAATACTAACTCTATTAGTTATCACAACAGCGCTTAGTCTTGGTGTATATGCGCAGCAACCCCTGACTCAATTTCTCCTAGTAGAAGTCCTAGATGATGATATGGGCGTATCGCTTAGAGGCGATGAAGACATAGCCCGAAGGTTGCGGCGGATTGGCTTCAAGGTCTCCACTTACAAATGCCCTTCACATATCGAACCTTGGGAGCCCCACACTTCTTTGAAGGCTTCACGAAAAACCAAAGATAGCACAACCCATATAAATATAATAAGTGGAGAAGACGCGTATTGTATCATTGACTTCGCCAGTAAAGCCGAAGTTTCCAACTTCGTAAACTCCATGAGAAAAGCCAAATATAAGCAAGAAGGCACTCTGTTTGATCATCCCAAAAATGATTGGGGCAAAATATGCGTACGTGTCAGCAACCGTAGAGTAAAGATATTATGTCCCAGTCACACGGTCCCCGATGATTTCTAATATTTCAAACAAATTAGACAAGCTGTCTGTATCTCCGTCATGCCAGAATGCTGAACAGAAAGTAAAAACCAAATGAACTTGTAAATCAGAGCGGCTGTGTTGCATCTAAACAACACAGCCGTTCTTGGGTTATTGTAACAGAACTCGTGAACTATCGATGTGAGCAAGCCAGAAAACTATGAAGTGATATAAGAAAAAGAGGTATCAGATTTGATACTAGTAATGGATCTGCTACGATTCCATTGCACTTCTATCTTGAAACTTAACCAATAGAGAACAAATACCCACATCAAATTGCTCTGAAAAAATTTTGAACGCATATAACTCACTGTCAATCTTTGTATTACAAGAAATTCAGTACCCGTTTTGACCAATACGCCTAAATTGCTGGGCATCAATAGGCACGGGCACAAGAATATTTGGAGAATAAAGAGTAACCATCCAACAGCAGCCGACTTGCAAGTGTAAAGCAATTAAAAGCGCCGCTGATAAACTGAGAAAAAAGAAGGCAACTAATTAAAAGCAGCGTTGAGCAAAAAAAGAAAAGCAGCGTTGAGCAAAAAAAGGAGTGCCGCTGAGGAGAAACTTTCTCCAAAGCGGCACTCAATCTAAAAGGGCGGCGGCTACCTACTCTCCCGCTATACGCAGTACCATCGGCG
>SFID01000003.1 GCA_004555425.1 Bacteroidales bacterium
ACAATTCGATTCGTGTTTCTTTAACACGAATCTTTCGAATCTTACTAATTGAGCGGGGTAACGACCCGACTAGAACCATAAAATGGTAACTACTCAGGTGGTTCTAGATTGCGAGACAACGTGTGGACCTGCGGTTTGTTCTATTTATTTTAACACGAATCATACGAATCTTACTAATTGCGCAGGGGTTAACCTCCAACTAGGAAACAATTCAATTCGTGTTTCTTTAACACGCCCACTTGGAGGTTTTAGCCCGCGCGATTAGTAAGATTAGAAAGATTCGTGTTAAAAGAAACACGAATTAAATTGTTTCCTACTTGGAGGTTCTACCCCGCGCGATTAGTAAAATTAGAAAGATTCGTGTTAAAAGAAACACGAATCGAATTGCCTCCTACTTGGAGGTTCAACTCCGCGCGATTAGTAAGATTAGAAAGATTCGTGTTTAAAGAAACAACGCACACCGCAGTCCCACACGTTGACTCGCTATCTGGAGCGACCTGAGTAGTTACCATTTCAAGACTTCGGCAGTTCTTTTTTACAGAAAGTGAATCCATGTTTATTGGCAGGTTTTCTTGACATCCAGCACTTTGCAATTTTCAATTACAGCGTTGCGTACTACAAGATTTGCAGTGGGGGTGGGCAGCCCCTTCCACAGCAAAATAGTTACAAAGCCCAGGGCGCATAGTTCAGGGCTTAACGGCCCACGGCCCACGGGATACGTCCCATGGGATACGGGATAACCCTCAAAAAATCAAAAAAGCGGGCCGACATATTGTCAGCTCATTGAATTTTGGTAATTTTGCACGCAATATATACACACGCAACCTAACATTCATATCATGAAGACCGCAGATTTTATTGCCGACAAAATCGTGATGGACGGCTTGACCTATGACGACGTCCTCCTAGTGCCCGCCTACTCAGAAGTGCTCCCCCGCACCGTTCAGCTGAGTACGAAGTTCTCACGCAACATCGACCTCCACATCCCATTCGTCACCGCTGCTATGGACACCGTGACCGAATCGGCCATGGCTATTGCCATCGCTCGCGAGGGTGGTATTGGTGTGATTCACAAGAATATGAGCATTGAGGAACAGGCACGCCAAGTGGCCATCGTCAAGCGTGCCGAAAATGGTATGATTTACGACCCCGTGACTATTCAGCGCGGACGCACCGTAGGCGATGCACTGGCACTGATGGCCGAATACCATATCGGCGGTATCCCCGTGGTGGACGACGACAAGCACCTGGTGGGCATCGTGACCAACCGCGACCTGCGCTTTGAGCGCGACCTCAACAAGTTGGTGGAGGAAGTGATGACAAGCGAAAACCTCGTGACCACCACGCAGCAAGCCGACCTGGCTGCCGCCACGCTGATTCTTCAGGAAAACAAAATTGAGAAACTCCCCGTGGTGGACAAAGACGGACGCCTCGTCGGACTCATTACTTATAAAGACATCACCAAGGCTAAGGACAAGCCCATGGCCTGCAAGGACAGCAAGGGCCGTCTGCGCGTTGCCGCTGGCGTGGGTGTGACAGCCGACACGATGGAACGCATGAGCGCCCTCATTCAGGCTGGTGCCGACGCCATTGTTATTGATACGGCCCATGGTCATAGCAAGTTTGTCATCGAGAAACTGCGCGAGGCCAAGGCTTCGTTCAGCGATGTGGATATCGTGGTGGGTAACGTGGCAACGGGTGCTGCCGCCCGCATGCTGGCCGAGGCTGGCGCCGATGCGGTCAAGGTGGGTATCGGTCCGGGCTCTATCTGTACCACCCGCGTGGTAGCTGGTGTAGGTGTGCCCCAACTTTCGGCCATCTACGATGTGGCCACTGCCCTGCAGGGCACGGGCGTACCCCTCATTGCCGACGGCGGTCTGCGCTACTCGGGCGATGTGGTCAAGGCACTGGCAGCCGGTGGCTACAGCGTCATGATTGGTTCGCTCGTGGCTGGTACGGAAGAGAGCCCCGGCGAAACCATCATCTTCAACGGCCGTAAGTTTAAGACCTACCGCGGCATGGGTAGCCTCGAGGCTATGGAAAACGGCAGCAAGGACCGCTACTTCCAGAGCGGCGTGGTGGAAGTCAAGAAACTCGTGCCCGAAGGTATCGCTGGCCGCGTTCCCTACAAGGGATCGGTACAGGAGGTAATCTACCAACTCGTGGGCGGTCTGCGCTCGGGTATGGGCTACTGCGGCGCCAATACCATTGAAGAACTCCACAACGCCAAGTTTACCCGCATCACCAACGCTGGCGTGCTGGAAAGCCATCCCCACGACATCACCATCACCAGCGAAGCACCCAACTACTCGCGCGGCGAATAAGCCCACGGCTGGGGTGCCACCTTTTCTGACAATACCTTATTATATATATAGACAACAACCATGAGACATTTCCTTTGTGCCTGTCTGTCGGCCCTCGCCCTGACGGCCGCAGCACAGACCACTGACCCCGTGATAATGACTATCAACGGCAAACCCGTCACCCGCGGCGAGTTTGAATATTCCTATTTCAAGAACAGCAACGTAGAGGGTGCCATTGAGCAGAAAAGCGTGGCCGAATACGTGGACATGTTCATCAACTACAAGCTCAAGGTGGCTGCTGCCGAAGCTGCCCACATGGACACGCTCAGTTCCTTCCGCAGAGAGTTCCTGCAATATCGCGATATGCAGCTCACGCCCTACATGGTGGACCAGGCGTTCATTGACTCCGTGGCCTACTCCATCTATGACAATACGGCAAAGAAGTTGAACGGCAAAGACATGATTCGCGTGGCCCATATTATGCTGATGTTAAAGCAGAACGCCACCGACAGTGAGAAGAATGCTGCAGCTCAGCGCGCCGACTCCATTTACAACGCGCTGAGAGCTGGCGGTGACTTTGCCTCTCTGGCCAAGACCTATTCTCAGGACAAACAGAGTGCCGTGCGCGGTGGTGAACTCCCCTGGATGGGTCCCGGCATGACCTTCGAATCCTTCGAGAAGGCTGCCTACGCCCTCCAAGTGGGCGAATACTGCGCTCCCGTGGAAACGCCCATGGGTTATCATATCATCAAAATGGTGGAGCGCAAGCAGCTCGAACCCTTCGACAGCCTCTACGCCAATATCGTGGCGGGACTGAAGCGTCAGGGCATTGAAGATGCCTCGGCCGAAAACCGCATCCAGAAACTCGTGCAAAACTCTGGCGGCCGCCTCACCCGCGAAATGGTGATGGACAGCATCCTCAACGCCCATCTGGACAATCCCGAACTGCGCTATCTCGTACAGGAATACCACGACGGCCTCCTGCTCTACGAAATAAACAAACAGCAGGTATGGGACAAGGCAGCACAAGACGAAGAGGGCCTGAGCAACTGGTACAAAGAGCACAAGGATAAATACGCCTGGACGGAACCACGCTTCAAGGGCTTTGTCATTCAGGCCAAAGACAAGAAGGCACTCAAAAAGGCCCAAAAGGTACTCAGGAAATATGGCGACAGCGATTGGCGCAAACAGATTAAGTTGCAGTGCAACAAGGACTCCGTGACCGTATACGTGACGGGCGAACTCCTCTGCAAGCAGGGCGAGAACGGCTACGTGGACCAGTTTATCTTCGGTGGACAACAGGTGTCCGCCAAGCCTGGCTTCACCTACACAGCCGTGCAAGGCAAAAAACTCAAGCAGCCCGCCAGCTACAAGGACGTGAAGGCCGACGTACTTACCGACTATCAGGAAAGCCTCGAAAAGGCTTGGGTGGAACAACTGCGCAAACGCTTCCCCTTCCAAGTAGATCAGGCTGTGCTCCAGACGGTTGGCAATCACGAGTAAGGGAAACCCTCGCCCGTAATAGGACAACGCAACAACGAAACCAGCAGCCAACGGGCAGGCCCGCGCCACCCGTCACACTATCAATCCCCCTATGAATACTATAAAACGAATCCTCCTCTGCGCCATAGCCGCGCTTCCTCTCATCACCCTCTCCGCCCAAAAAAACGTAGTGGACGAAGTGATATGGGTGGTCGGTGACGACCCCATACTCCTAAGCGATGTGGAAGAAGCGCGCATCAGCTACGAAATGAATGGTCAGCCCATCGAGAATGCTTATTGCGTCATCCCAGAACAACTGGCGTTGCAAAAGCTTTTTCTCCACCAGGCAGACCTGGACAGCATCGAGGCCGACGAAACCTATGCCATCCGCTATGCCGACGAGGAAATCAATGCCCACCTCCAGCGATACGGCTCGCGCGAAAACCTTGAGATGATTGCCCGACGCTCCATCTCAAGCCTCCGCGAGATGTACAAGAAGCAGGCACGCGATGACTACCGCAGCAAATCGGTACAGCGCAAACTGGCCTCGGGCATCAAGGTGACACCAGCCGAAGTGCGCGAATATTTCCGCAATATGCCCGAAGACAGCCTGCCCCTCATCCCCGAAAAGGTGGAGGTGCAAATCATCACCTTGCAACCACAGGTTTCGCGACAGGAGGTGGAGCGCATCGAAGGACAACTGCGCGAATTTGCACGCCGTGTCAATAGCGGCGAGAGCGAGTTCTCCACCCTGGCCAAGTTCTACTCGCAAGATGGTTCGGCCCGCAACGGCGGCGAACTTGGATACACAGGAAAAAATGCCTGGGTACCCGAATTTGCCAACGTGGCTTTCAGCCTCAACGACCCCAAAAAGGTGTCGAAAATCGTACGAACGGAGTTTGGTTTCCACATCATCCAGCTGATTGACAAACGCGGCGACAAGGTCAATGTACGCCATATTCTCCTCCGCCCCGAAATCGAGGAAAGCGAATACGAACGCTCCTTGGCGCGCCTGGACTCTATCGCCACCGACATTCGCAACGGAGTCTTCACTTTTGAGCAGGCCGCGATCACCCTGTCGGACGACAAAGACACACGAAGCAACAACGGACTGATGGCAACCAGCAGTATGGAAACGGGGGTGCGCACCTCGCGCATTGAACTCAAAGACCTGCCTGCGGATGTGGCCCGCGCTGTGGTGAACCTACAAGAAGGGGAAATATCTCCCGCCTTCCGCCTGACCAACGACAGAGGACAGACCGTCTGCGCCATCGTTAAACTCAGAAAACGCCATCCCGCACACCGCGCTAACATGACCGAAGACTTTCAACTGCTCAAAAATATCGTCACCAACGAACGCAGCCAGAAAGTAATTCAAGACTGGATAGCCGAGAAAATCAAGAAGACATACATTCGTATCAATCCCGACTGGCGCAACTGCGATTTTGAATATCCCTACTGGGTGAAGTAAGCAGTTCTCGCCCGATTGGAAAATCCAATCGTCCTCCCCTTGGCCTCTAACCAACGATATGCAAAATGAGTAATCAGCAATGAGTCCTTGGCTATCTCCCCCCTGGGATTGCCCTCATCGCTGATTACTCATTGCTCATTACAAACACCAACCATACCATCCCTACGCAGACCTGCGCAAGCACAATGGTAAGGATGGAAAAATGAATGGCCACCCGTAAGGTTGGCATTCTCCTCCCCCCTTATATTCCTCCAATGCTTATGTCACAACGACGTTCCCCTAAATATCTCCTCCGCCACTCCTATATATGTATATGGTGTGCCGTTGCCCTGCTGGCCATTTTCGCAAATGGCTCGCACGCATGGGCCGATGCCACAGACGACAAACCAAAGAAACCAGCGCAGGAAGAACGCGTATATCTGATTCACGCCGACCACCTGCGCTACGACCAGATGAAGTATCCCGGTGCCCAACGTCTGAGCGGCAAGGTGAAATTCTCGCACGCTGGCATGACGCTCTCGTGCGACAGTGCCGTGCTGTACGAAATCACCAATTCCTTTGAAGCAACGGGCCACGTGGTAATGACACAGGGCGACACGCTCTCGCTCACTGGCGACTCGCTCTACTACACAGGTAGCACGCAGATTGCAGAGGTGCGCCGCAACGTCCGTCTCAGACACCGCAACCAAATACTCCTGACCGACACACTCAACTACGAGCGAATGACAGGCAAGGGTTACTATATCAACGGCGGCGAACTGATTGACGGCGACAACCACCTGACATCCGAGGAGGGAGAATACTACACTACAACACGCAAAGCTACTTTCCAGAACGATGTGCGGCTGAAGAACCCCAAGTTCACCCTTACCACCAACACCCTCCATTACGACACACGCACGAAATGGGCACACGTGGTCGGTCCCTCGAATATCGAAAACGACAACAACCGCATCTACACCGAAGATGCATACTACAACAGCCAGACAGAGAAGGTGCGCCTCTATTCCTCGTCAACCCTCTACGACCGCAAACGCAACTGCACAATGACAGGCGACAGCATCTTCTACAACAAACAAGAGGGTATCATGGAAGCCTTCCAGAATATCGTTTACGACGACCGCGCCAACAAAAACCGCATGTACAGCGACTACTGCCGCTACAACGAAAACACTGGCGAAGCGATTGCTTACGGACGCGCCCTGGCCAAAGATTTCTCGCAGTCCGACGACACCCTCTTCGTCCATGCCGACACCATTCGTATGTTCACCTACAATATTCGTACGGACTCCGTCTATCGCGTCATGCACGCCAATCCCCACGTGCGGTCCTACCGCTCGGACGTTCAGATGGTGTGCGACTCGCTGGTGGCCAATTCCCGGCTGAAGCGCATGGACCTCTACCGCGACCCCATCGTCTGGAGCGACAACCGACAGATTCTCGGCGAAGAAATCAATGTGTTCAGCAACGATTCCACCCTCGACAGCATCTACGTGCAGCGCCAAGCCTTGATGGTGGAACGGCTAGACAGCACGCACTATAACCAGGTGGCGAGCAACTTGATGCGCTCTTTCTTTGACGAAAAGGGTGAAATCTACCAGAACAATGCCGACGGCAATGTGTGCGTCATCTTCTATCCCCTGGAGAAGGACAGCGTCATTCTCTACCAAAACTATATGGAAACGGCGGCCATGCGCCTGTATCTGGAAGACCGCAAACTCAAGAAGATATGGACCACCGCAGCACAAGGGGAACTCTATCCACTCGGCCTGGCACCGCAAGACCACACCTATCTTCCCGCCTTCGCATGGTTTGACTACATTCGGCCGCGCGACAAACACGACCTGTTCGAATGGCGAAGCAAGAAATCGGGTAGCGAACTCAAGGCTTCCATCCGACGAGAGCCTCCCGTCAAGAAACTCGGCAAAAAGAAATAACGACGTACCTCCCAACCAATACGGACCTATAGAATATAGAATAGCGCCTTATACGATATGAGCGATATTATCAAACTGCTTCCAGACAGCGTGGCCAACCAGATTGCAGCAGGCGAAGTCATTCAACGTCCTTCGTCTGTCATCAAGGAGCTGGTGGAAAACGCCCTCGACGCAGGTGCCAATAAGATACAGATTAAAGTCATTGAGGCAGGCAAGGACAGCATACAGGTGGTGGACAACGGCAAGGGCATGAGCGACACCGATGCACGCCTGGCCTTCGAGCGCCATGCTACGTCCAAAATCACAGAAGCCGCCGACCTCTTCTCGCTCCGCACCATGGGCTTCCGCGGCGAGGCACTGGCGTCCATTGCTGCCGTAGCCCAAGTGGAGCTCCGCACCCGACAAGCCAACAACGACCTAGGCACATCCATCCTTATAGAAGGAAGCCATGTCAAGGAACAAACTCCTGTGACCTGCCCCGTTGGAGCCAACTTCCTCGTACGCAACCTCTTCTTTAACATCCCCGCCCGCCGAAAATTTCTCAAGTCGAACCAGACCGAGCTCAACCATATTCTGAGTGAATTTGAACGAATAGCGCTGGCGCATCCCGAGGTGGAATTTTCGCTCTATTCGGGCGACAACCTTCTCCAGCAACTGCCCATCGGCGGTTTCAAGAAACGCATCCTCGACCTCTTTGGCAAGCGAATGGATGCCCAATTAGTACCCATTCAAGTGGACACAGAGCTGGTACAAATTGGCGGTTTCGTAGGTACACCCCAAGGAGCAAAGAAAAAAGGTGCCCAGCAATTCTTTTTTGTGAATGGCCGCTATATGCGCCACCCCTATTTCAACAAAGCCATCCAAACTGCCTACGAACGCCTCATTGCAGACGGTACACAGATTTCCTACTTCGTCAATTTTCAGATTGACCCCGCACGCATTGACGTCAATATCCATCCACAGAAGACGGAAATCAAATTCCAAGACGAACAAGCCATCTGGCCCATTCTCCTAGCAGGTGTGCGCGAGGCACTAGGTAAGCACGATGCCATCCCCGCCCTTGATTTTGACACGGCAGGAAAACCCGACATTCCTACGTTCACTGGAGATTTCGCTAACCTACAAATGCCGCAGGTTCACGTCAACCAGCATTTCAATCCCTTTGAAGAGAGCAACGACTCTCACTACACTACGACAGAAGGCAAGCCAGCAGCCTCTACAACTGCCACAGGAAGCATAAGCAAGTCTGACAGTTCTTCCTTCTCTGCCCACCAAAAATCCGCACCGGCAGGTTGGGAAGACCTCTATGCCGAACTCACCGCTCCTGCTAACGAAAAGGATGTTCCTTCCTCCGATGCCAACAGTCTGCTCACTCCAACCCTTTCCCCTAGTCAAGACGAGGCAGCGCCCCCTACCCTCTACACCGATCTCCCAGTAGCAGACCAATCAGCTTGGACGCAAGGCGAGATACATTGCCTCCAACACCACGGACGCTACATCATCGTCTCAACAACCGAAGGCCTGCTCATTGTTGATCAACACCGCGCCCACACTCGCGTGCTCTACGATGTGTACAAACGACAATTGGCCGAACGCCGCGGATTCACCCAGGGCCTCCTCTTCCCCGCCCTAATTCAACTCTCGCCAGCGGCAGCACACATGCTTGACCAACTCACCGACGAACTCACGGGCATTGGTTTCGACCTCTCTCCCCTCGGCGGCGGTTCGTATTCAATCCTGGGCATTCCCGCAGGCACCGAAGGACTCGACCCTACCACCCTCCTGCAATCGCTCGTTGATGATGCCCTCCACGGACAGGTGGAAGTGAAAGAGCAGATACACCATATCATCGCTGCCTCCTTGGCCCGCCGCGCCGCTATGCCCATTGGCCAAGTCTTAAGCGACGCCGAGATGCAGGACCTCCTCAACCGCCTTTTTGCCACCGATAGTCCCTACTTTACCCCCGAAGGACAACCCACCGTAGCAAGCCTATCAAACGACAAAATCACGAAAATATTGGGATAAATCTCAGGATTTTGAGACTTTTTATACTTTTTTCAAGGGAAAATCCCTTTTTTTAAGGAGCAACACATACTGATTCGCAAATAATTACTACCTTTGCGCAAAGAATACTTGCATTACAGACGCACGAACTGTGTAATCAGCATTCAAGAAAACAGCAACCCAAGCCTCTTCGTGAACATCAAAGTTCGCATGCTTTCACCTCAGTTACTAACTAAGAATTCTTTATTTACTTATATTTATAGTTATGAAAAAGTTAATGATTGCACTCGCATTCGTAGGTTTCGCTATGAATGCAGCAGCACAGGGCACTACTGAAGTTCCCGTGCACAAGCACAAGGTTGTCACCAATACCTTCGGTGCTAACTGGTTCATTCAGGCTGGCGCTAACTTCAACGCCTCCTATACGTCGCAGGAGAACTGCTGCAACAAGAACCCCTTCAGCGTTGACCGTGGCACCTTTGGTTTTGACGTTGCTATCGGTAAGTGGCATACTCCTGGCCTCGGTCTTCGTACGAAGTTCCAGGGTCTTTGGGCCAAGCAGGTAAACACCCGCAACGACCACAAGTCCTACAAGTTCTGGAACGTACACGAGGACGTGATGTTCAACTTCTCTAACCTCTTCTTCGGCTATAACGAGAAGCGCGTTTGGAACTTCATTCCTTACCTCGGTTTAGGTCTCACCAGCACCATCGAGCCCAACAACCTCGAGTTCTCCTACAATGCTGGTATCCTCAACACCTTCCGCGTAAGCGACCGCTTCGCCATCAACTTTGAGGTTTACACTGCTTGGATGGAAGGCAACTTCGACAACGCTGTTGGTGACCCCTATGGTAGCCACGAGAAGTTTACTGCGCGTCACTGGGACAAGCAGGTGGGCGTATCTGTAGGTGTTACCTACCAGCTCAGCAGAAAGCACAACTGGGATAAGGCTCCCGATGTAGAAGCCCTCATGGCTATGAACCAGGAGCAGATTGACGCGCTCAACGCTTCTCTCCGCGAGCAGCAGGACGAAAACGCACGTCTGCGCGACCTCCTCGCCAACCAGAAGCCCGTTACTAACAATGCTAACGAATCTGTTGAGAAGCTCGTTTGCACTTCACAGAGCGTATTCTTCAACATCGGTTCTGCCAAGATTGCTAGCCGCAAGGACCTCGTCAACGTACAGGAAGTTGCTGATTACGCCAAGGCTAACGGCAAGAAGATTCTCGTAGTGGGTTACGCTGACAGCAAGACGGGTAAGCCTGACTTCAACCAGTCTCTCTCCGAGAAGCGTGCTCAGGCTGTCGTTAACGAACTCGTCAAGATGGGTGTAAGCCGCGACCAGATTGTTGTAGAATCTAAGGGTGGTGTCAACAACCTTACTCCCTACTCTTACAACCGTCGTGCCACCGTTACTCTCATGTAATCAAATCCACTAAGAATAAAGGGCTGCGCCAGATTTTGGTGCAGCCCTTATTTTTTACCCTTATTTTTTATGTATCTTTCGCTAAGATTCTCAGCTAGAATTTCAGAAAAACTAAGAAGATACTAAGGAAATACTATTTTGCTTCTGTGTAAACCTATGAACGAACTTCAACAAAATCTTTTCGGCATGCGCGATGCTGCGTATGCTGCCTTCATTGCTAAACTTACGCCAGGCTTTCCGCCTAGTCATTTCATTGGTGTGCGAGTGCCTTTGCTGCGAACCATTGCGCGCAGTTTCGCAAAGGAGGAAGCGGCCAGCCAGCGATTTCTCTCTCACCTGCCCCATTCCTATTACGAAGAGGATATGTTGCACGGGATGCTCATCTCCCTGGTGAAGGATTACGACCGCTGCCTAGACTTGACAGATCGCTTTCTGCCCTACGTGGACAACTGGGCAGTGTGCGATACGCTGTCGCCCAAGGTCTTTGCAAAGCACAAGGCACAACTGCTTGAAAACATTCTGCGCTGGAGCAGTTCGTCCCATACATACACGTGTCGCTTTGGACTACGTATGCTGATGACACATTTCCTTGACGACTCTTTCTCCGCTGATTTTCTCGAGATTCCTGCTGCCATTCACAGTGAAGAATACTATGTGAAGATGATGGTGGCATGGTTTTTTGCCACTGCCTTGGCCAAACAATGGGAAGCCACCCTACCCTATCTTGAAAACCGACAACTGGACCCTTGGACGCATCGCAAAACCATCCAAAAGGCCATAGAGAGCTACCGCATCCCGCCCGAGCGAAAGGATTACCTCCGCACGCTGCGCAAGTAGGCGCCTGCCTGAGCCTGCCAACTCATATACGACAAGCCAACGTACACCGCTTTTCCACCACAAAGCATCTAGCCCTCCCAAAATCCCTATACAAGAAAATCAACACGGGCCGCACCAAATCGAGGTGCGGCCCGTGTTTATTTCCTAAGATTTAGATATTCGGAGATTATTTGGCAGCCTGGTTGGCAGCTTCAATCATTTCCTTGGAGGGGAGGATGTAAACCTCTACGCGGCGGTTCTGCTGACGGCCTTCGGCAGTTGCGTTGCTAGCCACGGGGTTTTCTTCACCGCGACCAGTGGTGTACTTGATGTAGTTGGCATTGTAACCTGCGGCGAGGAACTGAGCGCGAACGCTCTGCGCACGATTCTCGGAGAGCTGCTGGTTGAGGACCTTGCTCTGTGCAGCGGTCTTACCCTTGAAACCAGCATTGTCGGTGTAACCTACGATAGCGAGGTCGAAAGTGCTATCCTCGGCCTTGAGGTTGGTGATGAACTTGTTGATTTCGCTCTTGGCGGAAGCGGTGAGTTCGGTCTTGCCAGTGGCGAAGAGGAGACCGCCCTCGAAGGTAGCCTTCACGTACTGCGTACCATCGGCAGCGGTGAGGATTTCGGCCTGAGCCTTGGCAGCTTCGGCGGCAGCCTTAGCCTTGTCCATCTTCTTACCGATGAGCAGACCAGCACCCGTACCTACGGTGGCACCAACGGCAGCACCAATAGCGGCACCCTTACCCTTACCAATCAACTGACCTACCAGTGCACCAACAGCACCACCACTGGTACCACCGATCAGACCGCCCTTGGCCATGTTGGACATGTTGCAACTGCTCAGAATGAGACTTGCGCTCAATACGATTGCAGAAAATTTCATTCCTTTCATAATAGAAATACTTATTAAATTGGTTAATAAAATATGATTTCGAGCCGCAAAGGTACGAATTTTTATTCGTACTTTTGCAGTCACTTAAGGAAAAGTTCCTTAGTCTGAGATAGGAAGAAGACTTGCTGATTTCAACGACACCTCTTCCCTACCCGTCCCCAAGAAAAAATCAACACAACATATTTACATGGCAATTGAACTTAAGAACCTGACAAAACGAAGCGAGGACTACTCGAAGTGGTACAACGAATTGGTCGTCAAAGCCGACTTGGCCGAACAGGCCGATGTGCGCGGCTGTATGGTCATCAAGCCCTACGGCTATGCCATCTGGGAGCGCATTCAGCAGTCGCTTGATGCACGTTTTAAGGAAACGGGCGTGCAGAACGTATATTTCCCCATGCTCATCCCGAAGTCTTTCCTCTCCAAGGAGGCAGAGCACGTGGAGGGATTTGCCAAGGAGTGCGCCGTCGTCACCCACTATCGTCTGAAGGCCAACCCCGATGGCGATGGCGTGGTCGTTGACCCCTCGGCACGTCTGGAGGAGGAACTGATTATCCGTCCTACCTCGGAGACGACCATCTGGAACACTTATCGCAAGTGGATTCACTCCTGGCGCGACCTGCCCCTCTGCTGTAACCAGTGGTGCAACGTGATGCGCTGGGAAATGCGCACCCGCCTTTTCCTCCGCACGAGCGAGTTCCTCTGGCAAGAAGGCCACACGGCACACGCCACTCGCGAGGAAGCCGAAGCACGTGCCCGCCAGATGCTTGACGTCTATGCCGACTTTGCCCGTGATGTGCTGGCCATCCCTGTCATCCGCGGTGTGAAGAGTGCCACGGAACGTTTCGCCGGTGCCCTCGACACCTATACCATTGAGGCTATGATGCAGGACGGCAAGGCGCTGCAGAGCGGTACGAGTCACTTCCTCGGCCAGAACTTCGGCCGCGCCTTCAATGTGCAGTTTATCAATAAAGACAACCAGCCCGAATACGCTTGGGCTACTTCGTGGGGCGTCAGCACCCGTCTGATGGGCGCACTCATCATGACGCACTCCGACGACAACGGCCTCGTCCTGCCTCCCCACCTCGCGCCCATCCAGGTGGTTATCGTACCTATTTATAAGGGCGATAGCGAACTGGCGGAGTTCAACGAGAAATTGGGCGGTCTAGCCGAGCGTCTGCGCGCCAAGGGCATCCGCGTGAAATACGACAACGCCGACAACAAGCGTCCGGGCTTCAAGTTTGCCGACTACGAACTGAAGGGTGTGCCCGTGCGCATCGTCATGGGCGGCCGCGACCTCAAGAATGGCACCGTGGAACTCATGCGCCGCGATACGCTCGAGAAGGAGACCCTCTCCTTCGAAGGCATTGAGAACTACGTAGAACAGCTCCTCGAAACCATCCAGACGAACATCTACAACAAGGCCAAGACGTACCTCGACGAGCATATCTACGAATGCAACGACTATGCGGAGTTCAAGGAGCGCGTGAAGGACGGCGGCTTCTTCCTCTGTCCCTGGGACGGCACCGAAGAGACCGAAGCACAAATCAAGGCCGAGACGCAAGCCACCATCCGCTGCGTCCCCTACGGCTATAGCCAAGAGAACCTCGGCGTGGATATGGTCAGCGGCAAGCCTGCCACCTGCCGCGTTGTGGTGGCACGGAGTTACTAGCGGTTCCGCGGTCGCTTTGCGACCTTAGTGCGGTCGCTGCGCGACCTTAGTTTCAATGGTCGCTTCGCTCCCTGGTTTCAACGGAAGCCTTGCGGCTTCCTAGATTCATTCGGGGACTGCGTCCCCTAGTTTCAACGCAGCCTTTGGCTGCTGGCTCGATAGTCCTTGCGGCTCTGGCTGCCCACTTCGAGATATTCAACAAGACAGACTTTCTAAAAAATAACTACTATGTTAAGCCAAAAACTCCATGACGCGCTCAATGCGCAGGTAAATGCCGAACTTTGGTCGGCTTACCTCTATCTCTCAATGGCCCTCGATGCTGAGAGCAAAGGTTACAAAGGCATTGCCAACTGGTTTCACGTACAGTTTCAGGAGGAGCAGGCACACGCTCGCATCTTCATGAACTATATGCTCTCCCGCGATGCCAAGGTGGAACTCCTTCCCATTGAAGCCGTGCCCACCACTTGGGAAACGCCCCTCGCTATGTTTGAGAAAACCCTCGAGCACGAGAAGAAGGTGACGGCCCTCATCAACAACCTCGCCTCTATCGCCAACGAAGACCGCGACTTCGCCTCTATCAACCGCCTCAATTGGTTCATTGATGAGCAGGTGGAAGAAGAAGAAAATGCCCGCGACATGATTCAGGCTGTTGCTGCTGTCATCGACAACAAGTACGGCCTCTATATGCTCGACAAGGAACTGGCTGCACGCACCTACAACGTGCCCTCGCCCCTGGCCTCTGCCGAGTAATCGCCCTGCTTTTTTCTACACATTATTATATAAGGAACGCTCCAGCGAAATGCGGGAGCGTTCCTTTTTTCTCTAAGCAGATTAGAAACGCAGCCTTCCATTGGAACCTATTTATAGACCCACCTTAATGCTTTTGCCCTTTCTTCAACGGGAATGGCGGAAACGCCATCATGGATAGAACCTAAACGAAATTATTGGTGTCCGCTAAAAATATTTGGTGATTTCTGGGACTTCTATTTTCTCGGACAGCCGATATACTGGACGTATAAGCACCTTTGTGTTGCTATAAAATGACAGAATAAGCCTCAAAATAGCAAATATAGCCATCTGCGGTTAAGTCTATGTCCTGTAAGGGGCGGAATTTTTAGCGGACAGCCGTTATCACCTCTTAAGAGGGGGCTTGTCTGTTGCCCAAACTTGTATAATTCGACACAAAAGCATGTTTAGCGGACAGTAATAAAACGAAATCCATCGCGGTTGCAGTGAAACGCATCAGCCCTAAAATCATTTCTTTCTGAGAGATTGCCAGCGACCTGCGCCCGCGGGTCACGCGACCTGCGCTCGCGGGTCACACGACCTGCGCCCGCGGGTCACGCGACCTGCGCCTGCGGGTCGCTGGCTATCTGCCGAAGAAAAACGGAAAAGCCTTAGAAAAAAACGGAAAAGCCTTAGGAAAAAACGGGGAAAGCCAAAAGCCATTCCCGAAACAGACATTGCCAGCATCCCACGCCCGTGGAATGCTGGCAATGTACATCAGAAAAACGTTCAGAGAAACGGGGACTGACCACCGTAGTATTGGTAGGCTCTCGTGATTGCTCCTACTGGCATAGCGTATGACGGGAGAAATCTCATTCTGCCATTCCTCAGGATGTCGTGGCAAAGCAGCCAAAGGGCGAAGGAGGGCAGGTCGAAATACGGAGAGACATCCTTTGACGTCAGTTCCAAAGGGATAGTATTTCGTTTGGATTCTTACTTGCGGCGTTCGCGGGTATATTCCTTGGCCAGTCCGCCTTCGCTCGTTTCGCGATAGAGCGAGGGGAGGTCCTTGCCCGTCTGCTTCATCACCTCGACGGCTTTGTCGTAGGAGATGCGGTGCTCGCCTTCGGCATAGGTGGCGTAGAGGTTGGCATCGAGGGCGCGGGCGGCGGCGTGGGCGTTGCGCTCAATGCAGGGAATCTGTACGAGGCCGCAGATGGGGTCGCACGTCATGCCGAAGTGGTGCTCCAGTCCCATCTCGGCGGCATACTCCGTGGCGGCAAGGCTACCACCGAAGATATAGTTGGCGGCGGCAGCAGCCATGGCGCAGGCCACGCCTACCTCGGCCTGACAACCCGCTTCGGCACCCGAAATGGAGGCGCGCGATTTGGCAATGTTGCCCACCAGTCCGGCTGTGGCCAAAGCGTGGAGCACACGCTTGTCGCTGAATCGGCGGCTCTTGGCGATGTGATATAGCACGGCGGGAACCACACCGCAACTGCCGCACGTAGGTGCCGTGACAATGCGTCCGCCCGACGCGTTCTCCTCCGACACGGCCAGCGCGTAGGCAAAGACGAGGCCGCGCGACTGGAGGTTGCTGCTGTAGCCCATCGCCTTAATATAATAATGCGGTGCCTTGCGGCGAAGGTTCAATCCGCCGGGCAGCACGCCCTCTTCCTCCAATCCGCGCTCAACGGCGGCTTTCATGACCTGCCAGATTTCTTCGAGGTAGTCCCATATCTCGGGGCCTTCGCAGTGGTCCACGTATTGCCAATACGACTGTCCGCGCTCTTCGCACCATTGCTTGATGTCGAGCAATTGGTCCAGTTCGTAGAGGTCGGGCGTATCGGCCTCGGTGCTGCCTTCCTCGGCTAGCGCACCACCGCCTACGCTATAGACGGTCCAAGCATCGTGGGCCTGTCCCTCGCTATCCACGGCCTCAAACTTCATGCCGTTGGGATGGAAGGGCAGGACGAGGTCGGGCAGCCACACAAATTCGGTGCGCTCCTTGCCCAGCACGGAATAGATGGCCCAGTCGGTCAAGTGGCCCTTACCCGTGGCGGCAAGGCTACCATAGAGAGTTACCTTGAAGCGCGGAGCATCGGGATGATTGGCGAGGTATCGTTCGGCGGCATGGAGCGGGCCCATGGTATGACTGCTCGAAGGGCCTTGGCCAATGCGGTAGAGTTCTTTTAGCGATTTCATAATGAATGGATATTTGGGGAAGGAATTTATTCTTGTTTTCTGGTAAAAGTAGTTGTATTATCAGCCAAGGGGGGGCGGGAAAGCCGTTGTTCCAATTTTTCTGGGCAGAACGAGAATCTGGCGCGGCGGAACGCAAAAAGTAGCGGCACGATGGCCGCCAACTCATTTCAAACTATTCTACTAGATCAGCCATTAAGGCAAAGGCCGACAGCCGCTACTGCTCCTTGATATATCCACGGCGGTAAGCGTAGAGCAATTTCTCGAGGTCGGCAATTTGCTCACGCAGTTTGCAGCCGATGTCCGTATCGCTCACCATCTCACGGTGGCCCATCATCTCCACAATCTGGATGGTGCTCTGGATGTCCGTACCGTTGAGGATGGCCTCTTCGGTGGAGGTGAAGGGGGCGTGTTGCACGAGTTGGAAGCCGCGGCTGTGATAGACCAGCGTGTAGCCCGCAATGCCCGTTGTGTCGTGGTAGGCTTTGGCAAATCCGCCGTCAATCACCATCAGTCGGCCGTCGGCCTTGATGGGGTTTTCGCCCTTGCCGACGCGAACGGGTACGTGGCCGTTGATGACGTGGCGGTGCTCGCCGCTGACGCCAAACTCGTCCATGATGTGGTCGCAGACTTCGGCGGAGTTGCGCAACTTATAGTACCAGCCCTTCTCCTCGGTGTGGGTTTCCTTCTCGGCAATGAAGTATCGCTCGAAGGTGGCCATCTTGCTCTTGTCGAAGAGGGGCGAATCGGGTCCGCACCAGAGGTACCAGAAGAAGTCGCATGCCATGCGGCGCTCCCCTTCTTCGGCTTCGTCATCGAAGGCTGTGCGCACGAGGGTTTCGATGCGCTTCATCAGTTCCATACCCTTGGCCTTGCCATCGCCCACAATGGTTTCGCGCAGGCTGCCGTCTTCGTTGAGCGGCACGGAGGCGTGGAAGAGCAGGTTGCTATTGTAGATGCCATACATACCGCCGTGGAGCAGGAGGCAAGCCACGTGGCGGTGCAGGCGGTCGCTGATGCGGAACGAATGGGCCAGGCGCCCCATCAGTTCGTGCTCCTCGGGCGTGAGGCGGTAGGGATGCTTCGGGTCGATGGTCGGGAAGGACGTATCGCGCATGGCGTAGGTCTGTCCGTTGAGGGTGAACGTGCCCGCCGTATGGTTGATGTGCTCCAACAGGCAGCGGTCGTTCATGTGCCATTCGGGGTGGGCCATATAGAGCGACTGCTCGAGTTTGAACTGAATGACAGCAATGGCCTTGTGCATTTGCGACATGAGGCGCACCTCTTTCTCGTTGGGGTCTTCGCCGCCGTTTTCAAATCGCGGCTTGAAGATTTCGCACGGGTCATCGGCATAGGTCTCCATGGCAAAGGTGGCCAGGGGCACCATGTTGATGCCATATCCTTCCTCCAGTGTCTGCGTATTGGCATAGCGCAGGCTGAGGCGCAATACGCTGGCGATGCAACAGAGGTTGCCAGCCGCCGCTCCCATCCACAGGATATCGTGGTTGCCCCACTGGATGTCGATGTGGTGGAAGTTGCAGAGCGTGTCCATGATGAGGTGTGCGCCAGGACCGCGGTCGTAGATATCGCCGAGGATGTGCAGGCGGTCGATGGCCAGGCGCTGGATGAGATAGCAGAGGGCGATGATGAAGTGGTCGGCGCGGCCCGTGCCGATGATGGTGCGGATGATGACGTTGAAGTAGGCTTGCTTGTTGTGGTCGTCGGTACTCTCGTGCAACAACTCTTCTATAATATAGGCGTATTCCTCGGGCAGGCTCTTGCGCACCTTCGAGCGGGTGTATTTGGAGGACACACTGCGGCAGACGGTGATGAGTTGGTTGAGTGTGGTCTGGTAATAGTCGTCGAGGGCGCGCTCGTTCTGCTTGACCAGTTCCAGCTTCTGTTCGGGATAATAAATGAGCGTGCACAGGTCCTTCTTCTCCTTCTCGCGCAGGGTATTGCCAAAGAGGTCGTTGACCTTGCGCTTGATATTACCCGAAGCGTTGCGCAGCACGTGCTGGAAGGCTTCGTTCTCACCGTGGAGGTCGGCCAGGAAGTGCTCGGTCGGCTTGGGCAGATGGAGGATGGCCTCGAGGTTGATAATCTCGGTGGTGACGCTCGACACGGTGGGGAAATCGCGCGCCAGCAGTCGCAGGTATCGCAGGTCGTCCTTGACGGCTTGTTTGTTGGGGGGAGGTGTGCTCATAGTGAAGACTGGATTGCTAGAGAATAAATTGGCGAACGGGCAAAAGAGATTGACAAAGATGCTAAGCCTCCGCGCGCCAAAAGAAATAGGTTATTGGACGGACAAAAATAGGGAATAAATACGAGGTAGCCAACACCCTTTCCCCTAAAAACGGCCTCAGCGGGCCGCTAGAAACTAAAAAAGGCCCAGACACAGCGTCCACAACACCTGTCTTTACTACTCATTTTCCTTCCTTATTGCAAAAAGTCCCTCATAAGAGTGTAGTAATTCGGCTAAAAGTCCCTCATAAAAATGTAGTGATTCAGTGAAAAGTCCCTCATAAAAGTGTGGTAATTCGATAAAAAGTCCCTCATAAAAGTGTAAAAACACTTGGCAATCTCCTGATTTCTATATACTTTTGCGGAAGAATCTCAAAACAAACCAAAAGTATGGAAAGAACTATCATGAAGGACCTTCTCAAATGGAGGAACAGAAGTGACAGGAAGCCTCTTATCCTCCTTGGAGCACGCCAGGTCGGGAAAACCTATATTCTCAAGGAATTTGGAAGGCAACACTACGAGCATACAGCCTATATCAACTGCGATGACAACGAGATGGTCAAGAATCTCTTCGAGCCTGACTACAACATCCGGCGCATCCTCCTCGCCATTGGCTCTATTACCGGCGTCAGCATCCTGCCTGGCAAAACCCTGATTATCCTAGACGAAATACAGGAACTCAAACGCGGGCTCAACGCTTTGAAGTATTTCTGTGAGAATGCCCCTGAATACCACGTAGCAGTGGCTGGCTCGTTGCTAGGCATCACCCTTCACCAAGGAGAATCCTTCCCCGTGGGCAAAGTCAACACCTTGAAGATTTTTCCGATGTCCTACGAAGAATTTCTGCTTGCAAAGGGGCAACGCCAGATGTACGACATGCTGGTCCAAAAGCAGTGGGACGTCATGGCCAGCACCCGCAGCAAATATATCCAGTCACTCCGCGAATACTATTTCACGGGCGGCATGCCAGAGGCGGTGAAGAAGCACCTTGACACAAACGACACCGTGCAGGTGCGGGAAGTACAGCAGGAAATTCTCCTTGCCTACGACAAGGATATCTCCAAGCATGCGCCCACGAACGAAGCGGTGCGAATCAACCAAGTGTGGAAATCCATCCCTTCGCAACTCGCCAAGGAGAACCGAAAGTTCGTCTATGGTGTCTTGCGAAAGGGCGCGCGGGCCAAGGAGTTTGAGACGGCCATCCAATGGCTGCTTGATGCAGGACTAGTTTACAAGGTGGAACGCGTCGGCAAGCCTGGTATGCCCTTGAACTGCTATGCTGATTTCTCAGCGTTCAAACTCTACATGTTGGACTGCGGACTGCTGGGCGCCATGAACAATATGCCGCCTGCGCTCATGCTCTTACCCAACAAGATGGAGGAGAGCAAGGGCAACTTCACGGAGAACTTTGTCTGCTCGCAACTGCACAATTGCGCCTCCCTCTCCATCTTCTATTACAGCAAGGAGAACAGCACGCAGAAAGTAGATTTCGTTGTCCAACATGACACAGAGATTGCAGCCATCGAGGTGAAGGCGGAGGAAAATCTACAATCGAAATCGCTCAAGGCTTTCCACGCAGATTATCCCAACCTGAAATGTATCCGCACATCCATGGCAGACTATCGGCAGGAGGAATGGATGGATAATGTGCCGCTATATGCTATCGGGAACTACTGGGATTGACTAGGGGGGCTTTGAGGACAGAGGCTACTATTTACACAAGCGAGCGAGGGATTGGAGTCGTTGCTCCAATCCCTCGCTCGCTTTGATGGGGGGGGCTAGAGAATCTAGCAGATCTAGAAATTCTAGAAGATCTAGAGATTCTAGATTTTCCGGAAAGCCCGGAGAAACCAGAGAATCCGGAGAGCCGCCGCTCTATTTCCGCAGTGCGGCCAAGGTCTCGCGCAGGGTGGCAATCTTGCTCTGCGCATCGCTCTGCTTCTTGCGCTCCAACTCCACGACGGCAGCGGGCGCGTTGGCCACGAAGCGTTCGTTGGAGAGTTTCTTCTCTACGCCTGCGAGGAAGCCCTCGAGGTGTTTGAGTTCGGCCTCGGCCTTGGCGATTTCGGCCTCCACGTCAATGAGGTCGCCCAGGGGCACGGCATATTCTGTGGTGCCCACCATGAAGGCGCTGGCCCCTTCGCTCTTGGCGGCCACCACCTCTACGGCATCCACGCCTGCCATCTTGCAAACAATGGCGTCCATGGCGGCAATGGGGTTGGCGCCTACCACTTGCAGGTGGAGCACTTCGCGCGGCGAGATGTTCTTACTGTTGCGCACGGCGCGCACATTGGTCACCACACTGGCGGCCTGCGCCATGGCGGCGAGCAGTTCAGCATCGCCTTCCTGCGGAGCGGCAATCTGCTGCGGGCTCACCATGATGCTCTCGCCCTCTTTGCGGTCGGCCAGATGCTGCCACAACTCTTCCGTGATGAAGGGCATGAAGGGGTGGAGCAGGTGGAGCAAATGGTCGAAGGCTTGGAGCACGGCGGCATAGGTCTGCGCATCAATGGGCTGGCCATAGGCGGGCTTCACGAGTTCGAGCAACCAGGCCGAGAAGTCGTCCCAGAAGAGATGATAGACCTCCATCAGGGCTTCGCTCAGGCGATACTTCGAGTAGAGGTCGGCCACCTCAGCGGCACGGTCGCGCAGGCGGGCCTCAAACCACTGGATAGCGAGCGCGGCGGCTTCGCTCTGAGTGGCTTCAGCGCTCACCTCCCAACCCTTGACTAGGCGGAAGGCATTCCATATCTTATTATTGAAGTTGCGGCCCTGCTCGCAGAGGGCTTCGTCGAAGAGGATGTCGTTGCCAGCAGGCGCGGAGAGCATCATGCCCATACGCACGCCGTCGGCACCGTACTTCTCGATGAGGGCGATGGGGTCGGGACTGTTGCCCAGTTGCTTGGACATCTTGCGGCCTAGGTTGTCGCGCACGATACCCGTGAAATAGACATTGCGGAAGGGCACCTTGCCCGTGTATTCCATACCGGCCATAATCATGCGGGCCACCCAGAAGAAGATAATGTCGGGACCTGTCACGAGGTCGGCCGTGGGATAGTAGTAGGACAATTCGGGATTGTTGGGTTGGTTGATACCGTCGAAGAGGCTGATGGGCCAGAGCCACGAACTGAACCAAGTGTCAAGGGCATCTTCGTCTTGGCGCAACTCCTCGTCCTTCAGGTTCTCGAAGCCAGGAATCTGTCGCGCCTTCTTGCCAGCCTCAAAGCGGTTCATCGCCACGACGAATCGTTCCTCCTCGCCCTCGGCTGTGGGCAGGTAGAAGGCGGGGATGCGGTGGCCCCACCAGAGTTGGCGACTGATACACCAGTCGTCAATATTCTCCAGCCAATTGCGATAGGTCGTCACGTATTTCTGCGGGTAGAACTTGATGTCGCCGTTCAATACGGGCGGCAGGGCGATGTCGGCAAAGTGCTGCATGGACAGATACCACTGCATACACAGGCGCGGCTCGACAGCCGTGTCGGGATTGCGCTCGGAGTAGCCCACCTTGTTCGTGTAGTCCTCCACCTTCTCCATCAGTCCCGCAGCCTCCAGGTCCTTGGCAATCTGCTTGCGCACATCCATACGGTCCTGCCCCACGTAGAGGCCAGCCGTCTCGGAGAGCGTGCCGTCGGGGTTGAAAATGTCGATGGTCTCGAGGTTGTGGGTCTTGCCGAGGTTGTAGTCGTTGACATCGTGGGCGGGCGTCACCTTCAAGCAGCCCGTACCAAATTCGATTTCGACATAGCGGTCCTCAATGACGGGAATCACGCGGCCCACGAGGGGAACGATGACTTTGTGTCCGCGCAGCCATTGGTTCTTCGGGTCTTTGGGGTTGATACACATGGCCGTGTCGCCCATGATGGTTTCGGGGCGGGTCGTAGCCACCACGGCGTAGTAGCGGCCGTCGGCATCCTGATGGAGCACTTCGCCCTCGCAGCCCGTGGGCTGAACGGGGTTGACGTCGGCATCGGCCACGTAGTAGCGGAGGTGATAGAGGTGGCTCTGTTCCTCTTTATAGATGACCTCAATATTGGAGAGGGCCGTCTGTGCCTTGGGGTCCCAGTTGACCATGCGCAGGCCGCGATAGATGAGGCCCTTGTCGTAGAGATCGCAGAAGACGCGGAGCACGCTCTCGCTGCGCTCGTCGTCCATCGTGAAGGCTGTGCGGTCCCAGTCGCAAGAAGCACCGAGGCGGCGCAACTGCTTGAGGATGATGCCGCCGTGCTCGTGGGTCCATTCCCAAGCGTGGCCGAGAAATTCCTCGCGCGTCAACTCTTGCTTCTTGATGCCCTGCTGTGCCAGGCGGTTGACCACCTTGGCTTCGGTGGCGATGGAGGCATGGTCTGTGCCAGGCACCCAGCAGGCGTTCTTGCCCTCCATGCGGGCACGGCGCACCAGGATGTCCTGAATCGTATTATTGAGCATGTGGCCCATGTGGAGCACACCCGTCACGTTGGGCGGCGGGATGACTATGGTGTAGGGCTTGCGTGCATCGGGTTTTGAACTGAAGAGGTGGTGGTTCATCCAATATTCGTACCACTTGCCCTCTACTTCTTCGGGGTTGTATTTAGTTGCTAGTTCCATAATCGTTATTTGTTAGTGGCTTGACGTAGGATAGCGAATACGGCGTCCTTGCGGTCAATCGTGCCGCGGCGGAATTTGCCTGCCTTCTTCGCGAGTTTCTTGCCACCATCGGTGAGGGCCTCTTCGTCCGTTATCCAGTCTTCGGCATAGAGCACCTCGGCATTGGGCACGTCGTCATATTGATATTGCAGGCGGCGCATCTCCACGGAGTAACTGCCGTCCTTGGCCGTGAGAATCAACTGGTAGGTGAAGCGCACGCGGTCCATCGACCATGCCTTGCGCTTGAAATACAGGTACTCCTCCACGCTAGCCACAATCAGTCCCTCTGCTGCATCTACCTCCGTGAGGCGTGCCTTCTCCAGGTGGTCGGGTCCTTCAATAATCTGCTTTTGCACAGCGTCCTTGAGCGTGGCAAAGAGGGCATCCTTCGTCTGTCCCGGTGCTGCCACCGTTTCGGAGAAGCGCACCTGTCCATCTACCACGGGCACAGCGCCCTTCATCAGATATTTGGAATCATCAGCCACGGCCGTAGTCTTGGCCTTCTTGGCCTTCGGCTTAATCAGTTGCGCCATAACACAGCTCGCATCGCCCACATGGGCAAGCGGAGCAGCCATCACAGCAACAGCCACCAGTAAGTGCTTTAGTTTCATGCTTAGGTTGGTCTTAGGGTTATTAGAATGCCCGCAAAGTTACGCAGAAAATCCTTACGCACAAATGATTTGCGTGTTCAATTAGGAATTAGATCTTAGGAATTAGGAATTTGAGTCGGTTGGGAGGGGAATAAAAACCAATGGAGATTAAGCCAACAGGCCTTGCATGGAACTTACCGCCAAGCCAACGGCCGTTCCGGCCCGTCCCGGCCATTTCCCCTACCCCGGTTTCCGTTCCGCTCCCGTTCATTGTCATCGCCCACGGTGCGATGGGCGCTCGCCCACGGTGCGATGGGCGCTCGCCCACGGTGCGATGGGCGCTCGCCCATGGGGCGATGGGCGCTCGCCCATGGGGCGGTGGGCGTTCGCCCATGGGGCGGTGGGCGACGGGAATCTCAGGAACAGGAACGTAAATCAAGGGCGTGGAAACGCGAATCAAGGGCCTAGAATCACAAATCAGGGGCGTAAAACGGAGGGAGAAGGGTGAAACAGAAAAGCATAAAGGTACAAACTTCAGAAATCCACTGAGCCACACAGCAATCAACGTGCGGTACATAATATGGGCAAAAAACAAAGAATGAATAATTGGCCGCGGGCCTAATTATTCATTCTTTATCGGTAGGTTCTATAAATTAGCTTGTGATGAATTTTTCCTATCGTGCCATAGGTTTTTGTTTTACATGAAGGAGCGTAGCGGGCTACGTGACTGAATGAAAAACAAAAAGATATGGTGCGAGAGGCGGAAAGACATCCAAGCCAAATAGAGAAACTACCTTCCAATAAAACTAATTTATAGAACCTACCTATATTTACATATCCTTTTCAAAGGTGTTCTACCACAAGGCAACCTTGCCGCCTATACCTAAATCAAGTGTTGCAGTGGCAATGCCTAATGCCTTAAATGCTCTGCTCATCGCCTGTAGGCTAATGCTATAACCACGTTCCATACGGGATATTTGTGCCTTCTGTACGCCAATTCGTTGGCCTAGCTCCTCCTGTGTGAGGTTTTGCTTGATACGAGCGTTTTTTAGGGCCTCACCAATACGGTAGGCGTGCAAAGCCTCTTCTACTTTTCGCTCGTGTTCATCTCTCTCGGGAGTTCCAACTTTGCCAATCAGCTCGTCTTTCACTTCCTCTAAAGAGTAGAGTTTCATGTTTCCTACCTGTTCCATATCTTATTTGTTTTTGATTTCAAAATATTGTTTCATGATTGCCTCTGCCCTGGCTATTTCCTTCTTGGGTGTCTTTTGTGTTTTCTTGATAATGCCGTGCGTGGCTACTACCAAGGTATTCATGTCCGTATCCCAAAAAGCAAAGAGGCGATAGGCTATCCCGTTGTAAAGTGTGCGAAACTCCCAAATTTCTGAATTTTCTAACTTTTTGAATAGTTCTTTGTTCCTCTCTCCGCCTGCCACTCTATCAATATTGTATAATATCTTCTTGTATGCCTGTGGCGGTAGGCTCTGGAGAAACTTTTTAGCCTCTTCTAATAACGCAAGTCTGAATATATACATAATCATATATTGTCTTCGCCTGCAAAGGTAGTAAAAAATGAAGAACGAATCAATTCGTTTGTGGCCAACTTTCATTCTTCATAATTCTTTCCCCCAACTAAGGAGGTTCAATTTTTATCACAAATTCTAGCAAAAGCCCTTCCATCGTTAGACTTATTCTCTCCCCTTTCAATGAAAACAACTCCTTGTTCATAGCTTGCAGCAAGGTGCGAAACTTCACGTTAACCCTCTCACGCGTAAAGAAAACCATAGTTTCACAAAGACCACTTCGGCTTCCCCTCAGTCCTCTTCAAGCCATCCCCAGCATTTTTTATTCTTACTAATTGGACCTACCTCAAATATTATTCATAAATTTGCGCTACTCAATGACCTTTGTAAGCTACTTACTATATGAAACAAAGCCTGGTTACCATTGCCAATCTCACGAAGGAAAAGATTGAATACCTCGTGGAGATGGCCAGCGAATTTGAAAAGTACCCCAACCGCAAAACTCTGGAAGGTCGGGTTGTGGCTACACTTTTCTTTGAACCTTCCACCCGTACCCGCCTCTCTTTTGAAACTGCCGCCAACCGCCTCGGCGCTCGCGTCATCGGGTTTACCGACCCCAAGGTGACGAGTTCGACCAAGGGCGAAACGCTCAAGGACACCATCATGATGGTGAGCAACTATGCCGATGTCATCGTGATGCGCCACTACCTGGAGGGGGCTGCGCTGTATGCCAGCGAGGTGTCGCCCGTGCCCATCATCAATGCGGGCGACGGCGCCAACCAGCACCCCACGCAGACAATGCTCGACCTCTACTCCATCTACAAGACGCAGGGCACGCTGGAAAACCTCAACATCTATCTCGTGGGCGACCTGAAGTACGGACGCACGGTGCACTCGCTGCTGATGGCTATGCGCCACTTCAACCCCACGTTCCACTTCATCGCGCCCAAGGAACTGGCTATGCCCGACGAGTACAAACTCTACTGCAAGGAGCACGGCATCCGCTACGAAGAGCACGAGGAATTCAACGAAGAGGTAATCAGCCAGGCCGACATCCTCTATATGACCCGCGTGCAGCGCGAACGTTTCACGGACCTTATGGAGTACGAACGTGTGAAGGATGTCTATGTGCTCAAGGCACAGATGCTCGAACAGGCACGGCCCAACATGCGCATCCTCCATCCCCTGCCCCGCGTCAACGAGATTGCCTACGATGTGGACGACGATCCCCACGCCTACTATTTCGAGCAGGCCAAAAATGGACTCTACGCCCGCGAAGCCATCATCTGCGACTGCCTGGGCATCACCCTTGACGAAGTGCGCGCTGACCAGACGATTTTGAAGTAAGTACTCCTTATTATATATAGTATAAGTCATGAAACAGGAATCCCAACTGGTGGTGGCCATCAAGAACGGCACCGTCATTGACCATATACCCAGTGCGAAACTCTTTGAGGTGGTCAACCTCCTTCACCTACAGGATGTGCGCGACTCCGCCATCATTGTGGGCTACAACCTCAAAAGCAAGAAGTTTGGCCACAAGAGCCTCATCAAGGTGTTCGACAAATTCTTCACCGACGCCGAACTCAACCAACTGTCGGTCGTTGCGCCCAACGTGACGCTCTGCATTATCCGCGACTATGAAGTGGTGGAGAAGAAGAGCGTCACCCTGCCCGAAGAACTGCGCGGCATCGTGCGCTGCAACAACCCCAAGTGTATCACCAACAACGAACCCATGCAAACGGTATTCCACGTGAGCGACCGCGAAAACGGCCTGCTGCGCTGCCACTATTGCGGCAAGGAACAGCACGTGGAGGACGTGAAGGTGATTGAATAAGGTTGCGCTTGGGTCGCTGCGCGACTTAGTTTCAAAGATTCAACGCAGCCTGCGGTTGCTGGCTCGATAGCCTTTGCTATTCATAAGCCTACTAGGAGGTGCAGTGTCTCACTGCACTAGAATCAATGAGGCTGCGGCGAGTCACCGCTATTCCTAAATCCTTCTATATAACAACCTGTTTTTTAACACGAATATTACGAATTTTTCGAATGTGGCTGAGGAAACTACCTGCATGAATGAAATAATTCAATTCGTGCTTCACACGAATCTATCCGAATCACACGAATGCAGGTGAGAGCAGCCTATGTGGCTAGTATTCGAATCATTCGTGGTGGAATAAAGGAAACACACTCTTCAGCATTCGTAAAATTCGAAATATTCGTGTTTAAAAAAACACCGCGATGCCTGCGCGCCCTGTTATTTAGACACCTATTGGGGGCTGCCCCCAACCGATACTAATTCCTAATTCCTAATTAAACAATCCCCCCATACAAATGAAAAAGGACACAGAAATCTTCGACCTCATCGAGGCCGAACACCAGCGCCAACTGCGCGGTATAGAACTTATCGCTTCTGAGAATTTCGTCAGCGACCAGGTGATGCAAGCCATGGGCAGTTGCATGACCAATAAATACGCCGAGGGCTACCCCGGCAAACGCTACTACGGCGGCTGCCAGGTGGTGGACCAGAGCGAACGCTTGGCCATCCAACGTATTTGCCAACTCTTTGATGCCGAATACGCCAACGTGCAACCCCACTCGGGCGCACAGGCCAACGCGGCCGTATTCTTTGCCGTACTCAAGCCGGGCGACACCTTCATGGGCCTCAACCTAGACCACGGCGGCCACCTCTCCCACGGCTCGCGCGTGAATACCTCGGGCATTCTCTACAACCCCATTGGCTACAACCTCAACAAGGAAACGGGCCTCGTGGATTATGACGAAATGGAGGAGTTGGCCCTCGCGCACAAGCCCAAACTGATTGTCGGTGGCGGTTCGGCCTACAGCCGCGAATGGGACTATGCCCGTATGCGCGCCATCGCCGACAAGGTGGGCGCCCTCCTGATGATTGACATGGCGCATCCCGCTGGCCTGATTGCTGCGGGACTGCTCGACAACCCCGTGAAGTATGCCCACATCGTCACCTCGACCACCCACAAGACCCTGCGCGGTCCGCGCGGCGGCATCATTCTGATGGGCAAGGACTTCGAAAACCCTTGGGGACTCAAGACACCGAAGGGCGAAACGAAGATGATGAGCCAGTTGCTCAACAGTGCCGTCTTCCCTGGCACGCAAGGCGGACCGCTCGAGCACGTCATCGCAGCCAAGGCCGTGGCTTTCGGCGAGGCTCTCTCGCCCGAGTTCAAGGAGTACGCCCTGCAGGTGAAGAAGAACGCAGCGTGCCTGGCCGAAGAACTCACCAAGCGCGGCTTCACCATCGTCAGCGGCGGCACGGACAACCACAGTATGCTCGTTGACCTCCGCTCGAAATATCCCGACCTCACAGGCAAAGTGGCTGAAAATGCCCTCGTGGCCGCCGACATCACGGTCAACAAGAACATGGTGCCCTTCGACAGCCGCAGCGCATTCCAGACCTCGGGCATCCGCCTCGGCACACCCGCCATCACCACCCGCGGTGCGAAGGAGGACTTGATGGTTGAAATCGCCGAAATGATTGAGACCGTACTCAATGCGCCCGAAGACCAAGAGGTGATTACTGCCGTTCGTGCTCGCGTGAACGAGACGATGAAGGCTTATCCCTTGTTTGCTTATTGATTCGGCAAGACTTAAAGCAACTTATTGTTACTATTATTTATGGGGCGCAGGCTCACGCCTGCCCTCCATATTTTTTATTTCTATGACTACACCTTATTATTTGCTAGAGGAAAGCAAACTGCGCCGCAACCTATCGCTTATCCGCAGTATTGCCGAGCGGGCCAATGTGGAGTTTATCCTTGCCTTCAAGGCGTTTGCCCTGTGGCGCACCTTCCCCATCTTCCGCGAATACATCCACCACACCACTGCCTCCTCGCCCTACGAAGCCCGTTTGGCCTACGAGGAATTTGGCTCGAAGGCCCACACATATTCTCCGGCCTACGAGGAACATACGTTTGACGAAATCGTTCGTTGCTCCAGCCATATCACATTCAATTCCCTGAGCCAGTACGAGCGTTTCGCCCCTCGCGCCATCGCGGCGGGCATCTCCTGCGGTCTGCGCATCAATCCCGAATATAGCGAAATCGAAACGGAACTGTACAATCCCTGTGCGCCAGGCTCGCGATTTGGCATCTTGGCCGAATCGCTGCCGCCCGTCTTGCCCGCAGGCATTGAGGGTTTCCACTGCCACTGCCATTGCGAAAGCAGCAGTTATGCGCTGGAGCACACCCTCCAGCACATCGAGGCGAAGTTCGGCCCCTGGCTCGGCCAAGTGAAATGGCTCAACCTGGGCGGCGGCCACCTCGTCACACGTGCCGACTACGACACCGAGCACCTCATCGGCCTGCTCCAAGGATTGCACCAGCGCTATCCGCACCTGCGCATCATCCTTGAGCCCGGCAGTGCCTTTGCCTGGCAGACGGGGCCGCTCGTTTCGCAGGTAGTAGATATCGTGGAGAACCACGGCATCAAGACGGCCATCCTCAACGTAAGCTTCACCTGCCACATGCCCGACTGCCTGGAAATGCCCTACCATCCCACCGTGCGAGGCGCGGAAACCCTGGCCGACGAAGCAGCTGAGGGCCACGAAACAGAAGCCACCGTCTATCGCCTAGGCGGCAACAGTTGTCTGAGCGGCGATTTCATGGGCTACTGGCGATTCCCTGCCCCGCTAGCAATAGGCGACACCGTCATCTTCGAGGATATGATTCACTACACCACCGTCAAGACGAACATGTTCAACGGCATACACCATCCCTCGCTGGTGCTGGAGCATAAGGACGGCACCCGCGAACTCCTGCGAGAATACAGTTACGAAGATTATCGCAACAGAATGGACTAAAAGGGAAAGCCAAAAAATCCGGAAACCCAGAAGACCTAGAAAATCTAGAAAACCTAGAAAATCTAGAAAATCTAGAAAACCTAGAAAACCTAGAAAACCCAGAAAATCCCCCAAGCAAACCAATCCAAAAACAATAAACATGAAAGAAACCAACCTACCCGAAAACGCCTTTCGCGAACTGCGCGAAGGCGAAACGTACGAGCCGCTGATGAAGCCCAATCGTACGTATCGCGAAGTGACGCCCTGGAGTATCTTCTGGGGATTGCTGATGGCCGTCATCTTCTCCGCCGCCACCGCCTACCTCGGCCTGAAGGTCGGCCAGGTGTTTGAGGCCGCCATCCCCATCACCATCATCGCCGTTGGCCTCAGCGGTGCCACCCATCGCAAAGACCCCTTGGGCGAGAACGTCATTATCCAGAGTATCGGTGCCTGTTCGGGAATGATTGTGGCCGGCGCCATCTTCACCCTGCCCGCCCTCTATATCCTCCAGAACAAATATTCCGAACTGACCGTCAACTTCATCGAAGTATTCCTCGCCTCCCTCCTCGGCGGTGTGCTGGGTATTCTCTTCCTGATTCCCTTCCGCAAATATTTCGTCAAGGATATGCACGGCAAATACCCCTTCCCCGAAGCCACCGCATCTACGCAGGTGCTCCTCTCGGGCGAGAAGAGCGGCAGCCAAACAAAGCCCCTCCTTGTGGCTGGCCTCATCGGCGGTCTCTACGACTTTGCCGTAGCCTCCTTTGGCGCATGGACCGAGAATTTCACCAGCCGCGTGGGCGAATGGGGCGTGGCTGTGGCCGACAAGGCGAAACTCGTCTTCAGTTGCAACACCAGCGCCGCCCTCCTCGGTATGGGCTATATCGTCGGACTGAAATATGCCGCCATCATCTGCGCAGGCTCCTGCCTCGTATGGTGGGGCATCGTGCCGGGTATCGCCCTCCTCTTCCCCGATCTGGCCGTCAACGACGAAGGCCTGACTGCCAGTGCTGCCAGTGCCGAACAAATCTTCGGCTATGCCAAGAGCATCGGTATCGGCGGTATTGCCATGGCCGGTATTATCGGCGTTATCAAGAGTTGGGGCGTCATCAAGAGCGCCTTCTCCCTCGTAGGCCAAATCATGAACGGTGGCAAGCCCGCTGATGAAACCGTGCGCACCCAGCGCGACCTCTCAATGAAGATTGTAGCCTTTGGTTCTCTGCTCACCATCCTTGTGACCGCCCTGTTCTTCTATTTTGATGTGATGGGCGGCAACCTCCTCTTCACCATCGTGGGCATCCTCATCGTGGCAGTCATCGCCTTCCTCTTCACCACCGTTGCGGCCAACGCCATTGCTATCGTTGGATCCAATCCCGTCAGCGGCATGACACTCATGACCCTCATCCTTTCCTCCATCATCATGGTGCTGGTCGGCCTGAAGGGTACGGGCGGTATGGTGGCAGCCCTCATCATGGGCGGTGTGGTCTGCACGGCCCTCAGCAGTGCTGGCGCATTCATCACCGACCTCAAGATTGGCTACTGGCTCGGCTCCACGCCCAAGTATCAGCAAACGTACAAGTTCCTAGGCATTCTCGTCAGCGCAGCCACCGTGGGCGGCGTCATCATGATTCTCAATAAAGCATACGGTTTCACGCCCGACAACAGCGATGTGATGGCTGCGCCGCAAGCCCGCGCTATGGCAGCCGTCATTGAGCCCCTCATGTCGGGCCAGAGTGCACCCTGGTTGCTCTACGGCATTGGCGCAGGCATTGCCCTCGTGCTCAACTGGTGCGGCATCTCAGCCCTGGCCTTTGCCCTGGGTATGTTCATCCCCCTGCAACTCAACATTCCCCTCATCGTTGGTGGTGCAGTAAACTGGTACGTCAACTCGCGCTCAAAGGACACTGAAATCAACCGCCTGCGCAATGAGAAGGGCACCCTCCTCGCCTCGGGCTTCATCGCCGGCGGCGCACTGATGGGCGTAGTCAGCGCAGGCCTCCAATTCGGCGGCCTCAACTTCGCCAGCGAAGCGTGGACTTCCACCTACTATGCCCAGTGGCTCTCCCTAGTCATGTACATCGCCCTCATCGTTTATCTGGCCAAGGCATCCATGAGCGTGAAGAAGTAATTTCCAAGAAATGTCCGCACCGCCCGTTCCATACAGACGGCCATACCACCAAAAAGAGGCAGCCCCACACACTGGCGGCTGCCTCTTTCGTTACTTTCCACGTTATTCCAAGGCTTCATTTCCGCCTTGAAATGGTAACTACTCAGGTGGATTTTTAATAGCATATAATAGGTATCATTTCCTCAGAGCCACACGTTGCGAGCAACATGCGGTACATTGCATTTCCGCTGAGAACTACCCGCCTAAATACAAGCACAGCATACCGAGGAGGACGAGGAGGAGGTCGAGGGCTTTGGCGCGCAGATGGGACTCGTGGAGGACGAAGGCTCCGAAGGCGAAACTTACCAGTACACTGCCGCGGCGCACCATAGAAACGACGGCGATGAGGGCTTCGGGTTGGCTCAGGGCGTAGAAATAGGCGAGGTCGGCTGCCGTCAGGAAGAGGGAGATGAGCAGGATGCTCCATCGCCATTGGAAGGGAGTGCGCTGGACTGGCGTCTGCGACTGCTTGCGGTGCTGCTGCCATGTCATGAGCAGAAAAACTAAGCCCATCATGATGGCTTGGTACTGATTGTACCATCCCTGCACGAACAACTTGTCAAGCCCTGCCCCACCCTGCGTTGCGGGCGACATAAGGTATTTGTCGAAGAGGCCACTGACGGCTCCGAGCAAGGCGGCACTGGCCAAAAGGCCTATCCAACGGTTGTCGGTGAAACGGATGCCCTCGCGCTGGCTACTCCGACTGAGCAGGAACAACGAGAAGATGGTCAGCAACACACCCGCCCACTGCCAAGCATTCAGACGCTCGCCATAGACCAAAAGCGCACCGACCAAGACGAGCACGGGACGGCTGGCGTTAATCGGTCCTACGATGGTGAGCGGCAAGTGCTTGATGGCATAGTAACCGCATATCCACGAGGAGAGCACAATCACACTTTTGGCAGCCACAAGCACATGACCGTGAGTATCGCCCAGCGGGATGTAGAGGCTACCGGCAGCACCGAGCGCACCGAAGGCACTCAGCAGGATAAGCGGCAGGAAGATGCCTGCACACAGGAGGGTATTTATCCACAAAACGGGAAGGACGGCATTGCCAGCCAGCGAGCGTTTCTTGCAGACATCATAGAGGCCGAGCAGGGCGGCGGAAAGAAAAGCAAAGGTGAGCCACATGGAAAATTAGATAAGTTTCAAAGGTCGCTATGCAACCTGGTTTCAACGGAAGCCTGCGTCTTTATGGATCAAAGTCTCATCGGCCACTTTGTTCCCTGGTCTCAACACAACCTGCGGCTACTGGCTGGATAGTTGATGTACATAGAACAATAAATCCGACCTTGGGATTTCTCCAACAGATACTATATATGAATCAAACGTAGCCGAAAGATGGGATGATTAGGGGGTGAAAATTCGGTTGCAAAGTTAAGAAATTCCCATAAGGGCGGCTCTGTACATAGATTTTTTCCTTAATTTTGCCAGCGTAAAAATAAACTCAATCATTAACCCCTCTTATCATTGATTCGTATGAAAGAATTAAAAGGTTCCAAGACGGAACAAAACCTTATGACTGCCTTTGCGGGTGAATCGCAGGCACACACCAAGTATCAATATTATGCCTCCAAGGCTAAGAAGGACGGCTACGTGCAGATGGCTACTATCTTTGAGGAAACGGCCAAGAACGAGAAGGAACACGCCAAGATTTGGTTCAAGTTGCTCCACGACGGTATGCCTGGCACCATCGAGAACCTGAAGGACGCTGCCGCTGGTGAGAACTACGAGTGGACGGATATGTACGCTGGTTTCGCACAGGTGGCTCGCGAGGAAGGTTTCGACACTATCGCTGCCAAGTTTGAAATGGTAGGTGCTATCGAGAAGGAGCACGAGGAGCGTTACCGCAAACTGCTGGCCAACATTGAGGGCGACCTCGTGTTCAGCCGTGAAGGCGATTGCGTATGGCAGTGCTCCAACTGCGGTCACATCGTAGTGGGCAAGAAGGCTCCCGAAATCTGCCCCGTTTGCGACCATCCGCAGAGTTACTTCCAGCTCCGCGCTGAGAACTACTAAACTGAGAACTACTAATCAGTTTCCTCCCCTTCCCACGGCCAGCAGGCCAGGGACAAGAAAAGAACAAGAAAAGGGGAAACGAAAAAGAAGGACCGCATCACTGACGACGCGGTCCTTCTTCTTGTTGATATATTTCGGAGTAAACGAAATGTGCGAGGATTATTCAGCGCGGAGGGTGAAGCGCTTGAAGTCAACAACGGTGAGCTCCTTGTTGGCAGCCTTGAGGTAGTCGGCTACGGAGAGCTTGCTGTCCTGGATGTACTCCTGGTTGAGGAGGCAGGACTCCTTGAAGAACTTCTTCATACGGCCGTTGGCGATGTTCTGAATCATAGCCTCGGGGAGGTTGTTGGCCTTCTCTTCAGCCACGTTCTTCTTGAGGGCGCGGATTTCGTCAGCCTGCTCAGCGGTGATGTTGCCCTTCATGATGCCTTCTTCGAGGTGCTCTTCGCTTTCAGCAATGTAGAGGTTGAAGCCAGCCTTCTTGAGAGCAGCCTCAACGGCCTTCTTCACCTGCTCTTCCTTGGTCTTTTCGATAGCGACCTTGAGTTCCTCTTCCTTAATCTTCTCGGGTACGCTCTCTTCGTTGAGGGCAACGGGGTTCATGGCAGCCACCTGCATAGCCACGTTGTGGGCTTCTTCCTCAGCGGGAAGGTTGGTCTGTACCATGGTGCAGAGTTGGTGGCGGTTCATGTGGTCGTAAACGGAAACGTTGTCGCCTTCAATGAAGGAGTAGCCATCGAGTTCCATCTTTTCGCCCGTGATACCGCTGCGTGCAACGACTGCATCAGCGATGGTGTGACCGTCCATGGGGAGTGCGCTTACCTCTTCAAGGCTCTTACACTTGTTAGCCACAGCTGCGTCGAGGATTTCCTGAGCGAGCTTCACGAAGTCAGCGTTCTGAGCAACGAAGTCGGTTTCGCACTTGAGGGCGATGATGGCGCTGAAGCCTTCACCAGCCTTGCAGAGTACGCAACCTTCGGCTGCGTCGCGGTCGGAGCGCTTGGCGGCTACTGCCTGACCACGCTGACGGATGAGTTCGATAGCGGTTTCGATATTGCCTTCGGCCTCGGTGAGGGCCTTCTTGCAATCGCCAAGACCTGCGCCAGTCATGCTGCGCAGCTTCTTGATATCTTCCATTGAGATTGCCATAATCTTATGTATCTGTTTTTAGGGTTTGATTGTTAGAAAGTAAGAAACGAGTTGACCAGCGGGGGTCTCAATAGTCAATGCCCTTTCACTTGTCAACTCGTTAAGGATTTGAAGCAGATTATTCAGCAGCCTGCTCTTCAGCGGGAGCTTCTTCCTTCTTCTCTACGCGGGCAGCCTTGGCCTTCTTGCCTTCGCCAGCGGCTTCAGCGTCAACGCGCTCTGCCTTGCGCTCTGCAAGACCTTCGGCGATAGCACCGCAGCAAGCGTCGAGGATAACTTCGATGCTCTTGTTGGCGTCGTCGTTGGCGGGGATGATGTAGTCCACCACGTTGGGATCGGAGTTGGTATCAACAATACCGAACACGGGGATACCCAGACGCTGTGCTTCCTTCACGGCGATGTGCTCCTTGCATACGTCCACTACGAAAAGTGCAGCGGGGAGTTTCGTCAGGTCGGCGATAGAACCGAGGTTCTTCTCAAGCTTGGCACGCTGACGAGAGATCTGGAGGATTTCGCGCTTGGAGAGGTTAGAGAAAGTACCATCGTTGGTCAGCTTGTCGATATTGGCCATCTTCTTAACTGCCTTGCGGATGGTGGGGAAGTTGGTAAGCATACCGCCTGCCCAGCGCTCCGTCACATAAGGCATGTTTACGGAAGCAGCTTTGTCGGCAACGACCTGCTTAGCCTGCTTTTTAGTAGCTACGAAAAGGATGCGGCGACCCGACTTTGCGATAGCCTTGAGGGCTTCGGCTGCCTCGTCAATCTTGGCAACAGTCTTGTGCAGGTCGATGATATGAATACCGTTGCGCTCCATAAAGATATAGGGAGCCATAGCGGGATTCCACTTACGCTTGAGGTGGCCGAAGTGACAGCCAGCCTCCAAAAGGGTTTCGAAATTTGTTCTAGCCATTTTCTTGGTTTGGTTTGTTTACTTTCTTTGTAGTTGTGTGCTGCAACCAACCAGCAGGTAGTCCGCTTCGTCTCACGAGTGAGTGGAGTCCATACTGGTTTAGATACTAAACACGGTAATGTTTATGCCGCCAATGTCTCATCCTCTTTCAGGCGGCTGAGGAATTGCGGTCTTCGACAAGTCCGAGCGCGCGTTGTATTAACGCTTGCTGAACTGGAAGCGACGACGTGCCTTGGGACGACCCGGCTTCTTACGTTCAACCTCACGGGGATCGCGAGTCATGAAACCTTCTGCACGGAGAGCCTTCTTGTCCTCGGGGTTAATCTTCACGAGTGCGCGGGCAATAGCGAGGCGGAGAGCCTGGCTCTGGCCAGTGAAGCCACCACCATCGAGGTTCACCTTGATGTCATACTTTTCAGCAACATCGAGGAGTGTGAGGGGCTGCTTCACCACGAACTGGAGGATGGGTGAGGGGAAGTATTCAGTCAGGTCTCTCTTGTTGATAGTAATCTTGCCAGTTCCTTCAGTCACGAAGATACGTGCTACAGAACTCTTGCGACGACCTAATGCGTTAATCATTTCCATATCTGCGGATTATTTATACTGGTTAATATCAATTACCTTGGGCTGCTGAGCCTCGTGCTTGTGTTCTGCGCCTTCATATACGTACATATTGTTCAGGAGCTTAGCACCGAGACGATTTTTGGGGAGCATACCCTTCACCACACGACGGAGGAGTTTCTCGGCACCGTCCTGCTTTGCCATGATGCTGGCGGGCGTGTGCTCGCGCTGACCACCGGGATAACCCGTGTAGGTGTAGTAGATGCGGTCCGTCCACTTCTTACCAGTGAGGCGTACCTTGTCGGCATTGATAATAATCACGTTGTCGCCACAGTCCACATGGGGAGTAAAGTTAGGCTTGTACTTACCACGGAGCAACTTGGCAACCTTTGTAGCGAGACGGCCGAGAATCTGGTCGGTAGCATCCACTACGACCCACTCTTTGTTCACAGTCTTCGCATTCGCAGAAATGGTCTTGTAACTTAAAGTGTCCACTCTTTGTTTGTTTTTAAAAATGTAACTACTAAATGATTAAAAATCTCGACCTGCATGCTTGAAAGGTCCGCAGCCCGGCCAATGAACCACGAAACCAACACGCAGATTTGCAGGTTTTTAGGCCTGCTTGATAATAATCGGCGTGCAAAATTACGAATTTTCCCCAACGCAGCAAACATTCCTCCCTGATTTTTTGCTGATTAACGGGCGATTTGAGGATTTGAGGATTTTGAGGATTTTGAGGATACCCTAAAATATTTTTCTAGCAAGCATTGTAGATATTGAAAAGAGCGACAGTGCCTGTCCACATTGCATTGCCGCTGGATACGAACTCCTCACACTTCTAGTATGAGTAGAACCTTGAAATGGTAACTACTCAGGTGGATTTATAATTGCAAATTGCGCTGGAAAGAAATGTACCGCACCTTGCTTGTGTGAGTAGGGTGTTCGCACTCATTGATAGGGAAAGTTTTGAATAAACAAAAACAAGAAAAACCCCTTGAAGAGGATGGGGGCTTTTTTAGTTAGGAGTTAAGAGTTAGGAGTTAGGAGTTAGTCCTCATTGAAAGGCAATTCCTCATTCCAAATTGAAAAAAGACTCCTAACTCCTAACTCCTAACTTAAGCACCATCCTCTTCAAGGCGATAAACAGAAAAAACATTTCCGGCAAGAGATACAGCCTACCCTTTTCAGGATTGTACCAGACTTACCGCTGCAAACGGAATGCTGTTTTCCAATCTTCATACAGAATATTCTATGATGTTTCCAGCAGAACAGTTGTTTTTTCTGTTTATCGCCTTGCGCTTGATGCAAAACCCGATAGGGTGATGCTGTGACTGGCTGAAAATTCCCGAGCTTGCTCGCGGGATTCTCAGCCA
>SFID01000092.1 GCA_004555425.1 Bacteroidales bacterium
AACTACTTCAAAGAGTACAAACATCTGAAAACCGCTGAGCCACACGTTGCGAGCAACGTGCGGTACATTTCTTTCCAGCGCAATTTGCAATTAAAAATCTACCTAAGTAGTTACTCGAAATGATAAAAATGCACCTTTTGAAAATAAATATCTTTTAACTTTTCAATGTTCTATATCGTCAATTCGCGCACCAACTTGGCCCGAAAAATTTCCGCAAAAGCCAGTAGAAATTTTTCTTCGGCATATAAATTTTTCTATATGCTTTGTAAAACAATGGTTTTTTTGGGCATTTTCGTATGAAAAAAGAGGAGAAAACCCTTTGTCTATGGGCATTCTCCTCTTCGCTAGTACAAAGATAATACATTTATCGGCGAAATGCAAATCCATTTAACATTTCGCAACACGCTGCGAAATGTTAAAAGACGAGTTTTGCACACGCGAGCCTCCTGGATGTATTATATTACGAGGGCATTCCCAGAGTGGTGAAATTCCCGCGCCCAGTTCTCCTTGTTAAGGTAGGTTCTATAAATTAGCTTGCGATGGATTTTTGAAAGACATCCAAGCCAAATAGAGATACTACCTTCCAATGAAACTAATTTATAGAACCTACCTTAAACCATCAGCCGCACGCCCAGAGCAACGTGCGCCACATTGCGTTTTCAGTGCGGACGAACCCCATCCTATCTCGCAATTTATGTTTACCTTTGTGCATTCAAACCCAAAAGACCAAAATCCCAGAATATGGCTGGACTGAAATCCCTGATGAAGGACACCATGATATATGGCATGAGCAGTATCGTGGGCCGCTTTCTCAATTATCTGCTCGTACCGCTCTATACCGCCAAATTGGCGGTGGAATCGGGCGGTTACGGCATTGTGACCGAAGTTTATAGTTACGTAGCCCTCCTGCTCGTGCTGCTCACGTTCGGCATGGAGACCGCCTTCTTCCGCTTTATCAACAAGGAGGGCGAGGCGCAGCCGCTGCGCGTCTATTCCACCACGCTCATTGCTGTGGGCAGTGTGGGATTGGCGTTTGTGGCGGCAGTTCTGTTGGGCCTCGGGCCGATTTCCGAGTGGATGGGCTATGCCGCCCACCCCGAATATATCGGTATGATGGCCGTTTGTGTGGCCCTTGATGCCTTCCAGTGCATCCCCTTCGCCTACCTGCGCTATCGCCACAAGGCCATCAAGTTTGCCGTCCTCAAACTCACCTTCATCGTCCTCAATATCGCCGCCAACCTTGCCTATTTCCTGTTGCTGGGTGGCAACGACGTGTTCTATATCTTCGCCATCAATCTTGGTTGCACGGCCTTCATCACCCTGCTCTTCTGGCGCGAACTCACGGGTTTCGCCTGGCGGCTTGACGGCCGCTTGTTGCGACAGATGTTGAACTACGCCTGGCCCATCCTCGTGCTAGGCATAGCCGGCATCCTCAACCAGACGGCCGACAAAATCATCTATCCCCACGTGGCCACCACCCTCAACGGCCAGAGTCCCCACACCCAGTTGGGCATCTACGGCGCCTGCGTCAAGATTGCCATGATTATGGCCATGATAACGCAAGCCTTCCGCTACGCCTACGAGCCCTTCGTCTTCGGCAAACAGAAGGACAAGGACAGCAAGGAGATGTACGCCCGCGCCATGAAGTTCTTCATCATTTTCACGCTGCTGGCCTTCCTGGCCGTGGTGGGTTATATGGACATTCTCCAACATATCATCTCGCCGGGCTATCGCCAGGGACTGCGCGTTGTGCCCATCGTGATGGTGGCCGAGATAATGATGGGCATCTATTTCAACCTCTCGTTTTGGTACAAACTCATCGACAAAACCATCTGGGGCGCTTGGTTCTCGGGCGCAGGTTGCCTGGTGCTCATTGCCGTCAATGTGCTGTTCATTCCCCAGTACGGCTACATGGCCTGTGCCTGGGCGGGAGTGGCAGGCTACGGCACGGCCATGCTCCTGAGTTACTTCGTGGGTCAGCGCTACTATCCCGTGCGCTATCCCCTCGGCGCCATCGCCGTTTATGTCGGCATGACCGCTATTTTCTATCTCGTTATGCAATTCACGCCCCGCCAGTGGCCGCTCTGGTTGCGCTTGGGCATCAACACGTGTTGCCTCCTGGCCTTCGTGGCGCACGTTTTCTATCACGAAGGCTTCCTCCAAATGATTAAGAACCGCCGCCGATGATTCCCGCCAACTGTCATACATACACCCTCGCCAATGGGCTGCGCGTGATTCACGAGCAGACGGATTCGCCCGTCGTTTATTGCGGCTACGTGATGCGTGTCGGCACGCGCCACGAGCAACCTGCGGAGTCGGGAATGGCCCATTTCATCGAACATCTCACCTTCAAGGGTACCCATCGCCGCCGCGCGTGGCAAATCTCGAATGGGCTGGAACGCGTGGGCGGCGAACTCAATGCCTATACCACGAAGCAGGAAACCGTCTATTGCGCCACGGTGCTGCGACCCGACTTTGCGCGCGCTGTGGATTTGCTGACCGACATTGTCTTCCATAGCACTTATCCCCAGACGGAGATAGACCGCGAAGTGGAGGTAATCTGCGATGAAATCGATAGTTTTAAGGATAGTCCCAGCGAGTTAATCTTCGACGAATTCGAATCGCTCGTCTTCGAGGGCTGCGACCTGGGGCGCGACATTCTGGGCGAGGCCGACCGCTTGCGCCAATATCGCACCGCCGATGCCCTGCGCTTCACCCGTGCGCACTATCGGCCCGACAATGCCGTGTTCTATATCTACGGCAATGTGGATTTCCGCCGCGCCGTCCGCCAGTTGGAACGCCTGATGACTACTGCCGAAGCACTTCCCAGCCCGCACGCACCCGTGCCAACTGCCTGCACCCTCGCCTTGCCGCCCGCCCGCACCGTCTATCGCGACCGCGGCACCCACCAGGCCCACGTCCTCCTTGGCTGTCCCACCTACGGCGGTCGCCATCCCCGCCGCTTTGCCCTTCTCCTCCTCAACAATATCCTGGGTGGCCCGGGTATGAACGCGCGTCTGAATATGCTGATGCGCGAGCGCGCTGGCCTGGTCTATACCGTGGAGAGCAATTACGCTACCTACGTCGATGTGGGTCTCTGGACCGTCTATTTCGGTTGCGATGCGGACGATGTGGATCGCTGCCTGCGGATGGCGCGCCGCGAACTCCAACGGATGATTGACCAACCCCTGACAGCGCGCCAACTGGCAGCCGCAAAGAAGCAATTTATCGGTCAAATCGGCATTTCTCGCGAGGCGCGCGAGTCCTACGCCATCAGTTTGGGCAAGACCTACGCCCACTACGACACCTGGCGCGACCTCGATGCACTGGCGCAGGCGGTCAGCGCGCTCACCAGCGAGGAACTCCAAGCGGTGGCAGCCGAAGTCTTCGCCGCCGATGGGCTAAGCCTGCTCGTGTATACCACCTCCCGGTAGTCCCTTTTGGTCGCTGCGCAATCTGGTTTTATTCGCGGACTGTGCGCCCCGCAGGGGCAACCTGCGCGTAGCCTTGGCCTGCAATGGACAACCTAGGTAGTTACAAACGTTGTGCTTCTGTAACTACTCAGGTCGTCATTGAAAGGCAATGTACCGCACGTTGCTTGCAACGTGTGGCTCCGAGGATTTCAGAGGTTTGTACTCAATAAAACTACGTATATTTGGATTCCATTTTCGCGGAGCCACACGTTGCAAGCAACGTGCGGTACATTGCCTTTCAATGAAAATCTACCTGAGTAGTTACGTGCTTCTCTGAAACCATTCTTACGGCCCCAACAATAAATCCCAGCAGCAAAAAACTCCTAGCATTCCCCAAAAATTCAAAAATAAGCAGCCGAAACCTCTGCGCCCCAAGGTTTATCCGCTGAGAATGCTTTCCTTTGCGTCTAGAACTTCCCCAGCATCTGCCACTCCATATCCTAGAACTCTACACCTAGAAGAACTTTTCTTGAAACGGGCAGGGTGCAGGCTATCTCCGACTAACGCTAAATCCCGTGACCAAACCATTTCAACGAATCCTCAGTGCCGTAGTTTTCACCCTCCTTGGGGTGGGGCTGATGGTGTGGCTGTATCGCGGTTTCGACTTTCGCCCGCTCGCGCAGGTGTTTTCCCAGCGGTCCAACTACGTATGGATTACCCTGGCACTGCTTGCTGGGGTGATTGCCAACGTATTCCGCTCGCTGCGCTGGCGTATGCTCCTGCGCGGGGCTGGGCTGGGCATCAGCCGTTGGCGCGCCATCGAACTCGTCTTCGTTTCCTACCTCATCAACAGTATCACTCCGCGTTTGGGCGAATTGGTGCGCAGTGTGATGGTGCGCCGAGGGCGGATGGAAGATACGGCCAAGGCCTTCGGTACCGTGGTCATCGAGAAACTGGCCGACGTGGGCTGTCTCGTTCTCGTCGTTGCCGCCGCCGTCCTGCTGCGCTGGGAGGACACGGTCGGCCTGTTCTCGCGCCTCTCGGGCCGACTCGCTGCCTCCGCCCCAGGCTACGCCATATATATAATAGCGGGATGCGTGATTTGTCTGCTCGTTTGTCTCACCCTCCCGCGACTGAGCCGCGTGAAAGTGCTCTTGCACAATCTCTGGCAAGGCATTGCGTCCATCGCTCGCCTTGAACGGCCGTGGGGATTTTGGGGCCTGTGCGCCGCCATCTGGATGTGCAATTTCCTGCAACTCTGGTTGCTCATCCCCTGTTTTGAAGAACTCAGTCCGCTCCGCATCGGCGATGCGCTGTATGTCTTTGCCGCGGCCAGCATCGGTGTGCTTCTGCCCACTCCCAGCGGCGCAGGCCCCTGGCACGTGGCCATCGTGAAATGCCTCACGGCCGTCTATCACATTCCCACCGAATTGGCCAAACTCTTCGCCTTCGTTACGCATGGCCTCAAAACTGCGCTGGTCATCCTCCTCGGTCTGCTGGCCCTCGTCACCCTTTATTGGGAAACGTGGATGCACCGCCTGCGCAATTAGTACTCTTCCCTGATCATCAACTTATCCAAAATATGAAAATCCGTCTGATTCCCTTCTTCCTCTTCGCTTTGTTGGCCCTGCCTCTGGCTGCCCAGTCGTATGACAAGCAGTGGCAGCAAGTTGATCGCCTCGTCAACAACAACGACCAGCCGAAGCAGGCCCTCGCACTTGTGCGACAGATTCACCAGCGCGCCCTCAGCGAAAAGAATGATGCCCAGTTGCTGCGCAGTGCGGCCGCCTGGGTGCAACTCTCGGGCATCCTCTCGCCCGACAGTGCCGCCCTGTCCGTACAGCAAATGGAGCAGATAGCCCAGGGCGAGACCCGCGCCGTCGAGCATGCCCTCTGGTGCGCCACGCTGGGCCAGTTGCTCATCAAGGAAACGGGCGATACGGCCAAGGTCAGCCGCGGCAAGCGCTACCTGTGCGAGGCCGTCAGTGATGTGAACGCACTCGGCAAGGCCAAGGCCGCCGACTATCTGCCGCTCTTTGTTATCGGCAAGGACAGCCGCCACTACGGCAAGGACGTCCTCCACATCGTTGTGCGCACCGTGGGCAACTGCACGCAGATTCCTGTCAGCGCGCGCCGCGATGCCTATGCCCGTGCCCTCAACTACTATCGCCAGATGGGCAATCGGCCCGCCACGTATCTGGTAAAACTCGACAGCATCAACCTCGGCGGCGGTTATCCCAAGGATGGCGGCTATCAGGAATTGCAGGCCCTCCAGCAGTTGGCCCGCGAATACCGCGACCTCGCGCTCAACGTGCATACCTATCTGAGTTTCCTCGACTTTAATGGCAAAGCATGCGCTCCCGACAGCCTGCTCCTTGCCTTGGCGCGCGAGGGCTACGACCTCTACAAAAAGGAAAAGCAGGCACGCCCCCTGCAGCAGTATATCAAGGCCAAGGAGAATCCGAGCGTGCAGTTTACAACCAGTACCGACCTGGTTTATCCCGGAGATAGCCTCCGCGTTAGCCTGACAGGCAAAAACTATCGCCAGATACGCCTGCAACTCTACCACACCACGCTCACGGGACAGCAGGTGGCCGAACGCAGCGAGCAGGCAGACGGGAACGACAAGTACATTCGCCGCGCTCTCAAAGGCTGTGCCGTAGATGTGAAGAAGAATCACGCGGCCGCAGTTGCCTGGCAGGAGTTGCGCGATACCCTTGCCGTGCCCCTCGACAGGGAAGGCATCTACGCATTGCGCATAACGGTGGACGGCCATGCCCAACCCCTGAAACTGGTGTACGTCAGCCGTGTGCGTACGCTTCAGATAGCCACGGGCAACGACCAGTTGCGCCTCGTGGTCGTGGATGGCCGCAGCGGTGTGCCCCTGCCCGATGCCAGCGTTGTGCTTTTGGACGAAGACGGCAAGCAGTTGAGCGCACACACCGCCGCAACCGACTGCACCTTCACCCTCTCCGTGCCCTTCGCTGCCCGTTGGCTGGTGGCACGCAGCGGCAGCGATGCCTTCTCCCGCCCCGATGAGAGCGTCTCCTATGGTCATAGCCGTTTCTATTCCTCGCAGACGAGCACCGCTTCCGCCACCCGCATCAACGCCTTCACCGACCGCGCCATCTATCGCCCAGGCCAACAGGTCCACTTCGGCGGAGTCGTCTTCACACAAAAGGGAGACAGCGTCAGCGTGGCCACTCCCTACGAAGCCAAGGCCCGTCTGGTGAACGCCAACGGCAAAGAGGTGGCCGCTATCAACGTATTTGCCGATGAAATGGGCAGTTTTAGCGGTTCGTTCAACCTTCCCAAAGCCACGCTGCCGGGCTATTTCGGCATCAGCATCAAGGGACAGGATGGCACGCAAACCTATCAGACTTTCCGCGTGGAGGAATACAAGCGTCCCTCCTTTACCGCCGAAATCCAGGCTCCGACAGCCGATTACCAACTGGGCGACACGCTGCGCCTTGAAGGCACAGCCCGCACCTATACGGGTTTGCCCGTGGCCGGTGCCCGCGTGCAGTGGACCGCCAACCGCAGTGTGTGGTTCCGCGTGGAGAGCGAAGACCCCGTGCAGAGCGGCGAAGCCATCACGGATGCCGAGGGCCGTTTCACCCTGCCCGTATATCTGATGGCCAGTGAGCGCGAGCGCGGCACCTATCTCTATAATCAATTCTTCTTTGACGTACGTTGCACCGTCACCAGCGATGGTGGCGAGACGGCCGAGGCTCAGCGCACCGTGCAAGCCTCCACCCAGAAGGCGATGCTCGCCGACACGTGGCCCGAGCGCGTATGCCGCGAAACCCTTCCCCGGCAGCAGTTCACCTGCTTGGGTGCTGCCGGCCAGCAGTTGGCCCATACGGTCGTCTACCGCCTGTGGCAGCAACAGAAGGATGCCAGTGGCAAGATGGTGGACCGCACCTGCGTGCTCACCGATAGCGTGGCCACAGGTGCAGCCTTCCTCCCCGCCGTTCTCTCTGCTTTGCCCTCGGGTCGCTACCGCTGGGACGCGTGGATAGAAGGCCAGCCGAGCGCGCGCCTCAGCAAGGCGTTCACCCTCTTTGGCGAGACCGACACGCGGCCCGCCGATGCCCAGCCCTTCTTCGTCTATACCCGCCATACGGCCCAGCGCGACAGTGCTGTCGTCCTCGTAGGTACGTCTGCGCCCAAGGCCGAACTCTACTACGCCTTCTTTGCCGACAACAAACTGTGTGCCTTCCAGCACTTCCCGATGTGCGACAGCCTTGCGCGCTTCGACCTTCTGTATCGCCAGGAGTACGGCGAGAGTGCCCGCGCCTGCTTTGCCCTGATGGTGGATGGCCAGTTTCATCACTACGAGGCCGACATCGTGCGCCCCGCTCCCGACAAACGTCTCGTGCTGCGCTGGAGCACTTTCCGCTCCTCCCTCACGCCTGGTGCAAACGAGGAGTGGCGACTGCGCATTACCCATCCCGATGGCCGTCCTGCCGATGCAGCGCTGATGGTTCGCCTTTACGACCAGTCGCTTGACGCTTTCGGACGCACGCAGTGGGCTTTCCGCGGCATGGACTTCTATCGCCGCCCCATCTACACCCAATGGCGGACGGTCGGCAACTCCACCCTGATGGGCAGTTGGGTAGGCCCGAATACCAACTGGGACGCTGCCGCGCTCCATTTCTCCGATTGGAACCTGCCTGCCTATTACAAGCAATACAGACCGTACGGCAGTGCGCGCATCTTCACCAGCAACTTTGTCAGTACGCCCAGGCTGCGGCCCGCCATTCAACTGTCCAAGGGTGCCACGGCCGATGCTGGCGAGCGCGTGACGGAAGCCACGATGGCGCCTGCCGAAGGGGCTGTTGCCGAGGATAAGTCTGCTTCCACCCAAGCCGTTGCGCCGCGCACCAACTTTGCCGAAACGGCGCTCTTCACCACCTCCCTGCGCACAGATGCCCAGGGCGAAGTCAGCCTTGCCTTTACGCTGCCGCAGCGTCTGACATCGTGGCGCTTTGAAGCCTTGGCCCACACCGCAGCGATGGACAACGGGCGCATGGATACGGTGGCTGTGGCCCGCAGAATGCTGATGGTGCAGCCCGCCCTGCCGCGCTTTGTCCGTGCGGGCGATGAAGTGGCCTTGCCCGTGACGGTTGATAATCTGAGCAGCACGCACCAGCGCGTCAAGGTGCTGTTCCAGTTGCTCCGCGCCGCCAACGAGGAGGTGCTCTTCAGCGAGCAGCGCACCGTTGACCTCGCCGCTGCCGGCCACACCGCCCTTACCTATATATATAAGGTACCTCAGACAACGGAGAGCGACCAATGGATTGTCCGCGTGACGGGTCAGAGTGCTGAATATGCCGATGGTGAGGAGCACCTCTTGCCTGTGCTGAGCAGCAATGTGGAGGTGGCGCGCAGCCTGCCCTTCACCGTGCAGCCCGGTGCTTCGCAGACGCTCCGCCTCGACACCCTCTGGAACGGCAAGGGCGCCATCCGTCCCACGCTCACCCTCGAAACCGTGGCCAATCCCGTATGGTACGCCGTGGATGCCCTGCCCACACTTATGGAGCGCCAGCCCCTTTCCGCCAACGACTGGGCCACGCGCCTCTACACCCTTTGCCTGTCGCAGCACATCGCTTCCACCTATCCCGCCGTGCGCGAGGCCATCGTTCAGGCTGCCGTTGCCGATAGCACCCTGCCCACCTTGCGCGGCGAAGGTCTCAATGCCGCCACGCCCTGGCTCCGTGCCGCCGACCGCGAACGCTTGCGCCGTGAGGCCCTCCTCGACCTCTTCGATGCGAACACCTTCCTGGCCCATCAGGCTACGGCCCTCGACCACCTGCGCGGCCTCCAGACTGCCGAAGGTGGCTGGCCGTGGTTCCGCGGTATGCAGCCCAACCTCCACACCACGCTCGAGGTGGCCATCCTCTTGGTGCGCAATCCGCTCTATGCCCAATCCAATGATTGCCGCGCGATGGTCAAGAAAGCCTATCCCTACCTCCACAACGAGATGGCTCGAATGGTTGAACATGCCAAGAAGGCCAACCGCAAACAGCCCCTTGTCGTCATCCCCACAACGACAGCCCTGCGCTATCTCTACCTCTGCACGCTTCTCAACAAGGACCTCGATGCCACCAACCGCTACCTCTTCGATGCTGTCCGCCAAGAGAACGCCAGCCTGAATATCTACGAGAAATCGCTCCTCGCCATCGTTCTCCAGGGCAACAACGAGCCCGAGGCCGCCGCCCGCCTGGCCGCCAGTCTCCTTGACTACACGGTGTCCAGTCCCGAGATGGGCCGCTGGTACGACACGCAGCGTGCGCCGCTCTCCTCGTCCAACTACCGCTTTGCCGCGCAGGTGGCCGCCATTGAGGCCCTCAGCGAGGCTGGCAAGAACTACGAGCAGCCTGTCCGCGAGATGAAGCAATGGATTGCCCAGTCCTGGCGCACCACGCAGGGCAGGAGCAACGCCCTGACGGCCGATATGACCTACGCCGTGCTCTTGGGAAGAACCACGAACGATTTCCCTGCCTCTGCCGATGTCCTGATGACCCTTCGGGTGGACTGCCAGATTCTGGATGCCCCCGCCGCATCGGCTGCTCAGGGTGTCGAGGGCCGCACGCGCCGCGTCTATGACGCCGCCTCTGCTCCCGCGCTCTTCAAGGCGAAGAACGCCACTCTCACCGTCCGCACCACGGGCGAGGAACAAGGGTGGGGCAGTGCCGTTGCCACCTTCACGCAACCGCTCGCGGCCGTAGAGCCTGCCGCTGCTGGCCTCTCTGTGCAGCGCTCGTTGCAGGTGTGGCGCGCAGGCAGTTGGCAACCGCTGGCCGAGGGCGAACTGCTCCGCGTGGGTGACCGCGTGCGCCAAGTATTCCGCCTCCGTGCCGACCGCGACTTCGACTTCGTTTGCCTCACAGCCCATCGCCCCGCCTGCTTTGCCCCAGCCAAAGCCCTGAGCGGCTATTCCTGCGCGGGCAGCCTGTGGGCCTATCGCGCCGTCTTTGATACGGAGACGCAATGCTACTTTGAGCACATGGCCAAAGGCAACCACGAATACACAGAGGAATACTACGTAGACCGCCCCGGCACCTACCGCCAAGGTCTCAGCCGCATAGCCAGCCTGTACGCCCCCGAGTACTGCGGCCACAGTGCCGATGGCGTAGTCAAAGTAGGAAAATAAGGAAAGGCCAAAGGCCAAAAATGCACCCTGCGCCAAAGGAAAATGCACCAAGGGTCAAAGGCGCAGAGCCAATTATAAACTACAAATTCTAAATGCTAAATTAAAGAATCCAACCCGCCCATTTTGGTAACTACTCAGGTGGTTGCAAAGCAATGTACCACACCTTGCTTGAAGGCGTTTGGCTCAGCGGTATTGGGCGTATGGCCGTGGTGAGAAATGTATCGCACCTTGCTTGGTGTGAGTAAGGTGTTGGTTCTCATAGAAAAAGCAATGTACCGCACGTTGCTTGTGGGCGTGTGGCTCAGCGGAAATGTTGGCTCATTGATAACTACTTCAAAGAGTACAAACATCTGAAAACCGCTGAGCCACACGTTGCGAGCAACGTTGCAATTAAAAAACGACCTGAGTAGTTACCCAATTTTGCCCATTCGACCTAGCAAAATCCGCCTAAACATTTCATTATCAAGCACCAAATCCTGCTGCAATGAAATGTTAAAAAGGCGGATTTTTTGTTTTCCACCGTCTGGCGTGAAAAAACAAGGCGAAAAGCGGGCTGCGGATGCCGCCCCGGAGAGCGGACGAACCATCCCGAAAGCCCCTAGCGGTGGGCAAAGTCAAAGGGAAAGGGGGAAGGAGCGCAAGTTCCCGTGCTGGGGTCGCCGCGGGGGTGAAAAAACGGGCCAAAATGAGGCCTCCAAAATGTTAAATCTGTGATAATTAGGCACAACGTATTTGGCAGTCTTGCGGAGATTACTTATATTTGCTGAGCAAACCAACGGAGGAAACGCCCTCGCGAAGCATCGAAAATGCCTCCCTTTTGGGCAAAAATCCCGTCCGCCCCAGCGCGGCACACACACCCACGGCGCGCACGCAGCCTTTGCAGGTACACAAAACATTCGGTCGGGCACTTTCACCTCTCCTGCAAGGCGCTCCCGCTTCTTCTTCCGAAGACACACCTATTATATATAGGAGTAGCGCCGCCTCCGTTCAAAGACAATAGAAATGACAAATAACAAAACTTTTCAGAGAGTAATCATCGCAGTCGTTGGCCTCGTGCTGACATTCACCTTCCAGAGCGCACAGGCCGAAGAGGTACTGACGGGCAAGGCTTCCTTCTACGGAAACAAATTCCACGGTCGAAAGACCAGCAGTGGTGCACTCTACCACCGCGACAGCCTCACCTGCGCACACAAGACCCTTCCCTTCGGCACGCTCCTCAGAGTGCGCAACGTGAAGAATGGTCGCGAGGTAATTGTCAAGGTGACGGACCGCGGCCCCTTCGTCAAGGGACGCATCGTGGACCTTTCATTGGCCGCCGCCCGCGAACTGGATATGCTCTCCTCGGGCGTAGCCAATGTAGAAGCCACCTTCGTCAAGCGAGTGACACCCCGCAAGAAAGGCGAACATACACCCAAGTTCCGCCTCATCCAGTCTCAGAAGGCACAGTTCAAGGCGCCCAATATGGCACTGAGCCTGCCCGCTCATCAACTGCCCAAACCCTCGGGCATCAAAGTTACCTATCAGCCGGGTCAATGGACCGTTTTTAACGGCCAGCCCACAGCCATGGTCAAGATACCCAGTAAGAAAAACAAGTAAGTACAACCCCAAAACAACAAGTGCCGACTATAACAACACAAACTATACTATATTTCATGAGGGAGACAGCCCAAACGAGGGTTGCCTCCCTTTTTTTGTCGGTTGCGAGTTTCGGTGTTGCAAAAGGTTGGTGAGCGTATGGAGTTTGTTCTCATTGAACTCATTGAGAAAGTAATGTACCGCACGTTGCTTGCAACGTGTGGCTCAGAGAATTTGAGGAGTTCAATGAGAACGAACTCCGTACTCACGCCTTGCAAGGTGCGGTACTTTCACGGTACCCGAAATAGTAACTACTCAGGTTGTTTTCTTTGCAAACAACTCCCAACTAAGTTTTAGGCCCAAGTTCAGGTTAGAAAGACAAAAACCAAGATAAACCCCTTGAAGAGTC
>SFID01000093.1 GCA_004555425.1 Bacteroidales bacterium
CTCTTCGCTAGTACAAAGATAATACATTTTTCCGCAAAATGCAAATCCATTTAACATATCGCAACACACTGCGAAATGTTAAAAGACGAGTTTTGCACACTCTAGGGCTCGCGATGTATTATATTACGAGGCGCGTTTTTGTGGCCGGCATTCCTCCTTATCAACAAGCAAAGGCTTCGCCCCTCCACGCCGTGAATATCAAAATCCAGTTGGCTACGGGCAGAATGTGGGGTATTTGCTTGGTGGATTCCCGCGATTTTCCCACCTTTGCATACCATCCTTCGATACCAACGATAAATGGACGGGCCGCGAAGTTCGTCCGATTTCGGGGATGTCTACACCACGAACCTAACTAGATTACCTGTTTCCCGTCAACTGCTGATTTGAGTTAGGCTCTATAAATTAGTTTCAAAGGAAGGTAGGGTTTCTACTTCAACTGGGATGTTTTTTACGTCTCTCGCATCCGTATCTTTTTGTATTTCATTCGGTCACGAAGCCCGCTACGCTCCCTCACGAAAAAATCCTACGGCACGATAGCCGCAAATACATCGCAAACTAATTTATAGTACCTACCTTGAAAAAACTCCCGACAGCGATTCGTGGAAACCACCACAACCCCTTGCCTCGCTCATGAAACGCCTATTCATTCCCCTTCTCCTCCTGCTGTTCCCCTTGGTAATGCATGGCCAGCAAACAATCAATGCCGAATTGCTGGGTGCAGTCAATCGCTACCTGGCATCCTATCGCTCGCCCGAAAACTACGTGCCCAAGGATGCCATGGTGGCCGACAGTGTGCGGGTGGACGAGGCACAAAGGCGTGTGCGTGTCTATCCTGGCGAGGTGTTCTGCTCGCAACCCTTCACGCCAGCCATCGTAGCCAATATCTATCGCGAACTGCCTGCGCGATTGCCGCAGCCCTACAATGCGTATCGGCTGGAGATATTGGGCAAGGCCAACCGCGAACTCTCCGAGTATATTCCCAATTACTTGCGCGAGGACAGTCGGGATGCTTCGCGAATGTGGGGCAGCGTGGGCCATCGCGGCAATCCCTGGGTGACGCGGCTGACACGCCCGTATCATGTGGAGCATGGGTTGGAGGGCCGCCATCTGGCAGTCACCGCTAGCCACGGCCGCTATTTCGGCAATGGCGCTTGGCGTTGGCAACGTCCCTATCTCTTTGCCACCAACGAGGACCTGCTGACACAGAGTTTTGTGCATCCATATCTTATCCCCATGCTTGAACGCGCGGGAGCCGTGGTGTATTCCGCTCGCGAGCGCGACCCGCAGAGCAACAGCGTGGTCGTTGACAACGATACGCCTGCCGACACCGCTTCCCATTATTACCAGGAAACCTCGGGCGAAAACGAGAAGTGGACGCCCGTGGCAGAGGCTGGTTTTGGCATGCCGCAGTTGCCCATGACGGATGGTGTCAACCCCTTCCGCCTCGGAACAGCGCGCCGTATTCCCGCCACTACGCGGCGCTCGCGCCTGTCGAGCGTCACGTGGATGCCCAGCCTGCCCGAAACAGGTAGTTATGCCGTCTATGTGAGTTATGCCACCGTGGCCGGCAGCGTCAGCGATGCGCGCTATACCGTCTTTCACAAAGGCGGGCAGACCCACTTTCGCGTCAACCAACAGATGGGTGGCGGCACATGGGTATATCTCGGTACCTTTGAGTTTGATGCAGGGGCCAACCGCACGGGCCGCGTTGTCCTCCAGAACCGCAGCGACTACCACGGCGGTGTCGTCACGGCCGATGCCGTGCGCTTCGGAGGCGGCAAGGGAATAATCGCGCGCGGCAGAGTGGGCACCAGTGGTATGCCGCAGTTTCTCGAAGGCTCGCGCTACTATGCCCAATGGTGCGGACTGGCAGCCAACTACTATAACCAAACCGACGGTACCAACGACTACAAAGACGAAATACGCACCCGCGCATACCTGACCAACTATGTGGGCGGCGGCAGTGCCTATCAGCCAGGCCAGAGCGGTCTGCGCGTACCCTTGGAAATGTATCTGGCCGTTCATTCAGACGCAGGCATTCGCACGGACAATAGCATCTACGGCACACTGGGCATCTGCACCACCGTGGCGGGCGACTCCACCACCAATTATCCCGCTGGCATTTCCCGCAAAGCCTCGCTCGACTTGGCAGGACTGGTTCTGCGAGGAGTGACAAGCGAACTCACGCGCCAGTGGGGCATCACGTGGACGCGCCGCGAACTCTACGACCGCAATTATGCCGAAACACGTATGCCCGACATACCCTCGACCATCCTCGAAATGTTCTCGCACCAGAACTATCGCGACCTTATATATGCCCACGACCCGCTCTTCAAGCAGAGTATGGCGCGCGCCATCTACAAGTCCGTATTGCGGTTTGTCAATCAGCAGCACGGGCGGCGCGACTTCGTGGTGCAGCCCCTGCCCGTCAGCAGTTTTGCTGCGCGCTTGGACGAGGCCGCCTCGCAGGTGCACCTCAGTTGGTTGCCCACGCCCGATACGCTGGAGCAGACTGCCAGCCCGACAGCCTATGTAGTATATACGCGTCTGGCAGGCGAGGCCTTCGACGAAGGACAACTCGTGAGCAACGCCACGGAATTGACGCTCAAGGTGAAACCTGGCCTGCGCTATGATTTTCGCGTGAGTGCCGTCAATGCAGGCGGCGAGAGCGCGCCCTCCGAGGTGCTCTCCGTTTATCAGGCCCCGCAGTCAAAGGGCCACGTGCTGATAATTGATGGATTCCGGCGCCTGAGCGGTCCCGCTCGCGTGGAAAAGGCCGACTCCATCGGCTTCCTGCTGGAGCGCGACCTCGGAGTACCCGATGTATATACGGCAGCCTTCACGGGCCATCAAGTAGATTTCGCGCCCGAAGCCGCAGGCCGCGAAGGACCTGGCGCACTGGGATATAGCGACAAGGAACTGGAGGGCCGCATCATCGGAGGCAACACCCACGACTACGCTGCGCGCCACGGAGCAGCCCTTGCCGCAAGCGGAATGTTCAGTTATAGTTCCGCCACGCGCGAAGCCTGGTTGCAGGGAGTGGTTCGCTCAGACGACTATGCCGCCATCGACCTTATCCTCGGCGCAGAGTGTGATGCTCCGCACAACCTACGTCCATTCAAAACCTTCGATGCAGCCACGCGCCGCCTGCTCACGGACTATCTCCAGCACGGCGGCCGCCTGCTCGTGAGTGGTCAGTATATCGCTTCGGATATGCGCAGCGAGAGCGAACGGACCTTCTTGCGCGATGTGTTGAAGATAAATCTGTGTGGCACGCAGCGGCAAGCCATTCGTGGTAAAGCCGCCACTTCTTCGCGTCTCACGGACGGCCTTACCTCGCTTACCATTACGGGCCTCGATATGGCCATCCCGATGCACTGCGGCCTCAACGCCTCGTGCTATCCCATCCAGTCGTGCGACATCCTTTCGCCCACCACACCCGAAGCCTTCACCGCCTTCATCTATCCCGACGGCACGAGCGCAGGAGTGGCCTATGCCGGCCCCAACTACCGCGTTTTCTCCACAGGTTTCCCCCTAGAGGCCATCTGCGATGCCCAACAGTTTGAAGAAACCATCGTGGCCCTCATCGCCTTTTTGGTGAATTAGAAATTGTGGCGGAGAGAGAGAAACCTTTCGTCACGCGATGCAGGCTTCTCCCTCTCCGTTTGAGTTTTCCCCTCTCCTTCAAAAAAACGCGCCCTGCGCAGGAAAACCGCGGGCGCGCTTGGCTGGCTGTTTGAAAATTAGTAACTTTGCCGCCAAATCATTCTAGAAAATGAAAATAAAGGAAGTCGCCGAGGCCCTTGAACGGTTCGCGCCACTGCCTCTGCAAGAAGGCTACGATAATGCCGGCTTGCAGGTTGGATTAACAGCGGCGGAAGCATCAGGGGTCTTATTGTGTCTGGACGTTACCCCCGAAGTGATTCGCGAGGCAGTGGCAATGGAATGCAATATGGTCGTTAGCCATCATCCGTTGCTCTTTCGCGGATTGAAGCGCATCGCCGACGATACGCTCGTGGAGCGGTGTGTGCGCGAGGCCATCCTTGGCGGGGTGGCCCTGTATGCTGCCCACACGAATTTGGACAATGCCCTGGGCGGCGTCAACCATCGTATTGCAGAAATGCTGAGCCTGGGCGATGTGGAGTTCCTTGAACCTGCTGCCGATGGCCAAAGCGGAAGCGGCATCATCGGCACATTGCCCAAAGCAGAAGGCGCACTGGATTTTCTGGCGCGCGTCAAGAAAATTTTCCACGTGGATTGCCTCATGCACAATGCTGGTCCACATGCCTTGGTGCGCCGTATAGCCGTTTGTGGCGGCGCAGGCGATTTTCTGGCCGACCGCGCCGTGGCCGAAGGAGCAGATGTATTCCTCACGGGCGAGATTGGCTATCACCATTTCTTTGGATACGAGGACAAGATTTGGCTCGCAGCACTCGGCCACTACCAGAGCGAGCAATTTACCATTGACCTGATGGGCGACATCCTGCGCGAGCAATTCCCCCAACTGCGCGTTGAGCAGACGCGGGTCAATACGAATCCTATATTATATATGGTGTAGGGGCCGCGCACAGGCAGACACAGCAACGCACCAGCCTTACCAAACTGATAACAAATATCTCCAAATAATATTATGGCAAAGAAAGACGTGACGGAAATGACCGTCGAAGAAAAACTCAAGAATCTCTACCAACTCCAGACTATGCTCTCGGAGATTGACAAGATTCGCACATTGCGTGGTGAACTTCCCCTCGAAGTGCAGGACCTCGAGGACGAAATCGAAGGCCTCACGCATCGTATCGAAAAGTACAACGAGGATGTAGAAGCCCTCAAGGCAGACATCGCTCAGCGTCGTGGAAAAATTGAGGAGGCACAAGCATCCATCGAACGCTACAAGGCGCAGCTCAACGACGTCAAGAACAACCGCGAATACGACAACCTGAGTAAGGAAATCGAATTCCAGTCGCTTGAGGTGGAACTCCAGAACAAGAAAATCAACGAGGCCAACCGCAACCTCGACACCAAGCAGGCCGACATCGCCACTGCCGCCAACACCCTCTTGGAGCGCCGCACCGACCTCGAAGTGAAGAAATCTGAACTCGACGAAATCATCTCCGAGACCAAAGCCGAGGAAGAAAAGCTCCGCGAGAAGAGCAAAAACCTCGAACTGAGCATTGAGCCCCGCCTCCTGACCGCCTTCAAGCGCATTCGCAAGAACTCCCGCAATGGTCTTGGCATTGTCTATGTGGAGCGCGATGCCTGCGGAGGTTGCTTTAACAAAATTCCGCCCCAGCGTCAGTTGGACGTACGTATGCGCAAAAAAATTATCGTGTGCGAATACTGCGGCCGTATCATGATTGACCCCGAATTGGCTGGCGTGAAGGTGGACAAGCCCGCCACTGAGGAGAAGCCCAAGCGCCGCCTGAAGCGCGCACTCAAGGCGTAAGGCTGCTTATGAGTAATTGCAGATAACAAAAGAGAGGAGCGAGGAATACCGAGCGCCCACCCCTATATATAATAAGGTATAGCGGTGGACAGAAGGCGGGATTCCTCGCTCCTCTTGCGTTGAATTGCAAAGGGGATGCACTGCTTCGCAGCCCGTTTGGACAGCATCCTGCTCCTTCTTACCAACCAGAAAAATCTGTGGACCGTGAAAATTCATCTTATCCTTATCGGCAAAACCACGGACAAGCGTATTGACTCCCTTGTGGCGGAATACGCCGACCGCGTGGGCCACTACATCCCCTTCAGTTTGGAGGTGATTCCCGAACTCAAGAATACGAAATCCCTCACCCCCGAGCAGCAGAAAGAGCGCGAGGGAGAACTCATCCGCAAATCCTTGCGCGATGGCGACCATATCGTACTGCTGGACGAGGGAGGCAAGGAATTTCGCAGCGTGGAGTTTGCCAATTATCTGCAGCAACGCCAGCACACCGTGGCGCGCCGAATGGTGTTCATCGTGGGCGGCCCCTACGGATTTGCACCAGCCATCTACGCGCTGGCAGCCGAGAAGGTGAGCCTTTCCCGCATGACCTTTTCGCACCAGATGGTGCGCCTGTTTTTTGTCGAGCAGATTTACCGCGCCATGACTATCCTGCGCGGCGAACCCTATCATCATGAATAGTTTGAAATGGACATTCGGGTGGTGCTGCGCCCTATGTTTGATGGCCGTACTCCCCTTGCAAGCGCAGACCGAGCAATATCGGTTGATGACCTACAACGTGGAGAACCTCTTCGACCTCGCGGACAATCCGCTGACTGCCGACGACGATTTTCTGCCTACGGGGGCCTGCGCCTGGGATAGCCTGCGCTATCGCGGGAAACTGGCCCATCTCTCCCGCGCTATCTTGGCGGCGGGCGGCGATAGGCCTGTCGATCTCGTGGCCCTTTGCGAGGTGGAGAATGATACGGTTCTGCGCGACCTGACGGAGCATTCACGAATGGCGCGCTTGGGCTATCGTTTTCTGATTACTCATAGCCGCGACCGCCGCGGCATCAACGTGGCCCTGCTCTACCAGCCCGAGCGCTTTCTGCCCGTCAGCGTTGATACGCTTTGCATTGCCTACGATGCGCGAAACGAACGGCCCACCCGCGATGTGCTCCATGTGGCGGGCCGCATCCTGACGGGCGACACTCTGGATGTCATTGTGGCGCACTGGCCCAGCCGCCGCGGTCGCGCAGCTCGCACGGCGGCGTACCGCTGTAGGGTGGCGGCGCGCATACGTAGTTTGGCCGATAGCCTATGTCGCCATCGCGCCCACGCTGCCGTGGTTATCGCGGGCGATTTCAACGATGAACCCGACAACAGAAGCGTTTGCCAGGTGCTAGGTGCCGCGCCCCAAACACAGCAAACCGACAAGCGGCGCAGGGGAGGGGAGAAGCAAGCGTCTGCCCCCTACGTCAACCTGTCGGCCAACCTTACCGACGAATCGCTGGGCGTTCGCGGCACGTACAAATACCAGAAACATTGGAATCGTCTCGACCATATCATCGTCAACAAAGCCTTGCTCAATCAGCATCCCCATTTGTCTGTGGCTCCCGAAGCCTGCCGCATCCTTTCCTTCCCTTTCCTGCTGGAGCGCGAGACAGATAGCTGGGAAGGGGTCAAGCCGCACCGTACTTTCCAAGGGTCAATCTATCATGGCGGCACCAGCGATCACCTGCCGTTGCTCCTGCAAATCATGGTGCGCTAGGCCGTCAGCATATTCGCTATGCCTCGGCGGGCGATGCAGGAAGGCGAAAAATCGCGCGAGCCGTGGCTGTCGTGACGCGGCGCACCTCCTCGGGCGTCACCTCATAGAGCCGCGCCAGGTGCTCCACGACCTGCAAGAGATAGGACGGCTCGTTGCGCTTGCCGCGATAGGGTGTAGGTGCCAGGTAAGGCGCGTCCGTTTCTAGGACAAGGCGATTGAGCGGAACGGCCAGGCGGAGCGCGGCGGGCAGGGGCGACTTCTTGAACGTCAGCACGCCACCAATGCCAAGGGCAAAGCGCGGAAAAGTTTCGAGGAGTTCGCGCGCCTCGTCGGCAGTGCCACCAAAACAGTGGAATACGCCGCCAGGCAGTTCGGAGACGAAGGGCCGTAGCGCCTCAATCGTTTGGCGATGGGCCGAGCGGGCATGAATGCTCACGGGCAACTGCGCGCGGACTGCCCATTCCAGTTGGCGGACGAAGGCTGCGCGTTGTTCCTCCTCGCGCGAGGTGTCCCAATAGAGGTCCATGCCGATTTCGCCCACGGCAACGTAGGGCGAGTTCGGGGGCAACTGACCGCTGGCAGCAAACAACTGGGCTTCCAGCTGGTCCAGAGCCTCCCCGACACCGCTCTCGGGCATCTCCGTGGGATGCAGTCCAATCATCGGGTGGCAAATGTCGGGATAGTTGCCACACATCCGCAGGACGTCGGGCAGGGAGGCTACGTCCGTGTTGGGCAGCAGTATGGCTTCGATGCCGCAAAGGCGCGCTCGTTCAATGACTTCCGCTTCATCATCGCGGAAGTCTTCTGTGTATATATGGGTATGGGTGTCAATCATCGTGGGCTGGCATTTACGATTTCTTTCTAGGTGGGCGAGCAGGCCGATTGGGCCGCTTGCCCTTTTCTTTGCCGTTTGCCGGACTGGCGGGATGGCCGCCCGCGGGATAGAGGCGGGCAATGAGATCCTCGCGGTGGATACGCCTGAGTTCGCGGATGATGGCGGCGCGCTCCTCAGGGCGATACCAGAAGAAGAACATACGTTGGCGGAGTTTCTCATCCGCACTCTTGGCCGACGGTATCGGTTGGAGCGTGTAGGGGTGCACGCCCGTGTACCAGGCTTCCGTACTGACGGTCATGGGTGTGGGCGTGAAGTCCTGCACCTGTTCCAGTTGGAAATCCAGTTGTTTGGTTTCGGCTGCCAGTTCGGCCATGTCTTCCTCCGTACATCCCGGGTGCGAGGAGATGAAGTAGGGAATCAGCTGTTGCCGCAGCCCGGCCTCACGACAGGTGCGATCGAAAATTCGCTTGAAGTCGTAGAAGAGTTTGAAGGAAGGCTTGCGCATGAGTTTCAAAACGCGGTCGGAAGTGTGCTCGGGAGCCACCTTCAATCGTCCGCTGACGTGGCGCGTAATCAGTTCGCGGGTGTAGCGCTCGGCGGCCGCGCGCAGGCGTTCGTCTTTGTAGGGATGGAGCAGCAGGTCGTAGCGCACGCCGCTACCGATAAAGCTCTTTTTGATGCCGGGCAGGGCATCCACGGCTTTATAGATGTCGATGAGCGGCTGGTGGTCGGCATTCAGATTCGGGCAGACGCTGGGGTGGATGCACGAGGGCCGCTTGCATTGTCCGCAAAGGCGTTGGTCGCGGCCGCGCATGCCGTACATGTTGGCCGAAGGACCGCCTAGGTCGCTCAGATAGCCTTTGAAATCGGGCATGGCCGTGATGGCGCGCACCTCGCGCAGGATGCTTTCGGGCGAGCGGCTCATGATAAATTTCCCCTGGTGGGCCGAGATGGTGCAGAAGGCACAGCCGCCAAAGCAACCGCGGTGCAGATTGACCGAAAACTTTATCATCTCGTATGCTGGAATGCGCTTGCCCTTGTACTTGGGATGCGGCAGACGGGTATAGGGGAAGTCGAACGAGCGGTCGATTTGCTCGGTGGTCATCGGCGGATAGGGAGGATGCACCACCACGTACTGGTTGCCCGTCTGCTGGATGAGGCGCTGCGGATGCAGGCGGTTGCTCTCCTCCTCCACGTGGCGGAAATTGGCCGCCTGCAACTGGGGCTGCCGACAGCACTCCTCGTAGGAGGCCAGAAGGATGTCGTCTTCGCGGATGCCGCCGGGGATGTCAGCGCGGCTATGCAGGGTGACGGTCTGGCGCACGGGACATTTGCGCAGCAGTTGGTGGAAATCCTTTGTCGTCACCAGTGCTTCGGGCCGTCCGTGCAGCAGTTTATCGTCCAGCAGGTGGAGCAGGGCCGCCGTGGGTAGTTCGCCCATACCATAGACAATCATGTCGGCCCCGCTGTCGCAGAGTATCGAGGGGCGCAGCCGCTCCTGCCAATAGTCGTAGTGGGCCACGCGGCGCAGCGAAGCCTCGATGCCGCCCAGCACAACGGGCACATCGGGGAAGAGCTCTTTGAGAATCTGCGTATAGACGATGGTGGGATATTCGGGCCGCATATCGTGGCGTCCGTCGGGGCTGTAGGCATCTTCGGAGCGCAGGCGGCGGTTGGCCGTATATTTATTGACCATCGAATCCATCACGCCAGCAGAAATGCAGAAGAACATACGCGGACGGCCCAACTTGCGAAAGTCGCGGAAGTCGCCGTGCCAGTCGGGTTGCGGAACGATGGCCACGCGGTAGCCTTCGGCCTCAATCAAGCGGCCGATGACGGCAGTGCCAAAGGAAGGATGGTCCACGTAGGCATCGCCCGAGAACAGGACAACGTCTACTTCGTCCCAACCGCGGAGCTCCATCTCCTTGCGGGTGGTGGGTAGGAATGCGCTTTTTAGGGGAGTCAAGATGTAGATAGTTAGGAGTTAGGAGTTAGGAGTGACGTGAAAGTACCGCACCTTGCTTGCTCAAGGTGTGAGTACGGAGTTCGTCCTCATTGATAGTAGGCTGTTCGTCCTCATTGCAGGGCAATGTACCGCACGTTGCTTGCAACGTGTGGCTCAGAGGAAAAGGAAATATGTATTTCTAATGAGCTAAAACACATGAAAAAACCGCTGTGTCACACGTTGCAAGCAACGTGCGATACATTGTGCTTTCAATGAGAACGAACTCCGTACTCACACCTTGCAAGCGCGGTGCGGTACTTTCACGTTACTCCTAGACTATCAAACTAGCAGTTGCAGGCTGTGTTGAAACTAAGAAGCGCAGCGACTTTCTTCCCACTGGTGGTAGGCTTCGATGAGGTTGCGCAGGCCATAGGCTTTCATCTTGTCGTGATAGATGACGTCGATGCAGAGGTCCAGCAGGTCCTTGGTGTTCTCCGTAGAAGAGGCGATGAGCGAGCGGATGTTGAGCTTGAGGCGGTCCAGCACGCTTTCGGTGACGTAGCCCGTGCTATCTACAAGGCCCGAGAGGAGATTGTACTTTTGGAGCGTGGCCATATTCTCTTCCGTCACGATGAGGTGGCGGCTGCCGCTTTCGTTGAGTTGAATATCGTACATAGTAAGAATAAGTGAATGGAATAGCTGAATTATTTCCCCGACAAAGGTACAAATAATATAGCTTTAATCCGAATCGTGTGCGTAAAACCTCATCGTTTGATTGTGGAAATGGACTCCCCTGAAATGATAACTACTCAGGTCGTTCCAGAATGCGAGTCAATGTACCGCGCGTTGCTTTAGGCTTGTATCAGATATGAAAGACAAAAACCAAGATAAACCCCTTGAAGAGTCTGGGGGCTTCGCCCTGGTGTTTGGGCTTCGGGTGGGT
>SFID01000160.1 GCA_004555425.1 Bacteroidales bacterium
ATCACGACCGTGATGCAGGTAATAAACGCTGTCATTGGCACCGTCCTCGCCGCCATCAACGGCGACTGGAATGGAGTGTGGACGGGTATTCAGTCCATCATTGAGACCGTGTGGACTGGCATCCAAAACATCGTCAGCGCGGCGATTGGCGCTGTGTCATCCATCATCAGCTCGGTTCTCAGCACAATCAGCGGTGTGTGGTCTGGTACGTGGGGCGCCATCAAGTGGGCGTTCTCTTCAATTTGGAACGGCATCAAGGGTGCTGCGACTAGTGGAATCGACTCCGTATACACGACCGTCACCGGAATCAAGGATAAGATCGTCGGTTTCTTCTCAGGTGCTGGCTCCTGGCTGGTAGAGTCGGGCAAGTCGATTATCAACGGCCTCAAAGATGGTATCGAGGGCGCAATCGGCACCGTTACATCATCAGTGTCTGGAGCGGTCGAGAAGATTCGTGGCCTGTTCCCGTTCTCGCCCGCTAAATGGGGCCCGTTCTCGGGACATGGATACACCACGTACTCAGGCAAGGCGCTCATGGGTGACTTCGGCAAGTCGATTGTCGGTGCCGCTTCCTCCACAGCTGCAATGGCCGAAAGGGCTATGGGTACTGTTAACGACGCGCTTGTCGCGCAGCCCGTTGACTTCAGCGCATCTTCTCGCGGCGTGAGCGGCATCAAGTCCGCTGCAGCGCGAGTGGCTATGGATGTATCGGCATCGCGCGATGAATCGGCGGCGGCTGTTATCAGCTGGCTCGGGGACAACCTACCCGCGATCATCTCCGAATGCACGCCCGTCATGGGCGAGAGCGATTTCGGGCGCAAGGTAAGGAAGGCGGTTGCCTATGCGTAAGCTTGAGTACGTATCTGGCACAGGCTCAATCCATGTGCAGCTTGACGCTGACGGCGTTTTCGCCGGAACTGCTGCGGCGATTCGCGGCAGAGCATGGAGCTATACGGTTGGTTACCGCTCGCTTTCAGGCATTTCGCGCGATGCGCGGGAATGCGAGATTGAGCTGAAAGTTATCGACCGCGCCAGGGCGAACACGCTAAGGCGCGTGGCTGACCGCGACATGATGGAGGGCACGCCCGGAACCATCATCGCGGACGGTTGGAGACAACGCGCGTATATCGTTAAGGCTGAGCCATCTGACATCAACGAGGTTGTCGTGACCATGACGCTCACGGTTGTGCTGCTCGACGGCGTTTGGCGCAAGCCGCACACGGTCGAGTATTTGCCGCTTACCGTGAGCGCCGATAGCTATGAATACCTCGATTTGCCCTATGACCTTCCTTATGACCTCGGCATCCCGCTTACCACGTCCTCCATCGAAGCGGGGGAGTGGTTGGAAAGTCCCGTAAAGCTGACCATCTACGGCACGGCGGTAAACCCTGCAATCCGTATCGGCGAGAGCTGGTACAAGGTAGACGCGACCGTGCCAGAGGGCGGCTACATGACTATCGACCCGATTTCGCGCACCGTTACTATCACGGATGCGGACGGCGCTGTTATCGACGCCTTCGCAAAGGCGCACCGTGGCGGCGGGTTGGGCAGCGGCGAGTATATCTTCGAGCCGATACCGACTGGCTCGCATGAGGTCGCATGGGACATGAGCTTTGGCTTTGACCTCACGTGGTACGAGGAGGAGGGCGAGCCGCCGTGGTGCTAGTAGTGGCTGATACCAAGCTCGGCAACGTTCGTGAGATTGAAGATTTCACGCTCGACGTAGCGTTCGGCGCGGACGAGAATGCCCTCACGTTAACCGTTGAGGAGAAGAGCGCACCCGCAGCTGGACAGCTGGTCTATATCGACGCAACTGAATACGGCGGAGTAATAGACCAGGTTAAGCGCGGGTCGGGGCGCGGCGCTACCGGCACGGTCGAGTGCAAGGGGCGCACGTGGCACGGCATATTGGCTGGACGCAGGCTTTCGCCCGATTCTGGCAGTGGGTATCTGACCGTCAACGGCAAGGTGGGCGATGTGCTTACCTCGCTGATAGCGCGTATGGGGCTTGAGAGCCTGTTTAAAGCGTCTTCTGACGATTCTACCGTTAGTTACACCTTTTCCCGCTTTTGCGACGGATATAGCGGTCTCATGTCCTGTGCCAAGGCAAACGGTCGAAAGCTGGCAATGAGGAGGATGGACGGCTATATCGAGCTGTCCATGCCTCCCATAGTCGACTACGCGAACAAGGTCGATTCGGATTTGCTAGACTTCACGATCACGTCGGTTCACCGGTGTGTAAACCACCTGCTGTGTGCTGGAACTGGTCAACTCGAAAACCGCGCAATCGTCCATTTCTACGCTGACGAGAACGGAAACGTTAGCCACAAACAAACACTTTTCGGAATTGACGAAATCTGCGCGCTCTACGACTACTCGAATGCGAGTACCAGCGAACTTGAGACCGAGGGAAAG